>JAGWNX010000051.1 GCA_028872955.1 Acidobacteriota bacterium
GAGCCTTGTAGCCCAGGAAGTCCATCCCTTTGTCCGTCACTTCAAAGCGGGCGTTCTCGCCCTCGCCGCCCATCTCGCCCTGGCCCTGCTCGGGTAGCTCGGCGTTGATGAAGTTCTGCTCCTGCATCTTCTGGATGATCTGGTCGATGAGCTCTTCCACCTGCTCTTCGCTCAGCGCGTCGTACTTCTCCTGCGCTTCTTCGTCGAAGAGTTCGCCGGAGTCCAGCACCTGGCGGATCGCCTCGCGCAGGTTCTCCATGGTCTGCTCGCCGTCAAACTGCTGGAACGGAGAGAGCGGATCGTTGAAACCGGAGTCCAGCAGAAATTCGCTGAGCGCCTGCATCAGGTCCTCCAGCCCGAAGGCTGAGGAGAGATCGCCAGTGAACTTGGTGTAGCGAATGCGCTTCATAGGGGAGCCCTCAGACGGTACGGCGCGCTAGTTGAAGCCTCGCCGCGTTCGGTTGCGAGCCGTGTACTCCTCCAACTCGCGCTCACGCATCTTCTCGGCGTAGTTGGCGGCGTCCTGGTTGCGCTGCTTCTTCTCCGCAGCAGTAAAGCTGCGCTCTTCACTGCGGCTGATCCGTTTGTGGGCAACCATCCCCTCCAGCAGAAATTCCGCCGCGCTCACGGCTGCCTCTGGCGCGGACTTGGCCGAGATCTGTAACGGCGACAGTTTCTCAAATAACCCCTGAATCTGCCGCAGCTCTTTCAGGCAATCCGCAGCGGGCTGCACGTCATTGAGCTGCACGGTCCCGCCCAGGTTGAACCATTGTTCGATCTGCTGGGTGTTTGTGCCGGCAAAGTACTCATCAAAGATGGTGGCGACGCTGCTGCGAATGATCTCGCGGATGACGGTCTCGGCTCCCCGCATCTCGCCCTCATACTCCAGCTCGATCTTGCCGCTGATGCCCGGCAGCGCGGTAAAGATATCGCCGACGCGCGGCACCACCAGAGACTCCCCATGGAGCAGCGCACGCCGCTCCGCGTTCGAAAGCACCAGCTCCATGGTGGTGATCGGCAGACGCTGTGAGACGCCGGAGCGCTTATCCACCTTCTTGTCCTCGCGCGCCGTGAAGGCGATCTGCTCCACAACCTGCCGAATGTACTGGGGCACCTGAATGTTGGCGCCGGGGCGTGCGCGGTCTTCGCTGGCACCCCACGCCTCCTGCGTGGTGATGCGGATCGCCTCGTCCAGTGACTCCGGGTAGTGCGTGCGAATCTCGGAGCCGATGCGGTCCTTGAGCGGCGTCACAATCTTGCCGCGGGCGGTGTAGTCCTCCGGATTGGCCGAGAAGACAATTGCGACGTCGAGCGGCAGGCGCACCGGGTAACCCTTAATCTGGACGTCACCCTCCTGCATGATGTTGAACAACGCCACCTGAATCTTGCCGGCGAGGTCCGGCACCTCGTTGATGGCGAAGATGCCGCGGTTGGCGCGGGGCAGCAGTCCGTAGTGCATGGTCAGCTCAGAGCCGAGGTCCTGGTTGGAGCGCGCCGCCTTGATGGGGTCAATGTCGCCCACCAGATCGGCCACGGTAACGTCGGGTGTGGCCAGCTTCTCGACGTAGCGGTCCTCTGCCGTCAGCCATGCGATGGGTGTGTCGTCGCCGTGCTTGGCTACCAGGTTGCGGCCAAACTGCGAGATCGGCGCGTAGGGGTTGTCGCGCAGCTCGGAGCCTGCCAGGTAGGGGGTGTGGGGGTCCAGCAAAGTGGTCAAGGCCCGCAGGATGCGTGACTTGGCCTGGCCGCGAAGGCCCAGCAGGATGAAGTTATGCCGCGACAGGATGGCGTTCACGATCTGCGGCACTACCGTGTCGTCATAGCCCACAATACCCGGGAAGAGCGGCTCCCCCTTACGGCCACGCGTGCGCAGTCGCTCCATCAGATTCTCGCGCATCTCGTCCTTCACGGATCGTGCCAGCCGCTGGGGGGTGTACGGGGAGTTGCGGAGCTGCCCTAAAGTCGCCGGAAGTGGATTCGCCATGGTGGAAGTATAGATGCAGCGCAGCTGCCACCGGGCGCGGCCCGCGCAGCCTGTTTGCGTCCTATGAAGGCTGCCGCGGTCTCCCTGGCAGCCCCCGTGGTGGGACCACGGGCAGCTCCGGAAGGGCGGGCCGCGTGCATTCCGCCTGTCGGAACCTCTTGCTGGTTTGAGAGTTAGCGCGACTCTTTGCTTGCTTCACTTCGGAGGAACGGGAACGTTCTCATGAATCCTGCGTGACATTTGGTTGACCACTTTCCTACTCTTGCACGGTTCCATCAACCCAGGATCAGTAGAGCTGTTGTTCGGCGAGCGTTCGCCGGGTCCTGCTACGGAGGCAAGTGAATAAATATGCAATATAGAGTAAAATTAAAGGCAAATCCGCCGGCACCTCGCTACGGCCTGCGCTGGGCACTGCTTACGGCTCTGGTCGCGGCATTCGGCCTGCTGCTGCCTGCCAGCGCCAGTGCGCAGGGCCTGGGTCGCATCTCCGGCGTCGTGGCCGATGGCACGGGCGCAGTGATTCCCGGCGCGACCGTCACAGCGACCCAGACCCAAACCGGTGTCAAAACCACGGTCCAGTCCAACGAGAGCGGCGCCTATGTCTTTCCGTCGCTCGCTCCGGCGCTCTACAACCTGGAGGTCTCCGCGCAGGGCTTTGCCCGTTATGTGCAGCAGGGCATCCTGCTGCAGGCTGACCAGGCGCTTACCCAGAACGTGGCGCTGAAGGCAGGTGCCACCACTGAGATGGTGACCGTGAACGCGGACGCCATGCAGGTGGATACCACGACCGGCACACTCTCTCAGGTTGTGGACACGCAGCGCGTGAACGAGCTGCCGCTGAACGGCCGCAACGCCGCCGCGCTGACTACGCTGGTGGCCGGTGTCGTCGTCGCGCCCAACCAGGCCTCAGACCAGGGCGTCACCAAGACGTTTCCGGTCGTCGTGACCGTGACGGCGAACGGCAGCCGCGCCAACCAGAACAACTACATGCTGGACGGCGGCAACAACGTGGACGAATACACCAATGTGAACGCGCCCTTCCCGTTCCCGGATGCCACGCAGGAGTTCAGCGTGCAGACCAGCAACTACAGCGCCGAGTACGGACAGAACGCCGGTGCGGTCGTCAACGTCATCACCAAGTCGGGCAGCAACCAGATCCACGGCGATCTGTTTGAGTACAACCGCAATGCGGTCTTCAACGCGGCCAATTACTTTGGGTATGCCAAGGCCACTCCGAGCTCGCCCCTGCTGAAGACGCGCGACCCGCTGAAGCGCAACCAGTTTGGCGGCACGATTGGTGGGCCGGCCATCAAAGACAAGCTCTTCGGCTTCTTTGGCTACCAGCGCACCATCATCCGCACCGCGGCCACCGGAGCCAGCTCCTCGGTTCTGCCCACACCGGCACAGCTGAACGGCCAATTCTCCACGACGGTTTACGACCCGTCAACCTGCACGGGCAATACAACCTCCACCTGCACGCCCTTCGCGGGCAACGTGATTCCCACCAGCCGCTTCAATGCGGCGTCCCTGGCGCTGCTCAAGTACTTGCCCAAGGCAGATGCCACCGGGCAGGTGCTGTTCAAAAAGCCTGTCGCGCAGGACTTTGGCGAGTACGTCGCCCGTGCAGACTACGCCCTCGGACCGCGCGACCACGCTGTGGTGCGGTACTACCTCAACAAGTTCCACAACGCCGGCGTGCTCGACCTGACCAACCTGCTGACCTACGCCGACGGCTCGGATATTCACTACCACAACGCGCTTATCTCCGAGACGCATACCTTCTCGAGCAATGTGCTGAATAACTTCATCGCCAGCTATCAGATCGACAATGCCATTCGCGGACCTGTCGCGGGCGGCATCGATGTGGCAGACCTGGGTGTGAACATCTGGCAGCCGGCGTTCAAGCAGATCAACGGCATTGGCGTCAGTGGCGACTTCAGCCTGGGTGACAATCCGCACGGAACCTTCCAGCGTGCCAACTACACCTTCAGCGATGACCTGCGCGTGACCAAGGGCAATCACAGCATGGCCTTTGGTGCGCACTTTGAGATCTCGAAGATCGACATCAACAACCAGTTTCAGCAGCCTGGCACGTTCAACTTTGGCACCACAGCCGGCGACCCCATGGCCAGCTTTTTGATGGGCTACCTCAGCTCGTTCAACCAGGCCTCAGGGCAGTTCTACAACAACCGTGGCAAGTTCTATGGCTTCTATGCCCAGGACAGCTGGAAGGCCACGAAGCAGCTGACGCTGAACTATGGCGTCCGCTATGAGCCGTTTGTGCCCTGGCATGAGAAGCTGGGCCGCATCGGCCAGTTCAACCCAACGGCATGGGCCGCAGGCACCATCTCCACCCAGTATCCGAATGCGCCTGCCGGGCTGCTGTTCCCCGGCGACCCTGGTGTGCCGACGGATGGCATTCGTGGCTCCTACATGCACTTTATGCCACGCCTGGGCTTTGCCTACGACGTGTTCGGTAACGGTCGTACGGCAATCCGCGGTGGTGCGGGCATGTTCTATGACACGCGTCTGGACGGCGTCTTCAACAACGCCTTCAGCGGCTCGTCCCCCTTTGTCACGTCGGTGGGCTTGTCGTATCTCAGCTCGTTCTACCTGGGCAACACTACGGGCAACTTCATCAACCCGTACGCGGGCAAGACGGCAAATCCGTTTCCTGCACCGCAGCCTCCGCCAGCTACGACTACGTTCCCCACGCAGTCCTACATTACGTTCGATCCCTCGGGCAACTTCCCCGTGCCGGTGGCGTATGAGTGGAACCTGGCCGTGGAGCAGCAGATCGCTACCGGTCTGAGCGCCCGCCTTGCCTACGTGGGCTCCCACAACAGTCACAACTTCGTCTCGCTGGACATCAACCCGACCTACAACAGCGGACCGAATGCAGGGAAGCGCGTGTATCAGATTGCGGCGCTGGCCAGCAATCAGTACGGAAGCCAGATCTCGCAGACCAGCATGATCGGCAACACGTCGTACGACTCGCTGCAGGCATCGCTGGAGCAGCGGGTGCGCAACGGGTTGAGCGTGCTGTTCAACTACACGTGGTCCAAGGCGCTCGACGATCTGCCGCTGAACAATGGTGTCACCAGTGCCGGCGCAGGCAACTCGTATGTGCTGCCGGTCTATGCGCCTAACTATAAGCAGCTGGACTACGGCCCATCGGACTTCAATCACGCCAACGTGATCTCTGGTTCGTATGTATGGACCCTGCCTACGCTGAAGGATGCTCCCCTGGCGTTGCGTCTGCTGGCCAATGGCTGGCAGACCACCGGCCTGGTGCAATACCGTACGGGCGATCCTTTGACGGTGGTATCGGGAGTGAATAACTCCAACACCGGCCTGGGCCGCGACCGTGCCGTTGTCTCAGGCCCTGCCTACGGCAATACGGCGTGCGCCGGGCTGTCTACGCCCTGCCGCGGCTACCTGTTGCCGTCGAGCTTCTCCGTCAACCCGTCCTATGCCTCGAACCCTGCACTGGGCTATGGCAATGTGCAGAAGGGCTCGTTTGTAGGACCGCACTACATCGATTGGGATGCAGCAATCCACCGCTACTTCGCCGTGACGGAGCGCGCCAAGGTGCAGTTCCGCGCAGAGTACTTCAACGTGCTCAATCACACGAACTTTGGCGATCCCGCGACGTCGGTCAGCTCCAGCAGCTTTGGCCGCATCACGGGTACCAATGGCGATCCTCGCATTGGTCAGCTGTCGCTGAAGGTGGAGTTCTAACCGCAATACGCTGATGCACGAGCGGCAGGAGGGCGCACGCAAGCGCTCTCCTGCCATCTCTTTTTAATGGGTCATGGCCGGCGGGCAGCCCGCGGTCTTCAACGCGGAGTCTGCCGACTTCGTCTGCAGATCGGGTTGCCGAGTCGCCAGATGACTCTCAAGCAGCAGCACGGTGGAGATGGCCGCGTAGGCGGAGAGCTCGCCATAGATTCGCGTCTCCAGCAACACTCCGGTCAGGAACATGACAAGAAACCAGACAGGCAGGATGAGCAGGTAGTTTGCAAAGCGTGCCGGCCGGAGCTGGCGGCGCAGCAATAAGACGACTGGTACCAGGTAGCCGCAGATATTCAGCAGTGCCGGTAGATGTTTGGGGGCGAAGTAGTGCAGATTCTCGTGGATGCGCAACTCATTTTCGGTTGGGTTGTGCAGGAACTTTCTGTGCAGGGTGAGCTTGATGGCAGCCCAGACCACTGTCAGGACCAGCGCTTTGAGCCAGGGAATGCGCCGCAGGTCGATCCGGTCGCGCAGACGGGCTGCGGTATCGCGCACGCTTATCGCGTCGATGACGAAGATGCCGATCAGAAACAGAGTGGTTTCGCGGTTGAATGTTCCGATCAGAACAATCAGGAGCAGCGGCAGGAACCGGCGCTGATAGATAAAGTAGAGCCCGGCCGTAAAGAAGGCGAGGCTCAACATGTCATAGGGGTAGGAGAACGGCTGCTGGACCAGCACCATGTAGCTCCATAGGACGGCAAAGAGAAAGACCGGATAGACAAGCAGTTGCAGGGAGCGAGTGTTGCTAAGCGCGTCGTAGAGCAGCAGGCAGAAGTAGCCTGCTACCGCCAGAGCCACGATGCTGATAAGAAAAAGAGCACCTCGCCATGGTGGAAGAAAGAGCCCGTGCATCCGGTTGAACAGCCCCAGCAGAAGGCGCGATTGCAGCATGGGACGCAGCAGGAACGCAGGCAGAATGCGCTCCTGAAACGGAGTGCGTTCATGACCGCTCAAATAACTGTCGATATCGAGGTAAAACCGATTCGCCATTACATAAAACGAAACGATTTCAAACGTTGACAGAAGGTAGAAGAACCAGGCCACCATAGGGATTCGGCGTTTGAAGCTCAACGGGTGCCTCCCATAAACCTAGATTTTTTCGGCTTTTGGATGCAGTAAACGCGGCCCTGCTGCTGGAGTATGTGCGCAGCATAGCATCCAGGGGAGGCAATGGTGTGTCTTCCAGGCTACTTAGTGCAACTCATTCAGCAAGCCTTGCATCTCGGATGCGGCGTGCTGGTTGCCGGTGCGCTGGGCGGCGGCGATTCCATCGTTCAGGATGGCGATGGCAGCGGCGGTCTGGCCGGTTCGAGCAAGTGTCTGTGCTGACATCTGGTAGGCGGGCACGTAGTCGGGTTGCTGCACCATCAGCGCATTGAAGTCTGCAAGCGCCGCCTCGGTATTGCCCTGGCTCAGGTGCTCCATCGCAAGTCCATAGCGGGCAAAGGCGTTGGATGGGTCGAGCTGCAGAATCTCGCGGAGTGCGGCAATCTTGTCCATACCATTATGGTGCGTGGAACCGGGCCAGTTGGCAAGCAGAGCGCAGGCTGGCCCCACAGCGCTAAAATAGGGTGTGATGAGCGAAGAGCGGATACAGAGAACGGTCGCAGAGTCGCAGTCTGAGCGCAGCGAGATCATCTTTCCTGCGGACGCGAACTCGTTGGGCAACCTGTTTGGCGGCAGGCTGATGCAGTACATCGACCTGGTGGGTGCCATGGCCGCCAGCCGGCATGCTCGCGCCATTACCGTGACTGCCGCCATGGAGCACCTGGACTTTGTAGCCCCGGTCAGGGTGGGCGACCTGCTGATTCTGAAAGCCAGTGTGAATCGCGCCTTCCGGACCTCCATGGAGGTCGGGGTCAAGGCGATGGTAGAGGATGTACAGGCCCAGGAGCTTCGCCATGTCTCCTCGGCGTATCTGACCTACGTCGCGGTCGATAGCGAGGGAAATCATCTGGTGGTGCCGGAGCTGGTTCCGGAGACCGAGCATCAAAAGCGCCGCTACGAGGACGCTGGCCGTCGTCGTGAGCTGCGCAAGGCCGAGACCTTGCGCAAACGAGAGTTGCGTAGCGCATTGCCGCAGGGCTGGTACATCTAACGAGCGGGCTGCCGACCGGTGGCCACGCATAGATCAGGAAGAGTGGAGAGCAAAGTATGGGACACATGGGAGCTGGAGCACCGCAGGGGCCGCAGCCGTTGCCGGGCGTGGATCACGTCATCGCCGTCGGCAGTGGCAAGGGTGGAGTAGGCAAGACCACCGTAGCCGTCAATCTGGCGATCGCGCTGGCGAAGCTGGGCCACAACGTCGGCCTCATCGACGCGGATATCTACGGCCCCAACGTGCCGATGATGCTGGGCGTGACGCGGCAGCCAAACATCGTGGGGGAGAACCGCATTGAGCCGATCCTCTCGCATGGGGTCAAGTTCATCTCCGTGGGCCTTATCTCGCCGGGCGACAAGCCGCTGGTGATGCGCGGACCGATGCTGCACCAGATCATCCGCCAGTTCCTGCAGCAGGTGGAGTGGGGCGAGCTGGACTACCTGATCGTCGATCTGCCGCCGGGTACGGGCGATGTGGTCATCTCGCTGGTGCAGACTGTGCCGCTGACCGGCGCGGTGGTCGTCTCGACAGGCTCCAACGTCTCGCTGCAGGACGCGCGCAAGGCTCTGGAGATGTTCCACCAGGTCAACGTCGAGGTGCTGGGCATGGTGGAGAACATGTCGCAGATGGTGCTGCCCGGGGGGGAAGTGATCGACGTCTTCGGCGCGGGCGGCGTGGAGCGGACTGCCGCTCAGTATGGCCTCACCTTTCTGGGCTCGGTCGATCTGGACCCTGCGGTGCGCGAAGGCGGCGACAACGGTCTGCCGGTCTCCCTGGCCGGGTCAGAGAGCGCCAAGGCCAAAGGCTTTTATGAGATCGCCGGCAAGGTGATTGTTGCGGCCGAGAAGGCAGCGGCCCAGGGCGGAAGTGTGCTGGAGATCAGCTGACCCGGGTTGCGGCTTGACGCGGGGAATAAACTAAAGAGTGAGCTGGTCTGCACGGCAGATCCACTCCGGGAGAGAACCACGGATGGCGGATGCACAGCGGGTGACAGCGCGGCAGCAGGCTATTCTGTCGGCGATCATTGAGAGCTATATCGAGTTTGGTGAGCCAGTCGGCTCCGGCACGGTGGCAGAGAGCTTTGCGCGCAGCCAGGCCGAGGCCGCACCCATCAGCTCGGCGACCATTCGCAACGAGATGGCGGCCCTGGCCGACGTTGGCCTGTTGGAACAACCGCATACCTCGGCTGGCCGAGTGCCGACGGCGCGCGCCTTCCGTCTGTACGTGGAGGAGTTGATGCGTGGGGAGCATCCACGCATCAATGCCACGCGGCTCCCGGCTCATTCGCGGATGGCGATCGACTCGAACTTTGCCGGGCTGGCGGGCACGCAGGAGCTGCTGCAGCGCACCTCGCATGTGCTGGCGACGCTCTCCAGCGGAGTGGGCCTGGCTGTGACTGCCGCGCTGGATGGCGATCTGCTGGAGCATGTGCACTTCTCGCGGCTGGCAGCGCGACGGGTGCTGGCCGTGGTGGTCATGCGCAGCGGCCTGGTGCGTGACCGGGTGCTGGCGTTGGAGCAGGACCCATCGCTGCGTGAGCTGGAGACGGCGGCGCGTTACCTGAATGAGAACTTCCGCGGCTGGAGCGTGGAGCGGGTGCGGGCCGAGATTGCCCGGCGCCTGGAGCAGGAGCGGAGCGAGTATCAGCAGCTGCTGGCGACGGTGCAGCAGCTGTGGTCACGTAGCCTGCCCGGCAGCGGGGTCGAGACGCAGGGCGTCTACGTGGAGGGTGTTGCCAACCTGGTGGACAGCCAGGCCGTGGCGCGGCACGAGGATCGCGAGCGGCTGCGCGAGCTGCTGAGTGCGCTGGAGGCGAAGCAACGGCTGGTGGAGCTGCTGAACGCCTACATCGACGCGCGACAGGAGAGCGTCCGCGTGGTGTTCGACCTGGCCGAGCAGGCGCCGGAGATGGCCGGGCTGGTGCTGATTGCGGCACCGGCGCGGGTGGGAGCCGAGAGCTTTGGCACCCTGGGCGTGATCGGCCCAAAGCGGATGCACTACGAGAACACGATGAACGCGGTGAGCTACATCGCCAACGTGTTTGACCGGATGATGCACCGGACAGACTGACGGCGGCGGGCTGGTGTGCGGGCGGCCAACGCAGGCAGGCTGCATCGCTGCATGCCAGCCGGGCAGAGCCGAGGGACAGAATCGGGAAAGGGATGCCGCAATGACCATGGTGGAACGGCTGCGGCGTCTTTCCCGCAGGCCCTGGAACAGCGACAATAGAGAGGGAAGAAGCATGAGCGAGGAAACGATGCAGGACGAGTGGAAGGACGAGATGGCGGCAACCGAAGAGTCGACGGCCCAGGATGCGCTGCAGGCCGAGGTGGAGAAGATGAAGGCCGAGCGTGACCAGCTCATCGACCGGCTGGCGCGGCTGCAGGCGGAGTTTGACAACGCCCGCAAGCGTGAGGTGAAGGAGCGCGCTGACGCCCGCGATTACACGATCTCCAACACGGTGGAGCCTTTTCTTGGCGTGATGGATAACTTCCAGCTGGCACTGCGGGCCGAGGGCTCAGTCGACCAGCTGCGCAGCGGCGTGGAGCTGATTTTGAAGCAGATGGAAGAGGCTTTGCGCGGGCTGAATGTGCAGGCGGTCGAGGCCGTCGGAGCGCAGTTTGACCCCCGCATCCACGAGGCGCTGGGCAGCATCGAAACCAACGAGCACCCCGATCATCAGGTGCTGGAGGAGATTCGCCGCGGCTATCGCATCCGGGAGAAGTTGTTGCGCCCGGCGCTGGTGCGCATTGCAGTCAACCCGAGCCAGGTCTCGGAGTAACAGAACGCTGCGGAACATCAAGGGAATATGGCGACGGCAAACGTGACCAAACTGGATTTTTACGAGGTTTTGAGTGTTTCGAGGGATGCTTCCGACCAGGAGCTGAAGGCGGCCTATCGCAAGCTGGCGATGAAGTATCACCCCGATCGCAATCCGGACAATCCGGAGGCGGAGGAGAAGTTCAAGGAGTGCAGCGAGGCCTACCAGGTGCTGAGCGACCCGGAGAAGCGTGCCGCCTACGACCGTTACGGCCACGCCGCCTTCCAGGGCGGTGCCGGGCCGGCGGGCAACCCGTTCGCCGGGGGCTTTACGGGCAATCCGCAGGACCTTGGTGACATCTTTGGCGACCTGTTCGGCGAGATGTTCAACATGGGTGGCTCCGGCGGGCGCCGAGCTTCGCGTGTGCAGCGTGGCCGCGACCTCCGCTTTGACCTGACGCTGGAGTTTGAAGAGGCCGTCTTCGGTGCGGAGAAGGAGATCAAGATCCGCCGCATGGAGACCTGCCTGGAGTGCAAAGGCACGGGTGGCGCGCGCGGCAAGCAGCCGGTCACCTGTCAGGCCTGCGGTGGTCGCGGGCAGCAGCGGTTTCAGCAGGGCTTCTTCTCCGTGGCGCGTACCTGCGCCTCCTGCGGTGGAACGGGTTCGCAGATTGTTGATCCCTGCGGCAGCTGCAAGGGCCAGACCGTGGTGCAGCGCGAGCACACCATTCTGGTCAAGGTTCCGGCCGGAGTGGAGCAGGAGACACGGATTCGCTACCAGGGAGAGGGCGAGTCCGGGCGCTTTGGTGGTCCGGCGGGCGATCTGTACGTCGTGCTTAGCGTGAAGGACCACAAGTTCTTTGAGCGCGACGGCGACGACCTGCACTGCGTGATGCCGATCTCGTTCCCGCAGGCGGCGCTGGGCACGGAGCTGGAGATCGAGACGCTCGAAGGCATGGCGACGGTCAAGATTCCTGAGGGCACGCAGAGTGGCCGCGAGTTTCGGCTGCGTGGCAAGGGCGTGCCGCATCTGAACTCGAGCGGCAAGGGCGACCTGATCGTCGAGATCCAGGTGCAGACCCCGAGCAAGCTGACCAAGCAGCAGCGGGAGCTACTGCGCCAGCTTGGCGACTCGCTGGTGGTGGAGAATACGCCGACCTCGCGCGGACTCTTCGAGAAGATGAAGGACATCTTCAGCTAGCGCGGCGTGCTGGCTAGGGCAAACGGCTCCCTGGTGGGAGCCGTTTGCTTTGGCGCGCAGGTCAGCCTCGCGTGGACTACAGCAGTTGGGCGGCTGTAATGGCGATGGCTGCGATGGCGGCGGTCTCCGCACGCAGAATCCGCGGACCCAGCGTGACGTGCTGCCATGCATGCGTGGTAAACAGACCCATCTCCTCGGCCGTCCAGCCACCTTCGGGACCAATGGCCAGCGCTGTCGCGGGCACCTCGTCGGTGGTGTTTGCCTGCAGTGCGCCGTGGAGTGCTGCTGCCAGGGGCGTGGTCTGCTCAGTCTCGGAGAGCAGGATGCGGAGCGGTGTGGCATCCAGGCCGACCAGCGCCGACCGCAGGGGGGCAGGCTCATGGATGGTGGGGACGTCGGTGCGGCGCGACTGCTTGGATGCCTCCAGCGCAATGCGTCGCCAGCGCTCGGCGCGCTTTGCCGCGGCCTGGGCCAGGTGCTTCTCGGTACGGCGCGCCAGGATCGGGGTGATGGCTGCGACGCCCAGCTCGGTGGCCTTCTCGATTGCCCACTCCAGGTGGTCGAACTTGAAGACGGCGAGCAGCAAGTGCAGGGGGAGAGCTGCGTCGGCCTCAAGCTCCTCATGCAGGGTGAAGCGCACCTCGCTCTCGGAGACGGTGGTCACCTCGGCGCGGTGCAGAAAGCCGTGCGCGACGACGTCAAAGATCTGGCCGGGCTGTGCGCGCAGCACCCGGGCCAGGTGCAGGGCCTGATCGCCCGTAAGCGCAGCGGTGGTGGGGTGTCCGTCGACAGGGGCGTAGGTATCGGCGATCCAGCGGCGTCGTGTCATAGTGGGCTCAGGGGATGGGCAGGGTAATCGGCTGCTGGTGGTACAGGTCGATGGTGAGCTGGGCAGACTTGCGATGCTCCCACGCCTGCTGGGTAACAGGGAAGTGGAGCAAGATGATGCCGGTCGCGCTCTTGCCCGGGTCGATCTGCGACTCGCGGTACAGAGGTTCTGTGGCTTGCTCCTCGACCATCGCCTTCAATTTGGGGAAGGTGACGTAGAGGTTGGGCAGGTCGGGCTTTTCGATGGCGCTGGTGCTGATGGGCGCTGCGGCGGAGCCGTCCGGGTTCGTGGGAGTCAAGGTCGCCGTAAAGTCTTTCAGGAAGAGGGGCAAGCGCAGCTGGTCCGTAATGCGGACCGTGGTGAGGACGTAGATGTCATCCTGGGCTACGTCCGAGTTGACCAGCATGGTGTCGCCCTTCAGGTCAAAGTGCGAGGCGAAGACGGCGGTATGGGTGACGGCAACGTCGGCTGTGGCGTGCGGATTGAACTCAAAGATCACGGCTGCAGCGATGGCCAGCACGATGACGGCGATCAGCAGCGGCACGGCAAAGCCGCTGCCCTGGCGTCGGGATAGGGTTAGTTCAGTCACAGCTTTGAGGATAGCAGCGAGGCACCCGGCTCAGGGCTTGTGGACCGCATACTCATCCAGCAGGACAGCGATCAGCGCGGCAGTGGGCACGGCGACCAGCGCTCCGGTGATGCCTGCCAGCGCAGTCCCGATCATGAGCGAGATCAGCACCGTCAAACCCATCAGGTCTACGCTGGAGCGCATGGTGCGCGGGATCAGAATCGCGTTCTCGATGTTGACGTAAACAATGTAGAAGGCGATGACGCCCAGCAGCTTGGGCCAGGAGTCCAGTGCGGCAATAGTTGCGGCCAGCGCCGTGGTAAAGATGCCGCCAGCGATCGGAATGATGTTGAACAGCCCCATCAGCACGCCGAGCAGGAAGAAGTACCGCACGTGCAGCAGCCCGAAGACCAGGGTGCTGGTGACGCCCAGCGTTAGCATCAGAATGCCCTGTCCTACCAGCCACTTGCTCATCCGCAGCTCGGCGCGCTTCAGCGTCTCATCCAGCCGGGAACGGTAGCGCGGGGCCACCAGATTCAGAAAGAAGCGATAGGCTGCATCGCCCTCCAGCATGAAGTACACGCACAGAAAGATCGCCGTGACGATATCAAAGACGTGCCCGAGCCACAGCGGCAGCAAGCCCACAATGTAACTGGCGGTGGAGGCCAGACCGCCCTCAATGCGCTCCGCCAGGGCATCAATGCCGAAGTGGTCGGCCATGGGCAGATTCTTCAGCCGCTCCACCGTAGCGGGGATGCGTGGTGGCAGGTCGATGCTGAACTGATGCAGGTCGCGCACCACAGGTGGAAGTCCGACGACAAGAAACACCACCAGAGCCAGCAGCGTTCCACCCAGCAGGATAAGCAGGGCAATCGGCCGTGACGGCCGATAGCCCCACAGGTTCCAACCACGAATGCCTTCCACCAGCGGCGTCAGCACAACGGCAAACAGCGCACTGACGTAGAGAATCTCCAACTCTGGCAGCAGAAACCAGGCCAGCGCCAGCAGCAGCAGCACCCCGATGGTGAACAGGATGTGGCCGCGGATGGCGTGATTGGCCTGCTGCTGGGGCGTCTGGTGCGGCATGGCGATGCGTGGCCCTCCGGGGCTGGATTAGCGGGATAACTCCGCCAGCAGTTGCTGCACGGTCTGCTCTGGCGTGCGGTCCGCGGTGTTCAGGGTCAGTCCGGCCAGCCGCAGGTAGTGCGGGCGCCGCTGCTGGAAGCGTTGCTGCGCGTCCTCCACGTTGGCCAGCACGGGGCGCGCAATGTCCTGCAGAACGCATCGGTCATAGAGCGTGGAGAAGGGCGCGTCCAGAAACACGGTGAGTGTGCCCGGGGTCTGCTCCAGCAGCAGGCGGTTGGTCAGCCCCTCGGGTGTTCCACCGCCCAGCGCCAGCACGGTGTGCTGGAGTCCTAGCGCGGACACCAGTGCCGCAGACTCCAGCCGGCGGAAGCGCTGCTCTCCGTGCTGCGCAAAGATGTCGGCGATGGTATTGCCGGTGCGCTGCTCCAGGTAGGCGTCCAGATCGAGGAAGTTCCAGCCCAGCCGCTCCGCCAGCAGACGGCCGATGGTGGTCTTACCAGCGCCCATAAAGCCGGTAAGCGTAATGCGCTGAAGGTGTTGGAGCGGAAGGGGCGGGGTTTGGGTGGTGGGCTCTGCTTGCATGGCGGGCGTCATGGCTTCTCCGTAGTGTATGGCCGCAGGTGGCTCTCCGGGGGAAGAATCTCTGCGGTGTTGCGGGTGCGGTTGGGTTGCAGACAAAGGAAAACCGCGGCCTGAGTCAGGCCGCGGTCGGAAAGGTCGAAGTCTCTACGTGATGCTAGAGGGACATGCGAACGCTCCGCGCGGCCACAGGAAATGGCCAGTAGCGGTAGCTAAACCCGGAAAACTGGATGGCGTTCGTCATATCGAGAGCAGAGTACACCCGGCCGGGCCTGCGTGCAAGCGCTACTTTTTGGGCTCGAGCGCCGGGGCCTGCGGCTCAGGCTCGGGAACCACGCTCTGCAAGCGGCTTTGAATGCCGCTCCACACGGCATCGGAGGGTTCGTCGGCGGGCTCCAGAAGGTTGCGTGCCGTCTCGGCGATGTACTCCAGGTCGCGCACCAGCGCGGCGCAGTCCGGATAGGCAGCCAGCAGCTTGGCAAAGCGAGGATTGTCGCTGATGCGGCCATTGTAGGCGGCGAAGAAGTGCGGCAGATAGTGCTCGAACTCCGCCAGCGTCATCGTGTCGATATTCAGAGAGTCTACGGCACCGGAGTCGGGGTGGGGCGCATCCGCAGGATTCATGGCTCCGTTTCCTTTCTCTTCAGGATCTCAGCAGAGGCCGGGGAATGTCGCAGAATCTCACGCAATTTTAGCCGAGCTTTATGAAGTTGGGACTTGCTGTTGCCGGTCGAGCACTCCAGCATCTCGGCAATCTCATTATGTTCGAAGCCCTCAACATCGTGAAGCAGGAAGACCATACGGTAGCCGGGCGGTAACTGGGCTACGGCGCGCTCCAGCGTCAGGCGATCGACGGCGCCAGCCAGCAGGGGGTCCTGGCTGCCATAGTCGCGACGTATGCTGTCTTCGTCGCTAGGGTTCATGGTCTCTTCCAGCGAGATCAGCGTCAGCCCCTTCTTGCGCAGGTGCATCAGCACCAGATTGACGGTAAGCCGATGCATCCAGGTGGAGAAGGCAGACTCGCCGCGGAAGCTATTGATCTTGCGGAAGAGGTGGAGGAAGGCCTCCTGGGTCATGTCCTCGGCCTCTGTGACGTTGCCCAGCATGCGAAGACAGAGGGTGTACACCCGGCGCTTGTGCATCCCGTACAGGATGGAGAAGGCGTCGGGATCACCAGCGCGTGCACGCTCCAGGGCCTCGGCTTCGCCAGCAATGGGCAGATTCCGCCGGTGCTGGGCAGTCTCGGGGGCGGCAAGCACTCCAGTTGTCGTCGGATCCAGTGCCATGAAGAAGGAGAACCGTTCTTATTTTCTGCGCGAAACCGTCGAGTCGGCACGGCGATACAAATCGCGTATGACCGTTAAGACTGCCGCGAAGCGCAAAGAGTTGCCTGGCTGAAGGTCTTAAGACCCAATAAATCGTGCGTAGAAGGTTCGCGCGACCGCCACGTCGGTCGTTCCCTGGATGATCGCGCGACCGTCCGAGAACAGGGTGAGGGTGAGCGGGGGACGCTCAAAGCGCAGCAGCAGGTCGTTGAACCGGACGCTGCCGTGCGCTGCCAGCCGCTGCTGCATGGCGGCGAAGTCGACCGGGCGATGGTGCTCGTGAATCTGGACCGAGTTGCGACCGCAGAGGGTGATGTGGGGCCGCAGCTCGCCCGTGAGATGGGTGAACTGGCGCTGCCCACAGACTGCGCAGGCCGGATCAGGGGTGCCGGTGCGGATCTCGCTGCGCTCGAGGCCGGCGCGCTCGCCGGGCGTCCACAGGTCAAAGGAGACCAGGGTGCGACGCAACAGATGAGGCTGACCGGTCAGGTACTTGAGCGCCTCGGTCACCTGCAGCGACGCAGCCAGATTGACCGCCGTGGCCAGAATACCGGCCGTGTCGCAGGTCTCCACCGGACCGCTGGGCGGCTTGGGGAAGAGGCAGGCCAGGCAGGCCGTTGGGCCGCAGTCTGCGGGCAGTGCCATGCCCACGGGCAACACGTTCATGGTGGCGGCGTAGCCGCCGATGGCCGCGGCGTAGATCCAGGGGAGCCCGTGCGCGACGGCATAGTCGTTGATCAGGTAACGTGTCTCAAAGTTGTCGGTGGCATCCAGCACCAGGTCGGCAGGCTGCAGCAGCGCATGGATATTTCCGGGCACCAGGTCGCTGACGTGTGCGTGCACGGTGATGTCTGCGTTGAAGGTGGCGATCTTGCGCCGGGCGGCCTCGGCCTTCGGCAGAGCGTCAGCCGCATCCTGCTCATCAAACAAGACCTGACGTTGCAGGTTGGATGGCTCGACGAAGTCGCGGTCGATCAGGGTAAGCGTGCCGACCCCGGCGCGCGCCAGCAGCGCGGCCGCCGCCGCGCCCGTAGCCCCGCAGCCGACGATGGCCACGTGCGCGGCCGCCAGCCGCTGCTGACCGGTCGCGCCGATGCCAGCGAACAGGATCTGCCGGGAGTAACGTTCGTCCGCAGGAATGGTGGCGCCAACTGTCGGGGAGGTGGGGTGCACTGCGTGTACATGATGCGAGTTTGCAGACAAAATTAACGCCCCTTCTTCGTAGTATAGGGAAGGATCGATTTCCAGAGAAATTGCCGGTCTGCGCGCGACGGGCAGCGGCCGCAGTGGTCTAAGACAGCAGGGGTGCACGGGTTGGGTTGGGTGCGACGGTTTCGAGAGTCCGCAGGCGCAGGGTACGAGGCACGGGCTGCAGCCTGCTGGCTGGCACTCGCCTGCACGGCCTCGCTGCTGATGGGCACGTCAGCGCACGGCCAGACCGGATTACAGACGGGATTACAGACTGGACCCCAGGCTGCGGCCGCCGCGCCGTCTCCACCAGCGACGTTGTGGTCGCTCCAGGGCGTGCCGGTGCTGGCCATCCAGTTTGAAGGGGTAACCTACGCGCCCGGTGACCGGCTGCCCAACGAGCTAAGCCAGCGCGCCGGAGAGCCACTGGACGCGGACAAGGTGCGCGAAAGTGAGCGGCGACTGTTTGCCAGCGGACGGTATCGCGACCTGGCCGTGTACAGCGTGCGATCGGCCAACGGGATCACGCTGGTGTTCGCAGGCAAGATGCGGATGTTCGTTGGTCGCGTGAGCATTGCGGGAGTGAAGAGCGATCGGCTGAGCTCGCTGCTGCAGTTTGCTACCCGGCTGGAGCCTGGCGCCGCGCTGCGTGAGGGCGATCTGCAGTCTGGCGTGGACGGAATTCGCCAGGCACTGCAGCAGAATGGCTACTACGAGCCAAGCATCTCCATCGCCACCCAGGACGATGTTGCCGGCGAACAGACCAACGTGACCTATACCGTCGCGATCGGACCACAGGCAAAGATCGGCGTGATCCAGGTGCAGGGCAAGGACCCGGGGCTGACCGTTGCGGAGCTGCGTCGGACGGGCAAGTTGAAGACCGGCAGCCGCATGACGCGCGAGACGACCTCCAACGTGCTGACTCGCCTGCGCACGTTCTACCAGAAGAAGGACCACCTGGAGGCGACCGTCACGCTGGAGCAGCAGGTCTACGATGCCGCGCGCAAACGAGTTGACCTGATGTTTCAGGCCAACCAGGGACCCCAGGTCACGGTCGCCGTGGAAGGGATCTCGCTCTCGAAGGACCGGCTGCACCTGCTGGTGCCCATCTTCCAGGAGGGCACCATCGACAACGACCTGCTGAACGAGGGCGTGCACAACCTGCGCGAGTACGAACAGCAGCGTGGCTACTTCGACGCGCATGTCGAGGTTCACGTGACCGGGCAGGGCAGCAGCACAGAGCACGTGGTCTACACCGTGGAGCGGGGCCCGCGGCACAAAGTGCTGGAGGTCGCCATCTCTGGCAACAAGTACTTTGACACGGACCTGCTGCGTGAGCGACTCAAGGTGCAGCGCGCGAATCCCTACCTGCCGAGTGGCAGCTATAGTCAGTCGCTGGTGAATGCGGACGTGAGCTCCATCCAGGCGCTCTATCGCTCGAATGGCTTTGATGAGGCGAAGGTGACGACGCGGGTGGAAGACGTGGACGTGGTTCGCGGCAAGACGCTGAAAGAGGCGCAGATTCGTGTGAGCTATTTGATTGAGGAGGGGCCACAGAAGCTCTTTGGCAAGGTGATGTTGAATGGCGTGGCCCAGGAGCGCCGCCAGGAGCTGGAAGCCTCATTGAATGCTCGACCCGGGCAGCCCTTCTCGTTGTCCACGCTGGTGGGCGATCGTGATGCGCTGCTGGGCTACTACGTCAGCCATGGCTTTGATCAGGCGCGGGTGGAGGTGGAGCAGCACTCCAGCCCGGACGATGCTACGCGCACCGATGTGGCGCTGGATGTAACCGAGGGGCCGCAGGTGTTTGTTCGCGACGTGCTGGTGAGCGGCCGTGAGCGCGTTCGATACGGCGTGGTAAATCGCCAGTTACTGGTGCATCATGGTGACCCGCTGGACCAGGCTGCGCTGCTGGAGACGCAGCGAAATCTGTACAGCCTTGCGCTGTTCAACGATGTGATTGCGAAGGTGCAGAATCCGAACGGCGATGCGCCGCAGAAGAACGTGGTGCTGCAACTGACCGAGGCCAAGCGATGGGATGTGACCTACGGATTCGGGCTTGAGGCGCAGACCGGCACGCCAACCTCCGGTACCATCTCGGAGGCATCGCGCATTCAGCTGGGACTGCCACCTACGGCGCAGTACTCGCAGAACGGCAAGGCCGGAGTGAGCCCACGTGTCTCGCTCGATGTGACCCGCATCAATCTGCGTGGCACGGAGGATCTGCTGACGCTGCACACAACCTATGGTCTGCTGGAGAAGGTAGCCACGCTCACGCTACAGAACCCGCATATCCATGGGTGGAAGGGGCTGACCGGTGCCGTCTCGGGCGGCTATTCGAATATCCAGGACATCACAACCTTCGCCTCGTCCACGCTGCAGTTTGACGCGCGGCTGACGGAGAAGATCAAGCGGGCCGAGACGCTGATCTATGACTTCCAATACCGTCTCGTCAAGGTGGACCCCAACAGCCTGCAGGTCTCGGCCAACCTGATTCCGCTGCTCTCGCAGCCGGTGCGCGTGGGTGGGCCGGGTGTGACCTGGCTGCGCGATACCCGGCAGCCCGGGCCGTTGAATGCGGTGAAGGGTTCGTACACCTCGTTGCAGGAGTTTCTAGCCTCGTCACGCTTCGGTTCGCAGGTAGACTTCAATCGTGTGGATCTGACGAATTCCACGTACTACCAGTTTGGCAAGCAGCACTACGTGCTGGCACGTGAGACGCGCTTCGGATTTGAAACTGCCTATGGCACAAATCCCAACGTTGGGAACACGGAGTGCGCTGGCGTCTTGCTCACGACCAACCCGAGCTGTACAGCGGTTCCGCTGCCAGAGCGTCTGTACGCCGGGGGAGCGAACTCCTTGCGTGGCTTCGGCATTAACGCCGCAGGCCCGCGCGACCTGCAGACCGGGTATCCAGTGGGTGGTACGGCGGTCTTCGTCAACTCGCTGGAGTTGCGACTGCCTGCGCCAACACTGCCTTACGTAGGCAACAGCGTGAACTTTGTGTTGTTCCACGACATGGGCAACGTCTTCCAGAATGAGAGTGACCTGTGGCCCAGCCTGGCACGGGTGCGCCAGCCTCTGAAGAGCACCTGTACGGATGTCTCAGGCTCCATCGGCACCTGCAGCTTCAACTACTCCTCGCATACGGTGGGCCTGGGTGCAAGGTACCGGACGCCGGTTGGGCCTGTACGTGTCGACTTTAGTTACAATCTGAATCCGCCCATCTACCCGGTTATCTACGACTTCAACAACAGTCTGCCGCACGTGGGTGCTGCCAACCACTTCAACTTCTTTTTCAGCATCGGAGAGAGCTTCTGATGCGCGCGCCTCTGAGATTCGGCATGCCTCTGCTGGCTGCGCTGGTTGCAGCCGGGCCGCTATTGCTAGCACAGCAGGTGCCCGTCCGCACGGAGCTGGACCGCATTGTGGCGATCGTGAACGGCGATCTGATTCTGGCCAGCGATCTGGATCAGGAGCAGCGCATGATGGCATTTCGCCCGCTGCGGGAAGGTACGGAAGAGTTGGATCGCACCCGAATGCTCGATCGTCTGATCGATCGCAGGCTGATTCTGCAGCAGGAGAAGTTGCAGCCTGAGGATGACGTGAGTGACGCGAGCGTGCGGCAGGAGCTGACCGCGTTGCGACAGGAGATTCCTGCCTGCAAGGTGTACCACTGCGAGACGGAGGCGGGCTGGCAGCGGTTCGTCGCCGACCAGGGATTGACTCTGGCCCAGTTGACTGCACTCTGGCGGCAGCGCATGCAGGTGCTGCAGTTCGTCGATCAGCACTTCCGCCTGGGCATCCACATTACGGAGGACGAGACGCAGGCGTACTATACGCAGACGCTGGTGCCTGCGTATCGTCGCCAGGGGATGACGCCGCCGCGCCTGTCTGCCGTTACGCCGCAGATCAACGAACTGCTGCTGCAGCAACGTGTGAGCGCGCTGCTGGATGATTGGCTGAAGTCGCTGCGCGCGCAGGGCACGGTAAGGGTGATGCCGGATGCCGGAGGAACGCCATGAGCAGTCTCAATGGCGGCTCACCGAACGAGCCGAATCCGCTGCAGCGCCTGGCCGGCAAGGTGGAGAGGCTGGAGGACCGAGTCAAGCAGTCGCTGGCGCGCAGGCTGGGGCGGGGCTTCGGTTGGGGTGTGCTCAGCATCCTGGGTCTGCTGGTGTTGCTGATCACGGTTGGCAGTTGGTACACCACCACCGATGGATTCCAGCAGCGCGTACGCAGCCAGGTGATTGCGGTACTGGAGGACGCGACCGGCGGCAGGGTTGAGCTGCGCTCCATTCACTTCAGCCTGTGGCACCTTGCTGTCGATGCCGATGGACTGGTGATTCACGGGTTGGAGGCGGCTGATCAGGCTCCGTATCTCTCCGCAGAGCACATCGAACTGCGGCTGCGGATTCTGCATCTGCTGGAGCGGGCCGCGGGCAGCTTCAGCTCGCGCGTCTCGCTTGATCGTCTCTGGGTGCAGCGCCCGCAGGTGCACCTCATCATCGATAAAGACGGCCACACGAATCAGCCTGTACCACGGCACGCGACGCGTGCCACGCAACCGCTGACCGATACGCTGCTGGACCTGAAGGCCGGAGACGTGCGCGTGACGGATGGCACGGTGTTGCTGAACGATCAGCCCATTCCCTTTGCCTTTGCCGCGCGAGAGCTGGACGCGCAGATGCGTTACCAGCCAGGCCAGGATGCGTATGCCATTCAGACGCAGATCGCCGACCTGCGCACCCGGATGGCGGCACAGCCGGAGGTACGCTCGACGCTGGCGGCAGAGCTTACGCTGGGGCGCAACGTGGCAACGCTGTCGCGGCTGAGCTTCCGCAGCGGCGGAGTCTCGGAGCTCACAGTCTCTGGCGAGTTGCATAACTTCGCCCAGCCAAGCTGGAAGGTCACCGGGAAGGGGAGTATCGCGCTGGGGCAGCTTACGGTGCTCGGCGGCATTGATGGCTTCAAGGATGGCACGGCGGAGCTTGACGGAAGCGCGCACAGCTGCCCGGTTGCCGAGCAGTCCGCACCGGCAGACCATTCCTGGATGCATCGGCTGACCAGACACCCGGGCAGCGCGGTCGGCAAGCTCCAGCCCACCCCGCAGGACTGCACACATGGCTACGTCGTCACGGCCAAGGCTCGGCTGCACAACGCCAGCTACCGTAACGAGTACGTTCGCTACACCGGCATCAATGGCGGTGGTGAGGTGCGAATCACACCCGATGAGATGCGGCTGACGAATCTGGTGGGCAATCTGCCGGGCGGCGGAAGTGCTGAGGGCTCCATGCGCATCAGCCAGTGGATGGCGGGTATCCCCGACCGTGGCGCGCCCCGGACTGCGCCCTTCTCCCACACCGTGATTGAGGCAACGGTGCACTCCATTCCGCTGCGTACGATTCTGGACACCTCGGCCCCGGAGCACTTTGGCGACCTCGGCTTTGACACCGCCATCACCGGGCCGGTGCAGGTGGAGTACGGCGGTCCGACCTGGGATATCGCCTCTACGGTCGAGGTGGAGGGCGACCTGACCGCTGCACCCACGGGCGTGTCGCGCCGCGGCGCGTTGAATAATGTGCCGGTCACGGGCTCGGTGGTGGCCCACTACACGGGCAGCAGCGAGGTGGTCCGCATCCAGCGGGTGCAGCTGCACTCGCCATCTTCAACGCTGGAGGCAAGCGGCGTGCTGGGCGTCAACCTTGGCGATCCGCTGACGGTGCTGCATGCCGATGCGTCGCTGCAGGACCTGGGAGAGTTCGAGCAGTTGTTGCAGACGCTGGGCTTCAGCGCAAATGGCAAGAAGGGTGTGGCTGCCGTGCCCGTGGTGTTGCACGGACAGGTCGAGTTCCACGGCACTGCGCGCGGGGAGATTGCCAATCTCGACCTGAAGGGGCATGCAACGGCGCAGTCGCTGGAGGCCCGGCTGAGCGATACGACCGATGTGCTGATCGACAGCATCGATGCGGAGGGCGAGTTCTCGCCGCGCGGTGGCTTGCAGGTGACCAGTGCCACGCTGCAGCGGGGCACTGCGGTGTTGCGCGTTGGCGGGACGATGCGGCCGCGCGTGGTGATGGGGCGGCATGGGCCGGTCGATGCCATATGGGATGATGGGATGACGCTGGACGTGCATGGCCTGCTGGAGACCGCGCCAGTTCAGGATGTGTTGCAGATCATCGGCCAGCAGAGCAGCGTGCCACTGACCGGTACGGCCCGGGCAGAGCTGCACATGAGCGGCACAGCGGGCCAGCCGGAGGGTAGCGGCAGCCTCGAACTGAAGCAGGGCGTCGCCTATGGGCAGCCGTATGACGCCGTGACCGCCACCCTGGCGCTGCATGGCCAGAGGATCGCGGCCGATCACGTGCTGGCGCAGTACAGCGGCATCGTGGTGCGCGGAAGCGGCAGCTACGATCTGCAGCGGCAGCGAGTGGCCGGGCATCTGGAGGCGGACCGCGTGGTGCTGAGTCGGCTGACCGCGCTGCAGCACCTGGCACTGCCGGTGGACGGATTGCTTTGGTTGCGGGCCGATGCCGATGGAACGGTGCAGGAGCCCGGCCTGCGCGTCCAGGCAAGGTTGGACGGCTTGCAGCTGCAGGGGCAACAGGCTGGCAACGCAACCCTGCAGTTGAACAGCGTGGGCAAGTTGTTGCGCGCGGAGGCCAACGGCACCCTGCTGGGGGCGCAAGTGGCCGCCAAGGCTACGGTGGCGCTGGACAGCGACTGGACGACCGAGGCACAGCTGAATCTGACGCAGGTGGATGCGGGCAGAGTGCTCGCATTACTGGCTCCGAACAGCGTCGCGCTCAGCTCTGCCATTGATGGCCAGGTGACCGTGGCAGGGTCGCTGGCTCATCCACAGCAGCTGCACGGGGATGCCACGCTGCACAGTGTTGACCTGAAGCTGCAGGGGCTTGAGCTGCGGAGCGCAGGGCCGGTGCACGCTGCGCTGCAGCAGGGCACGGTGCAGTTGGATCATGTCCACATTACCGGCCAGGATACGGACCTGCAGGCGGCAGGCTCGATGCAACTGTTTGGTGCCAGGTCTACGGCAGACGGCAAGCTGAACATGAAGGCCAATGGCAGCGTGAGCGTGGCACTGGTGCACACCTTCGATCCCGACATCGTCTCCAGCGGCAAGATGGAGTTTGCCATGGCCGCGACGGGAACGCTTAGCAACCCGGCGCTCACCGGCAGGATTCAGTTCGACAACGTCAATGCGTCGGTCTACGGTGTGGCCAACGGTTTGAACAATATGAACGGCACCCTGGTCTTCAATGAAGACCGGCTGCAGGTGCAGAGCCTGACGGCAACCACCGGGGGAGGACTGCTGAAGATTGGCGGCTCCATCCGCTACCGCAACGGGGTGTACGCTGACCTGACCGCCACCGGCGACGCCGTGCGCGTACGCTACGATGGCTTGAGCGCGACCGCCAATGCGAATCTAAGGCTGCAAGGCACCACGCAGAGTGCGCTGCTGAGTGGTTCCATTCTGGTGACGCGCTTCGGCATTGGCCCCGATGTGGACTTCGCTGCCTTCGCCGGGGCTGCCGACGGTGGAGCACCGGTAGATCCCAATGCCGCCACCAACAAGATCCGCCTGGATGTTCACCTGACCAGCTCCCCGCAACTGGACTTCCAGAACTCCTACGCCAAACTGGCTGGTGCCGTGGATCTGACGGTCCGCGGTACGGTGGCGAATCCTACCGTGCTGGGCCGCATCCAGATCACGGACGGCAGCGCGACCTTCTCCGGTACTAAGTATCAGTTGCAGCGCGGAGACATCTACTTCACGAACCCCGTGCGTGTCGAGCCCACGATTGATATCGACGCAACGGCCCGGGTGGAGAACTACGACATCACGCTCGGCGTGCACGGCACTCCCAGCAACCTGCGGCCCACCTATCGCTCAGAGCCTCCGCTGAGCGAGGCTGACATCTTTGCCCTGCTGGCGCTGGGCCGCACGCAGGAGGAGGCGCAGCTGTACCAGGAGCAGCAGGCACAGGTGGGCGTGGATCCCACCACCAGTTCGCTGCTGGGCGGCGCCTTGAACGCTACCGTCAGCAGCCGGGTGGAAAAGCTCTTCGGCGTCGGCAGCGTCAAGATTGATCCTGCCTTTGTGGGCACGCTGGGCAACTCCTCGGCGCGCATTACGGTGCAGCAGCAGCTCTCCCGCCAGTTCACGGCTACCTTTGCCACCAACGTAAACACCACCGCGCAACAGCTGATTCAGTTGCAGTATGATCTCAGCCGTGATGTCTCGATCGTAGCCTCCCGCGACGAGTCCGGCGTGTTCAGCGTGGTCTACAAGTTGCGCCGACGCTACCGCTAGTCGCGGTCACTGGTTCAGGTGGTCCCCTTGGCTGCAAGCAGGCCAGGTTGTGACCTCACCATTTCTTGGGCCACGCGTCCTACACGCAGATTGCAGGCGCGTCATGGAAAGGAGAAACCATGAAAGTACAGAGTCTCAAGCAACCCATGGGTGGAGTTCTTCTCGCGTGCCTCGTGGCCGTCGGCGCAGTACGAGCCCACGCACAAGGCAGTAGCGCACAGGATCAGCAGATTCAGACAGAGGTGTCCAAGGCGCTCGACGCGAAGCGATTCAAAGACGTGCATGTCGCCGTGCATGGGCAGATTGTCACCTTGACGGGCACGGTAGAGCTCTACGGCTACAAGGAAGACGCAGACCGTAAGACGCACCATCGCAAGGGCGTGCAGGGCGTGGAAAACCTGATCACCGTGCAGGGGCCCCAGGTGGACGACGTGCAACTGCGCAACAAGCTGGCAGAGAAGCTTGCCTACGATCGCGTGGGCTACGGTACGACGGCCTTCAACGCTATTTCGATTGCCGTACAGCACGGTGTTGTGACGCTGGGTGGTGTCGCCTATGGCCCGCAGGACAAAGACTCTGCGCTCAGCCTGGTCTCCTACTACCCCGGCGTGCGCGACGTGATCGACAACATCGATGTGGCACCACCCTCGCCGATGGATGATCGTATCCGGATCGAGGAGGCGCGCACCATCTACAGCACGCCGCAGCTCAGCAAGTACGCCATGGATCCCGCGAAGCCCATCCGCATTACGGTGGTCAACGGCAACGTAACGCTCAGCGGCATGGTCGATAACCAGGGGGATAAGGACGTCGCCAACATCCGCGCGAATACGGTTCCCGGGGTCTTCAAGGTCATCAATAATCTGCAGGTGGCCGGGGCATCCGACGGAAGGTAAGCTGCAGCACACGACCGGGCCTCTGCAGCAGAGGCCCGGTTTTTCGTTACCATGGAGGAATGAGCAGCTTCTGGAAGAGCACGGCCGTGACGCTGGAGATGATCAAGTGGGAGCACTCCATCTTCGCCCTGCCGTTTGCGTTGACCGGCGCGGTGCTGGCCGCAGACGGCTGGCCGCACCCTCGGGTTCTGATGTTGATCCTGCTGTGTATGGTGGCGGCGCGATCGGCGGCAATGGCCTTCAACCGGCTGGTTGACGCACGGCTGGACGCAGCCAACCCGCGCACAGCAGGTCGCGCGCTCCCCGCCGGGCTGCTGAGCACAGCCTTTGTTGGTGGATTCGTCGTGGTCAGCAGTGTGGTCTTCCTGGTGGGTGCGGCGCTGCTCAATCGCCTGTGCCTGGCATTGGCGCTACCGGCGCTGCTGGTGGTGCTGGGCTATAGCTACATGAAGCGCGTGACTCGATGGTCGCACCTGGTGCTGGGTCTGGCGCTTGGCATAGCGCCGGCGGCAGCGTGGATCGCCGTCCGCGGCGCGCTGGATGCGCGCATCGTGGTGCTTACGGTTGCTGTGCTGCTCTGGGTGGGCGGTTTTGATGTGCTGTACGCCTGTCAGGACTTTGAGCATGATCGCCGCGTGGGATTGAACAGCGTCCCGCAGGCCTTCGGACTCGCGGGTGCCTTCCGCATTGCGCGCCTGATGCATCTGGCCATGTGGGCCTTGCTGCTGTGGCTGGTGGTGCTCTTCCACCTGGGGCCTGTGGCGCTGGTAGGCATTGTGCTGGTCGCCGCGCTTTTACTCTACGAGCACTCCATCGTCTCGCCGGGCGATCTGCGACGCATGAATGCTGCGTTCTTCACGCTAAACGGTGTCATCTCGGTGCTGTTTTTTCTGTTTGTTGCGGCAGATGTGCTGCATCACCGCTAGCAGGTGCGCAGGCAGCCGGGCATCCGGCCGGCCGCCCGCATCAGGCTACACCCTTGGTGGCTACACCTTGTTGTGGGAGTCCTGCTGGTCCGGCCCGTGATCGAGCTTCTCGGCAAAGGCCTGGCGCATCTCGTTCGCTGTATCCACAACCGTATGCCGCAGCCCGTTGATACGCGCTTCATGATCCTCGACTGCGCCACGGATGGTGTGTGAGGCCGACTCCTTGACTCGGCCCCAGGTCTCGCGGGCTGCACCGTGCAACCGATCTGCCGCGCCGGAGTTGGCCAGGCTATGGTTGCCGGTCTTCTCGCCGGCAAGCTGCTTGATCTGGCCCTTCAACTGCTCCAACTTGCCTTCTGCGATCTCTTTGTTCATAGAATCCTCCTGGGTCTCTCGGATAGTTGTCGATCGTGGTTGACGTCAAAGGGCGCGTTTGCCCGTAATGAGTTGAATCACCAGCACAACCAAGGCAATCAGCAACAGCAGATGAATGTAGGCCCCGAGAACGTGAAAGCCAATGAAGCCGAGAAGCCATAGAATAAGCAGGACACCAAAGATGGTCCAAAGCATGGCTCATCTCCTTGTGCAGCGTGGCACAGCCCGGCGGTGTGCAGCCAGCCTGCGAACCAGCTCTGTAGAGATAGACTCCTTCCGTCGCCTTTATGTTGCCCAGGGGCGCAGGTTGCACGAAGAAATCAGGATGGGCACGTTGAGGCGAGCGATTTGAAGACAGCGATCCAGAGAGTAGCCATTCAAGGTGAGTTGGGCTCCAACAGTCACATGGCGGCGCGGCAGATGCTCGGCGAGCAGGTGGAGATTGTGCCCTGCGCGGTCTCGCACGAGGTGCTGGATGCCGTGGTCGCCGGTCGTGTGGATGGTGCCGTGCTGCCCATCGAGAACAGCCTGCATGGCTCCGTCGCGGAGCACTACGATCTGCTGCTGGAAAGGCCGGTTGCGATCATGGCCGAGAGCCTGCTGCGCATCCGCCACAACCTGATCGCCATGCCCGGTGTGCAGCTCAGTCAGCTGCGTCATGTCCTCTCGCACCCGGTCGCGCTGTCGCAGTGTCGGCGTTTCCTGCGGGAGCACCCTGAACTGCAGGCCATGCCCTTCTATGACACGGCGGGCAGCGTAAAAGAGCTGATGCAGAAGGGCTTGCGCGACACGGCCGGCATCGCTCCAGAGCTGGCAGCGCAACAGTACGGTGGGCAGGTACTGCTTGCCGGCATTGAGGATCACACGGAGAACTACACCCGGTTCCACCTCATCCAGCGTCGCAATGCGGATACGCCCCGGGCCAGTGGCGTGCCCTGCAACAAACTCAGCCTGGCCTTCACCCTGCAGCATCGCCCAGGCACACTGGTGGCGGCGCTGGAACTGCTGGCCAGTGCCGGGGTCAACCTGACCAAGATCGAGTCGCGCCCGGTGCAGGGTAGCCCCTGGGAGTACGTCTTTTACGTGGACGTGCGCTATGAGCGCGAGGCGATGGTCGATCAGGCTCTGGAGGCGCTGAAGCAGCACTGCGGCATCGTCAAAGAGCTGGGCCGCTACGTCGCCGCCTAGGGCTGCCGGCGCACGCCGAAGAGACTACTTTCCCGATTGAGAGCTGTTTTGCCGTGCCACCCGCCTGCCTGGGCGGGCTCTGGCGGTGCGTGTCGTCCATGCCCCGGGCAGGGACCGCCCTTTTACCCGCGACCGGCGTCCAATGCTCAGGCGAGAGCCGGGCATG
>JAGWNX010000112.1 GCA_028872955.1 Acidobacteriota bacterium
TCCCTTCGAGTGCGAGCTGACCCATGCAGCGCATGCCGGCGGCCACAACCTGCTGGCCATCCGCATCACCAATCCCTTTGGACGCTACGACTGGGTAGACGGGCTGAACGCCCAGTGGGGCGCTGTACGGCTCTATCGGTCGCATGGCTTCGGCGGACTGGATCGCGGCATGAGCCTGAGCACGGCCGCGAGCGTGCGCATTCAGGACCTGTGGGTGCTCAACAGGCTGGAGCGTGGCAGGGTGCAGGTGAACGTCGCCGTGGAGTCCCCATCGGGCGTGGCGGATGTCGATCAGGTGCGGTTACAAATCATCGACCCGAGCAATGGTCATGTCGTCGCAGAGAGCGGCGACCTGGCCTCAGGCCACGCAGGCCTGCAGGTGGCCCTGGTTGATGGTGCGGACGGCACCGCGACCAGGCAGACGGTGACGGCAGAGATGACCGCGCCGCAGGCCGCACTGTGGGACCTGGACACGCCAACACTGTACCACCTGCGCGCGGAGGTGCGCACCCGCAGCGGCCACACCGACACCCGCACGGTTGCCTTCGGGTTCCGCACCTTTCAGCCGGTGGGCATCGGCACGAACGCGATGTTCCGGCTGAACGGTCGACGCATTCGCATCTACACCTCCATCTCGTGGGGGTTCTGGGGGCTCAACGGGCTGTTCCCTACGCCGGAGCTGGCCGAGAAAGAGGTGCGGCAGGCCAAGGCGCTGAACCTGAACTGCCTGAACTTCCACCGCAACGTCGGCAAGGAGGATGTGCTGCGTGCGCACGACCGCCTGGGCTTGCTGCGGTACATGGAGCCCGGCGGCGGCAAGCTCTCCATCGGCGCGCCAGCGCCCACGGCCAGCGGAGAAGGTGCCATCGCCAACCCCGGCGTAAAGCTGGCCAGGCCCACCAGCGCTGCCGATCGCTTTGCGCAACGCTTTATGGTGGCCAAGTGCGTCGCCATGGTGCGGGCATTTCGCTCACACCCGTCGCTCATCCAGTACACCGTACAGAATGAGATTGGCGCAGACCTGGCAAACCCCGATGTGTTTGCCGTGCTGCAGGCGATGCACCGCGAGGACCCCTCGCGGTTGGTGGTGCTGAACGACGGCTTCTCGCCGCCGCCGCGCTCGGCCGCACAGGCATGGTACGAGCCATGGAGCGACACCATCCACCGCTCTGACCGCCAGCCCTTCGCTGGCTGGTGGAACAATCACCAGGGCGCGGGAGATCAATGGTACGACGAGTTCTACAAGTCGCCCACGGAGTTCACCTACCGCGCGCCCTACCGTGAGTGGCTCACCGAGTACGGCGAGATGGAGGGCTGCGCCACGCCCGACAACCACTCGCTGATGATTCACCAGATCACCACGACCTACGCGAAGTACGGCGGCTTGAGCTATGACCTGACCGACCACAAGCAGATCGTGGCCGCGTACGATCGCTTTCTGGACCAGTGGGGCTTCCGCAACGCCTTTCCGGCTACGGAGCAGCTGTGGCTCGCGCTGGGGACCAAGTGCTACCAGTCCTGGCAGAACTATCTGGAGAACGCGCGCATCTCCGACGAGTTGGACTTTGCCGCCATCTCCGGCTGGGAGTCGACTGCAATCGAGAACCACTCCGGCATCGTGGATAACCTGCGCAACTTCAAGGCAGACCCCGCCCCCATCGCACGCACGCTGCAGCCGGTGTATCCGGTGGCAAAGCAACGCAGTCTGTGCGTGGCTCTGGGCCAGCCCGCAACCTTCGATCTCTACCTGCTCAACGACACCGGCAAGCCGGTCTCGGGCTCACTGCGCTTCAGCATGGTGACTCCGTCCGGCCGTTTGCTGCAACTCACGAAGCTGCCAGCACCAGAGCAATCGCCAGACCAGTTCAGCTATCTGCTGCAACAGGAGTTTCAGACGCCTCCGCTGACGGAGGAGGGCATGTACCGCTTCCGCTTCAGCCTCTCCTCGCATCCGCTCGCCACCCAGACCAGGGAGATCTGGGTAGCGGACACGCGCAGGCAACCTCACCGTCCGCTCACGGTCGCTGTCTCTGGCGTCACGCCTGCGTTGCAGCGTCAGCTCTCGGCACTGCCTGGTGTCAGCGTTGTGCCGTGGCGGCCGCAGGTCGCGTGCGATGTCATCGTAGCCTCAGGCCTGACCAGTCACACATCCGCCGACCAGCGCTCGGGCGACACAACCGGACTGGAGGCACAACCCGCCTCCGTGGTCGGTGCCGTTCAAACGTCGCAGCAGGTGGGCTCGCTGGCTGCGGGAGTCCTGGAGGCGGTAACCGGCGGCACGCCCCTGCTGGCCATGCCGCAGGCAGACACGCTCTCCGACGGAGTGGCCAGGCAGCTGGCCGAGGCCGGTGCCTTCACCTACCTGGGCACGGTCGGCGACTTTCGCGCACCCTGGATGGGCAACTGGTACTTCGTGCGCCAACATCCGCTGTACGCGGGCATGCCGGTGAACCAGGCGATGGGCATCCACTACCAGGCTCGTGGCCGCCAGGCGAACGGGCTGCTGCTGGCTCGGCATCCGCAGGGCGCACCGGTGGAGATCGTCGCCGCGTACTCCCGCGACCACGACCGAAATATCGGCGCTGGTACCTTTACCACTCAGCTAGGCCGCGGCCGAGTCGTCTACCAGCGCGTTCCGGAGTTGCACCCCATCCTGCAGCAGCGCTTCCTGGCGAACGCCCTGCAGTGGCTGACGACGTAAGCGGATTCGCCCCAAACAAGAAGAGGCAGCCCCGAGGGCTGCCTCTTGTTGCTGCATGCGGCGATCCAGTTTAGCGGTGGGCCGGATGGTGAACCGGAGCATGAGTCGGCTTCTTCTCCGGAGCAGCCTTGGGCAGAACCACCTCAGCATCGGTCATGTTGATCATGATCGGGTTCGGCGTGTAGGAGTCGTAGGTTCCCGTCAGAGTAACCTTCTGCCCCACAGCCGTTGCCGCTGCGATTGCATCGGCTTCCTTCTTGGCTGCTGCTTCCTGAGCCGCAGTCTTCTTCTTGGTCGCATCCTCTGCGTCCGCGGGCTTCAGGTTGAAGGTGAAGTCGGCAGTCTTCGACTGCACGGCATCGTCCGAAACAGCAACCTTCAGCACCGTCGGGGTGGACTCGATCACAAGCGCGTCCGGAATCTGCACCGACTTGCCCTTGATGGTGTCCCACACCTTGGCTGCATCCTCCGTCTTGCCGTTCTGCAGGATGAACTCCTTGTCGCTGATCGCGAGCGTGGAGAGATCCGGCGTGCTGGCCACCACCTGGTCGGCGATGTCAGACGGCTTCGGAGCCGGCTTGATGGTGAAGTCTGCGGGCGGGTTCAGGTTGGCCTGGGCGGCTGCGGTCACCGCATCGTAGCCGTCATCGCCACCGTGGTACTTCTTGTAGCAGTACTTGGCCAGCGGCAGCATCTGCGACTTATACGGCTCTGGAGCAAAGTTCGCGGCGCGCGTCGCGTAAAACGTGCAGTTGACGAGGTCGGCGGGCGTGGACTGATAGTAGGCCGAGCCCAGCGTGTAGGTATCCTGCAGCAGAGGACCAGGCTGCGTGGTGTTGGCAACAGGAACGCTGGCCAGCTCTGCCTTGAAGTTGGTAATCGCCGTCGCGACATCCTTCTTGTTCAGCGCTGCCGTAGCAATGGCGCTGTAGAAGATTGGTGTTGCGCTGGCCTTCACCGTATTGAAGTCGGCATCGCTCATCTCGGCCGGCTTCTTGGCAGCCAGACCACGCTGCGCAAAGGCGGCCGACTTGTCGAGCGCATCCTGCTTGGCGCTGGCGTCGGTGATCTGATCGGCACCCGACTTGCGGAAGTAGACCTCAAAGGTGAGCGCACGCAGGTTGTTCGGATCGACCTGAAGCAGACGATCGGCCGCATCCACGGTCTTGGCCGGATCAAAGCTGCTGTAGGCCAGCATCAGCTGCTGCAGCACGTCGCCCTTGACGCCGGACTGCGGATACTGGGTCAGGTAAGCCTCCAACGCGGTAGCCTTGGCATGCGGATCCGTCTGGCCGATGGCGCTGTTATAAGCCGAATACTCTGCTGGCGACATGCTTACCGCACCGCTTGCCTGCGACCCCAGATTGACTTGTGTCTGTGAATACGCAACCCCACACCCGGGAGCCACGCTAGCGAACGCCGAGACCGCTAGGAGAGATGCAACGACTGCCTTGTTCATTCAATACTCCTCAATACCCTCACTTGAGATGCTGACACCGGACGCACTGCGGCTACAGCCCTGCACCCTTTGCTGAATATAGTGCATCCACCCTGCCCGTTGCATAGTCCAGCCAGGAATTCCTGAAGAAAAACAGATTCAAGAAACTGCCGGAATTATAGAAACCACCCTGCCGCATGGCAAGCGAATCCCGTTCAGGCACCTTGCCTGCAACCTACGGCGTAGGGCCATCATGAAGGCTACTGGCGTCGACAGGCAGAGCGTGGAGATAGCGGACGAGCTGCCAGCGGGAGCCCTCGGGCAGTCGCGACCACGAAGGCATGCCCGCAGCCAGATTGCCGTTGGTCAGCAGCCAGTGCAATTCGCCCTCGCTCGCCTCTCGAACCCGCTCACTGCGCAGGCCGGGTCGCTTGCCCAGGCCGCGCGCATCCTCCCCGTGGCACGACGCACAGCTCCGATGAAAGAGGATGGCACCTGCGGCCACAGCGTCGGGACTGTCTGCCATGGGAATAGGGCTCACCCGCAACCGCTCCTGCGGTGGAACCGCAGCCAGCCAGTCGCGGTGCGCTGCCGCACAGGTGGTGCCACCACAGAAGACGCCTCCAGCCAGCAAGGCCAGAACCACGCCCGCGCGCCTCACCGTGCACCCCGCTTGAGATAGCGGCCAAGCTGGCCAAGCTCATAGGCCACGCCGAACCGATAGAGCCGCGACACACTGTTCCCGTTCAGCCCAAAGCCCACACTGCCAGAGAGTGTCCAGCCATTGGGGCCGCTCCAGTTCGCCACCGGCCCGGCGTAGTGCGAGGTATCTCGCAGCCCAAAGCTGTTGCGGGTGCCCAGGCCGCCATACATCTCAGCCCCGGCGGAGAAGTTCTCCGCAGCAAAGCTGCCCGCGTGCGCGCCACCCGACAGCCGTAGTGGTCGGCTAGCCGCCAACGCATAGCCAAACTCCCAGGCCGCATGGCCCAGGTTCTTCTCTGCAATCGCATTCTCGGCGAAGTTCCAGCCCCTGGCATTGCTGGAGAGGATGAGCTTCAGCTCTGCCTCGCGCTGCTTCTCCGCGCGGCCCTCGGCGTTGCTAGCGGTCAAATCTTGATTGCCATCGTTGCCCACCACCTCCAACAGGCTCTTATTCGCCCCGTTGATGTCCTCGAACTCGACATAGAGAACCGGGTTCACCCGGTACTCGCGCAG
>JAGWNX010000052.1 GCA_028872955.1 Acidobacteriota bacterium
TCTACCTGCACGACGTGGCGGATGTGGCCGACAGTGCTACGCCGCAGACCAACGTGGTCCGGCAGGACGGCCACCGTGGCGTGCTGATTACGATTCTGAAGTCGGGCAACGCCTCCACCCTCTCGGTGGTGCAGGGCATCCGTGCCATGCTGCCTCGTCTGCACGCGATTCTACCGCCAGAGCTGAACATCAAGCTGATCGGCGACCAGTCGATCTTTGTGCGCGGCTCGATCGAGGGCGAGATCCGTGAAGCAGAGATTGCCGCCATGCTGACCGGACTGATGATTCTGCTCTTTCTCGGTAGCTGGCGCAGCACGGTCATCATCGCGGTGTCCATCCCGCTGTCGATTCTCTCTTCGATCATCGTGCTGGGCCTGCTCGGCGAGACGATCAACATCATGACGCTCGGCGGACTGGCGCTGGCGGTCGGCATCCTGGTCGACGACGCGACCGTGACCATCGAGAACATTGAGCGCTACCTGGAAGAGGGGCGCGGATTGCATGAGTCCATTCTGGATGGCGCCGCGCAGATCTCAGTCCCGGCACTCGTCTCCACGCTCTGCATCTGCATTGTGTTTCTGCCCATGTTCTTCCTGGGCGGTGTCGCGCGGTATCTCTTCGTTCCTCTGGCAGAGGCGGTCGTCTTTGCCATGCTGGCGTCCTACATTCTGTCGCGCACCCTGGTGCCAACCCTGGCCATGTACCTGTTGAAGGTGCACGACCACCATGCCGCGCCCTCAACGAACGTGTTTGCCCGCGTGCAGAAGGCGTTTGAGCGTGTGTTTGAACGTACGCGTAGCTTCTACCAGGGCCTGCTGCAGCGTGTACTGGTGGCTCGGCGACTGTTCATTCCCACCTTTCTGCTGGGCTGCCTGCTGGCATTTTTACTGGTTCCGTTCCTCGGCCAGAACTTCTTCCCCACCTCGGACAATGGGGCGTTCATCCTGCATATCCGCGCCAAGAGCGGAACCCGCATTGAGGAGACCGCCAACCTGTGCGACCAGATCGAAGGCACGATCCGGCAGACGATTCCAGCCAGTGAGATGGATAACGTGCTGGACAACATTGGCCTGCCGTACAGCACCATGAACACCCAGCACGCCACCTCGGGCCTGATCGGTGCGGGCGATGCCGACATCATGGTCTCTCTCAAGGAAGATCATCGGCCAACAGCAGAGTATGTGAAGCAGCTGCGCTCCGAGTTGCCGCGACTGTTCCCGGGAACGACGTTCTACTTCCTGCCGGCCGACATCGTGACGCAGATTCTCAACTTTGGTCTGCCGGCTCCCATCGATGTGCAGATTGAGGGCTCGGATATCGCGGGCAACCGCAAGGTGCTGGATCACCTGCTCGATCAGCTGCGGCAGGTTCCGGGCCTCGTCGATCTGCGCATTCAGCAGCCAGACGACTACCCGGTGTTGACGGTCAACGTGGACCGCACCAAGGCGCAGCAAGGTGGATACAGTGTGCGCGACGTGGGCAGCAGCCTGCTCAACATCCTGTCGGGCAGCACGCAGCTGACTCCGCAGTTCTTCCTGAACAACAAGAACGGAGTCAACTATCCGATTGTTGCGTTGACTCCCCAGTATGACGTTCAGTCGCTCTCTGATCTGCAGAACATCCCGCTGAGCGCACCCAATACGCCGCAGCCAGAGATTCTGGCGGACGTTGCTACCATCGAGCGCTCGACCGAGATGTCGGTCATTACCCACTACAACATCCGCCGTACGCTGGATGTATACGGTAGCGTACAGGGCACGGACCTCGGCTCAGTCAATCGCGCCATTGAAAAGATTGTGCGCGAGGATGAGCCCAGCCTGCCGCGCGGCAGCTTCATTCATATTCGCGGCCAGATCGATACGATGAACAAATCGTACTTTGGCCTGATCGCTGGGCTCGGCTTTGCCATCATCCTGGTCTACCTGCTGATCGTCGTCAACTTCCAGTCCTGGCTTGACCCATTCATCATCATCACGGCGCTACCTGCGGCGCTGGCCGGCATTGTGTTGATGCTGTTTGTCACCCACACCACGCTGAGCGTACCGGCGCTCATGGGTGCCATTATGTGCATGGGCGTCGCCACCGCTAACAGCATTCTGGTGGTCTCGTTCGCCAAAGACCGGCTGCACGAGCATGGCGATTCCTTCCGCGCGGCTCTGGAAGCTGGCGCCACTCGATTCCGTCCGGTCGCGATGACTGCGCTGGCCATGATCATCGGCATGATTCCGATGGCGCTGGGTGCAGGTGAGGGCGGCGAGCAAAACGCTCCGTTGGGCCGCGCGGTCATCGGAGGCCTGTGCTGTGCCACCGTGGCTACGCTCATCTTTGTCCCAGTCGTGTTCAGCTTTCTGCATCGCAACTACCGCCCCAATCCGGCGGATTCAATCGAGGATGACCTCTCGATCGCTGATGCCTGATCCGGCAGCAGCAGCGTGACATGCTCTAAATTTCAAGGAGTCCGTATGACTACCCAGTTCGACTCGAAGCACAACGACACCACCCCGGCAGCGCATGAAGACCAGCCTGCAACCGGCCTGAGCCGCGGTGCCTGGCTCGGCGTTGCTGCTCTGGTTATTGTCATCTTCGTTGTGATCGTCTCCGGCATCCTGACGCGAGCACGGGATGCCCGCGAGCTGAGGCGAGAGACGATGGCAGCTGCCGTGCCCACCGTACGCGTCATTCATCCCACTCCAGCAGGGCTCTCGTCGGAGATCCTGTTGCCGGGCAATACCCAGGCCTACGTCGATACGCCTATCTACTCGCGCACCGACGGCTACCTGAAGACCTGGTACTTCGACATTGGTGCCCGAGTTCGCAAAGGCCAGCTGATGGCCGAGATCGAAACCCCGGAGCTTGACCAGCAACTGCAGGTGGCAGAGGCCGACCTGAAGAGCGCGCAGGCCAACCTCGACCTGGCCAACACGACGTCCAACCGCTACCAGAACCTACTGAAGACGAACTCCGTCTCCAAGCAGGAGACGGATGTTGCGGTGAGCGATGCCGCAGCCAAGAAGGCCGCAGTGGACGCCTCCATGGCGAACGTCCGCCGCCTGCAGCAGCTGCAGTCGTTTGAAAAGGTGTATGCACCGTTCGATGGCATTGTGACCGCGCGTAACACCGACATTGGCGCACTCATCGCCGCTGGCGGCGCCTCCACGCCTCGCGAGCTCTTTCACATGGCCGCGATCGGCAAGATTCGTGTGTACGTTGCTGTGCCAGAGATCTACGCTCCGAGCATTCGCAACGGCGGGCAGGCAACGCTGACGCTGGACGAGTATCCGGGCCGCGAGTTCATCGGAACGATTGTGCGTAACTCCAGCGCCATCGACCAGGCCTCGCGCACGCTGAACGTGGAAGTTGATATCGACAACAAGTCCGGCGAGCTGCTCCCGGGCTCCTACGTGTTTGTCCACTTCAAAGTTCCCGAGCATTCGCAGGGCCTGACGCTGCCCTCGAACACACTGCTCTTCCGTTCGGCAGGTCTGCAGGTGGGCGTTGTACGTGATGGCCGTGCGCACCTGGTTCCAGTCACCATAAGCCACGATGGCGGCGCCACGGTGGAGATCGGCTCAGGTCTACAGCCGGATGACGCCGTCATCCTTGACCCACCAGACTCCCTGGCGGAAGGAGAGCGGGTAGAGGTCTCCACCACCACTTCGACCGCACCGGGTAAGGAGATGCACCAGTGAGATTGCGCGCTGCATCCACCTCTAGCCTATCGCTGCTGCTTGCTGCTACCGGCTGTATGGTGGGGCCACACTACACCAGGCCGAGCGTGGTGACGCCACCTGCCTATAAGGAGGCTACCGATCCCGCATGGGCAGCGGCGCAGCCGGCGGACTCCACCCTGCGCGGAGACTGGTGGACCATCTTCGGCGACGCAGAGCTGAATGCACTGGAGCCCCAGGTGACCGTGACCAACCAGACCCTGAAGGCAGCCGAAGCACAGTTGCGTCAGGCCCGGGCACAGATCACAGTGAACCACGCGGCGCTTGCTCCTACCATTGGGGCCTCGCCCTACGTGGGTGGTCTTCGCGACTCAAACTCGCGCCCATACTCTACGGCAACCCAGCCAAACAACGCCAAGGCAGACCTGCAACTGCCACTGGACATGAGCTACGAACTTGATCTGTGGGGACGCGTACGGCGCACAATCAGCGCAGCTCGCGAAGAGGCCCAGGCAACGGCCGCAGATCTGCAAACCGCACAGCTGAGCCTGCAGAGCGAGCTGGCGATCGACTACTTTGAGGCTCGCACCGCTGACGCGGAAGAGAAGCTGCTGAACGACACCGTGAAGGACTACGAGGAGGCCTTCCGCATCACCACCAACCGCTTTGAGGGTGGCGTCTCCGGCGAGTCTGACGTGGACCAGGCGAATACGCAGCTGGAGACGGCGCGAGTGCAGGCGCGGGATGTCGCGATCCGACGTGAGCAGTACGAACATGCCATCGCCGTGCTGCTAGGCAAGCCGCCTGCGGAGTTCACGCTACCTCCCTCGCCGCTTGCGGCACAGCCGCCCGTCATCCCGACCGGGCTACCCGCGGAGCTGCTGCAGCGACGGCCGGATATCGCGGCCGCAGAGCGTCGTATGGCTGAAGCCAGTGATCGAATTGGCATTGCGCGGGCGGCCTACTTCCCCACCATCTCCCTGGCCGGGATTGGTGGGTTTGAGAGCACCTCAATCGCCAGCATCCTCGGTGCCTCCAACTACACTTGGGCGCTTGGTACGGCAGCGAGCCAGACTCTCTTCGACTTCGGACGCCGCCGCGGCATCACAGACCAGGCGATCGCCAACTATGACCAGTTGGTTGCAAACTATCGCCAGACCACGCTGACGGCCTTTCAGCAGGTTGAGGACAACGTCAGCGAGTTGCGCGTGCTGCAGCAGGAAGCACAGCACCAGCACCAGGCCACCCAGGCAGCGCAGGCAGCGGAACAGATCTTCAACAACCGCTATGTCGGCGGAATCGACAACTACCTGCAGGTAGTTACAGCCCAGACGACTGCCCTGGCAAACGAACGCAACGAGATTGACATCATGCGACGTCGCATGGATGCGAGCGTTTTGCTCATCAAAGCACTGGGCGGCGGCTGGAACGTATCTGCACTGCCCAAATACTAGTCCTGCGACACAGCCAGCTGCTGGCCGAGCGGCAGCGTAAACGAAAATACGCTGCCGTGGCCCGGCTGACTGGTCACCTCCATGCTGCCGCCGTGTGACTCCACAATTGCCTTGGCGATTGCCAGCCCCATGCCTGTACCCTGCACACGATACCGCTGGCCCTGTCCGCGATAGAACTTGTCGAAGATCATCGTTCTCTCCAACTCGTCAATGCCGACTCCACGGTCTGCCACGCTGGTCACCAGCTTGCTATTTGCCACCTCGGCGGTTACATAGATCGGAGCATCCGGCTCAGAGTACTTGGCTGCATTCTCCAGCAGATGCTGCAACACCTTGGCAATGCGATCCAGGTCCATGGGGACTGCCGGTAGCGCCTCGGGCAAGCGCACCTCCACTTGATGGCTGCGCAGCGGGGTCTGCAGAAACTCCATCGCGATCTCGACCGCCTGCCGCATAGCGCGCGGCTGCAGATCCAGCTTGATATCGTGCGCGTCCAGTTCTGCCATCTCCATGGCCTGACCCACCAGCCGGTTCAGGCGCGCAGCCTCTTCCTCAATCACCTGCATCAGTTCGACGCGCTGCTCGCCATCCAGCAGGGTATTGGACTGCAGGCTGGTAATGGCCACGGTGATCGACGTGAGCGGGGTGCGCAGTTCATGGGCGACGGAATCAAGCAGCGCATTGCGCAGTCGTTCGCTCTCACGCGAGGCCTCCACCTTCGCCAGCGATTCCATAGCTCCGGCGCGCTCAATCGCAATGGCAGCCATACCGCGGACCGCGTCCAGCGCTTCCACGCTCAGTGCGGCACCAGTCATGGCAAGCGCACCGATGGGCCGTTGGCCCAACGCGATCGGCACCAGTGTCATATCACGGGTGTCATCGCGGCGAGGCTCTCGTGAGAAGGAGGCATCGCGCAACTCTGACGCCGCCACCTCCATGTACGACGAGCTCGACCGATATACCTGATCCTTCTCGCGCAGATACAGTGCTGCGCCGGACAAGCCAAACGTGCGAGCCAGCATCTGCGGCAACTGGTTCACCAGGTCTACCACGCTGCCCGTCACCAGCATCTGCTGGCTGAACTCCCAGAGGCGCTCTGCCTCACGCTGGCGCCGCTGCGCCACCTCTGCCGCTGCCCTTGCCCGCTCTGAGAGTTGACTCGCTACGATGCCCGTAAGCAGGAACGTGACCAGCGCGACCCAGTTTCGCGCATCGTGGATCGTGAATGTTAGCACCGGCGCCAGAAAAAAGAAGTTAAATGCAGCCGACGCCAGCGCAGAAAGATATACGGCATGACGCAATCCCCAGTTTGCCGCGACGACGAGGATGAGCATCAGCAGCGTGAGTGCAACCGTCGTCTCGTTCGCGTGCACCCAGTGAAAATAGACCACGACGATTGCGGCGAGCGCAGCCGTGGACGTACCGTACTGAAGTAGAGTCAACTTGCCAGAGCGTTTCACTCCCTTATAGTAGCCGTATGTCGAAATCCGATCCTTCCCAATCCGGTGTCCGCAGTCCAGAAGAGTGGCTGGAGAAGGTGGCTCCGCAGAAGACACGCGGAACCTTCAAGCTCTTTCTTGGCTATGCACCCGGCGTGGGCAAGACCTACAGCATGTTGTCGGAGGCAATCCGCAGACGCGAACGCGGCGAAGATATCGTGATCGGCGTGGTGGAGACGCATGGCCGCGCGCGGACCGCTGAGCTTGCAGCACGTCTGGAGCAGGTACCCCGGCAGATGCTGGAGTACAAGGGTGTCACCTTCGAGGAGATGGATGTCGCCGCTATCCTTGCACGCAGACCAGAGACTGTCCTGATTGACGAGTTGGCGCACACCAACATCGAAGGCAGCAGACATCGGAAGCGCTATGAGGACGTCTTGGATGTGCTGGACGCCAACATTGATGTGCTGGCCACCATGAACGTACAGCACATTGAAAGCGTCGCGCCGACCGTGCAAAGCATTACCGGTATTGCCATTCGCGAGACAGTGCCTGACTGGCTGGTGCAACGCGCCGACGAGATTGTGATGTCGGACCTGACACCAGAGGCCCTACAGATGCGCATGCGCCGTGGCGACATCTATGGCATCGACCGCGCCGAGAAGGCCCTGGCCAATTTCTTCCGCCGCGGCAATCTGATTGCCCTGCGCGAGATGGCGCTGCAGCACGTCACCAAAGCAGTGGACCGCACTCTGACCGCATACATGGATGCAAAGCGCATCCGGGACAACTGGGCGGTGCGCGAGCGCGTGGCGGTATGCATCAGCTCCAACAGCTCGTCTCAGGTTCTTATCAGTCGAGGAGCGCGCATTGCAGAGGGTGTAGACGGGGAGCTGTATGTGGTTCACGTGCAGACTGAACGCGACGGCGCATCGGAGAACTCGCGTGGCCTGGCAGAGAATCTGCAATTTGCACGAAATCTTAACGCCGAAGTCTGTACGATTCAGGGCAAGACTGTCGCCCAGGCGGCCGCCCAATTTGTGCGAGAGAAGCACATTACCCACATTTTGTTCGGTCGCACGGCTGTCAGTGGCTTCAAGAAGTATCTCTACTACTGGGCCATCCAGCATTTTCTGTCTGAGGCCCCAAACGTCGATGTGCATATTGTGACCCAGAGCCGTTACCAATCCCGCGAGAGCTCATGAGATCAGCCGAGACGCAAGCCCGCATTCTTATCGTTGACGACGAGCCGCAGATCATCCGCGTGCTGCGCACTTCACTCTCCACGCAAGGCTACCTGGTGCGCACCGCCAGCAACGGCGTGGAGGCACTTACGATTGCGACGGAGTGGCAGCCCAACCTCGTCATCACAGATATCTCCATGCCACAGATGAATGGCGTTGAGCTATGTCGCGATCTGCGTTCACACTCACAGGTCCCCATCATCGTGCTCAGCGTTCGCGAGCAGGACCGGCAAAAGATTGAGGCGCTCGATGCCGGTGCTGACGACTACGTCACCAAGCCCTTCAGCATCCAGGAACTGCAGGCGCGGGTGCGCGCACAGCTGCGCCGCCAGCAGGCGGCGACGCCCGCACCGCAGCAGGAGATCCAGGCAGGCGACTTCCTCATCCAGTTGGCGCAACATCGTGTCTTCGTCCGCGGCAAAGAGATTCATCTGACGCCCAAGCAGTTTGATATCCTCGTCTATCTCGCGCAGCATCCTGGTCAGATGCTCACCCATCGCGCAATTCTGCACGCGGTATGGGGAACAACGGCGGATCAGCCTGAGTATTTGCGCGTCAACATCGGACAACTGCGTAAGAAGATTGAGACCTCTGACGAGCCGCGCTACATCCTTACCGAACCGTGGATAGGCTACCGCTTCCGCCCAACGGGAGATGAGTCGTACTAGCCATGGCACTCCGTCGAAGGCATACGGCTTCTTTACGAATTCCCTACACACTCTTTACGGTGATCGTTGTCTTCTAGCAATGTGCCAAGCGGCTTTGGCGATCTGCAAGAGTAGCGCGATAGAGTCTCTCTATCCAACGCGCCAACGCCTTGCAGGCCGCACAGCAGGCACACTGGGGAGGACACCATGTGGGACGTACTGATGGTCATTGCGACCATTGCATTTTTTGTCATTGCCATTGCCTACACCTACGGCTGCAGCTGGCTGGGCGCGGCAGGGGGTAAGGCGTGATGGAGACTCTCCTGCTTGCAGCAGTCACCGTTGGCCTGCTGGTCTACCTCTTCTACGCGCTTCTTCGACCGGAACTCTTCTAGCCGGTAACGCCGCAGCCACTTCAAAAGGACTTGAACACATGACCGCCAATGGCTGGTTCCAGATTCTTGCGTTCTTTTCTGTAGTTACCTTGCTCGCCAAACCACTCGGAGTCTACATGGCACGAGTGTTTGAGCGTGAATACACCTTCGCTGACCGAGTCTTTCGCCCCCTTGAGCGACTCATCTATCGCGTGAGCGGCATCGATGAGACGCACGAGATGCGGTGGACGGAGTACAGCATCGCCATGTTGCTGTTCAGCCTTGTCACATTGCTGGCCACCTATGCGGTGCAACGACTGCAGGCTCATCTTCCGCTCAATCCACAGCACCTGCCCGGCGTCGCGCCAGACCTTGCCATCAGCACAGCGGCCTCATTCACCACCAACACCAACTGGCAGAGCTACGTGCCTGAGACGACGATGAGCTATCTCACTCAGATGCTCCAGCTCGCCTACCACAACTTCTTCTCTGCAGCGGTCGGTATTGCTCTGGCGATCGCCTTCGTCCGTGGTATCGCACGCCGCGAATCAAAGACAATTGGCAACTTCTGGGTGGATACGACTCGCGCATCGCTTTGGGTGCTGCTGCCGGGCTGCCTCATCTTCGCTATCGTGCTGGTCTCGCAGGGCGTCATCCAGAACTTCCGCACCTACGACCAGGCAACACTCGTGCAGCCGCTGTCTGTAACCACGACAGGAACAGATGGCAAAGCTACCACCCAGACTGTGACCACGCAGATGATTGCGCAAGGGCCCGTCGCCTCGCAAGAGGCAATCAAGATGTTGGGGACAAACGGCGGTGGCTTCTTCAATGCGAACAGCGCACACCCGTTTGAGAACCCCACGCCGCTCACCAACTTCTTGCAGATGGTCTCCATCTTCCTCATCCCCGGTGCGCTTACGGTCACGCTAGGACGCATGGTGCGCTCACCAGGTCATGGGTGGGCGGTCTTCGCTGCTATGGGGATACTCTTCTTTGCTGGCGTTGCCGTGGCCTACTATGCGGAAACCCAGCCCAATCCGCTGTACCACTCCGTTGACCAACACGTGACAGCGACCCAGGCCGGCGGCAACATGGAGGGCAAAGAGGTACGCTTCGGCATCGCGAACTCGGCCCTGTTTGCCACCATCACCACCGATGCAAGCTGCGGAGCTGTCAACAGCATGCACGACTCCTTCATGCCGCTCGGCGGTCTGGTACCTCTCATCAACATCATGCTCGGCGAGGTCATCTTTGGCGGCGTCGGCGCTGGTCTCTACGGCATGCTCATCTTCGTTGTCGTCGCAGTCTTCATCGCCGGACTGATGGTGGGTCGCACACCGGAGTATCTGGGCAAGAAGATCGAGTCGTTCGATGTGAAGATGGCGATGCTCTACGTACTAATCTTCCCGCTATGCATCCTGGGGCTGAGTGCCCTTGCGCTGATGATGCCAAACCTCGGGCTCTCTGCGCTGGGCAACAGCGGCCCGCACGGTCTGTCGGAAATCCTCTACGCCTACACCTCAGCGACGGGCAACAACGGCTCGGCGTTCGCCGGATTATCTGCCAATACCCATTGGTATAACTTATCGCTTGGTACGGCCATGCTTATTGGACGATTCTTCATGATTGTTCCCATGCTAGCCGCCGCAGGCAATCTTGCAGAGAAGAAGCTCGTGCCACCATCGCTAGGCACCTTCCCAGTGCACACCCCGTTGTTCACCGTGCTGCTGGTTGGCGTCATTCTCATTGTGGGTGCGCTCACCTTCTTCCCCGCGCTCTCACTTGGCCCCATTCTGGAGCACCTGCTCATGCAGGCCGGCAAAGCCTTCTAACCAATCAAGGAAAGAGACACCATGGCACACGCACACAAAGCCTCGCTTTGGGATACTCGAATCGTCCGTCGCGCTCTGCTTGATTCCCTGCTCAAGCTCAGTCCGGCCAAGATGGCGAAGAATCCCGTCATGTTTGTGGTCGAGATTGGCAGCGTCATCACGACGATCTATCTGCTGCGCGACACAATGACGCACCACGGCTCGTTCCGTTTTGATCTGCAGATCACACTCTGGCTCTGGTTTACCGTGCTGTTCGCCAACTTTGCCGAGGCGATGGCAGAGGGTCGAGGCAAAGCGCAGGCCGATGCGCTGCGTCGCGCCAAGTCAGACACCATTGCTACCAAGCTTGCCCCTGATGGCTCTACCAGCAACGTGCCCAGCTCGGAGCTTCGCACGGGAGACCTGGTCCTGGTCGTAGCCGGGCACATGATTCCTGGCGATGGAGAGGTGATTGAAGGCGTCGCCTCGGTGGATGAATCCGCCATCACCGGCGAGTCCGCTCCTGTCATCCGCGAGGCTGGCGGCGACCGTTCTGCCGTCACCGGCGGCACGCGCGTCCTGTCTGACGAGATCAAGGTGCGCATCACCTCCAACCCGGGTGAGACCTTTCTTGACCGCATGATTGCGCTGGTCGAAGGCGCCGAACGGCAGAAGACACCGAACGAGATCGCACTGAACATTCTGCTGGCCGGGCTCACAATTATCTTCCTGCTCGCCGTAGTCACGCTGCAGCCCATGGCGATCTACTCCACCGCGCCCCAGACAGTCTTTGTCCTCATCTCGCTGCTCGTCTGCCTGATCCCTACCACGATCGGCGGCTTGCTCTCAGCCATCGGCATTGCGGGCATGGATCGCCTGGTGCAGCATAATGTGCTGGCGATGTCTGGCCGCGCTGTAGAAGCTGCAGGAGACGTCAACACGCTGCTACTGGATAAGACCGGTACCATCACACTGGGGAATCGGCAGGCAAGCGAGTTCCTGCCCGCGCCGGGCGTGAGCAAAGATCAGCTTGCCGATGCGGCTCAGCTCTCCTCCCTGCCCGACGAGACGCCAGAGGGACGCAGCATCGTCGTGCTGGCCAAGGAGCGTTACGGGCTGCGGGGCCGCGAGCTGCACGAACTGCACGCAGAGTTTGTGCCCTTCTCCGCAGTCACTCGCATGTCGGGCGTCAACCTGGAGGGCCGCATCATCCGCAAGGGCTCCACCGATGCCATTGCCCGCTTTCTTGAGGAGAACGGCGGTACGCTGCCGGATCAGGTGCGGAGCGATGTCGAAACCGTAGCGCGCTCAGGCGGCACGCCACTGGTCGTTGCGGAGAACCGGCAGGCACTCGGCGTCATTCACCTGAAAGACATCGTCAAGGGCGGCATGCGCGAGCGCTTTGCGCAGCTGCGGGCCATGGGCATCCGCACCATCATGATCACGGGCGATAATCCACTCACCGCAGCGGCCATTGCGCGCGAGGCTGGTGTGGATGACTTTCTTGCCGAAGCCAAGCCCAAGGACAAGATGGACCTGATTCGCCGCGAGCAGGCTGATGGCAAGCTGGTAGCGATGACGGGGGATGGCACCAACGACGCGCCGGCGCTGGCTCAGGCAGATGTGGGCGTCGCCATGAACTCTGGCACTCAGGCGGCCAAAGAGGCCGGCAACATGGTGGACCTCGACTCCAACCCGACCAAGCTGATTGAGATCGTCGAGATTGGGAAGCAACTGCTGATGACCCGTGGCGCGCTGACGACGTTTTCCATCGCGAACGACGTAGCCAAGTACTTCGCCATCATCCCGGCTATGTTTGCAGGTGTCTTCCCAGTGCTGAACGCCCTGAACATCATGCACTTGAAGACGCCAGAGTCGGCAATTCTTTCGGCAGTCATCTTCAACGCAATCATCATCATCGTGCTCATCCCGCTGGCCCTGCGCGGCGTGGGGTACAAGGCCATGTCCGCAGAGTCGCTGCTGCGCCGAAACCTGCTGCTCTATGGAGTCGGCGGTCTGATCGCCCCATTCCTCGGCATCAAGGTCATCGACATGATCATTACGGCGATCCACCTTGCCTAGAAATGGCACAACAAACGTTACAAACAGCACGTCGAACCACTTAAGGACTCACCCATGATGCGCAATCTTCGTACCGCTGTGCTCTACACCATCGTCACGACCATCCTCTTCGGCGTTGCCTATCCCTACGCCGTCACCGGAGTGGCTCAGTCACTCTTCCGAGACCGGGCCAATGGGCAGCTCATCACACGCAATGGCACGTTGGTTGGCTCCCGCCTGCTCGGCCAGCCGTTCTCCGCACCGGGCTACTTCCACTCCCGGCCTTCGGCTGCCGGCAACGGCTATGATGCAGCAAACTCGGGTGGCTCCAACTACGCGCCCACGAACAAGAAGCTGCTGGACCGCATCCGTGCGGACGTCGCAACGAATCAGCAGGACCATCCCGGAGCCGATGTGCCCGTCGATCTCGTCACGACTTCCGCCTCGGGTCTAGACCCGGACATCACACCAGCCGCCGCCGAGTTTCAGGTGGATCGCATCGCGCGCACACGCCACCTTGCGCCGGATGTTGTGCGTCAGCTGGTTGCCCGCCACACGGCAGGTCGTCAGCTCGGCTTCCTTGGCGAGCCTCGCGTCAACGTCCTGGAGCTGAACCTCGACCTGGACCAGCAGGCCCCGCTCCATCCCTAAGCTTCCGGCTAACTCCATTCTCAAACCTAAAGCCGCAGGCGCAGCCATGCAGGACTTGGCTGCGCCATTCTTTTAGCTTGAGAGCACCCGCTGCTTTCGCCAGACTAGCGTCGCATACACCACCACGAGCACCAGCATCATCGCCGACATCCAGAGTGGCGTCTGCCCCGAAGACTGCAGCTGCAGGGAGACGCGACTCGCGTTCGCCTGCTCTGGCAGACGCATCGCGTGCACAGTCGCCATGCCGGCCGCGCGGCTTACCAGTACCCCGCCTACAATCGCCCACACGCTGTACTGTCGTTGACGCACCATGTGCAGCACCAGCAGCCCTACCACCAGCGCCGGGGCCGCATAGTACAGCAGGCGTCCGAAGCCGAAGTACAGCATCGCCACGCCATGCACCGGTTGAAACGGCGTGGCCGCATCCGGCAGAAAGATCGCCCACCCGGTAGCTAGAATAACCAGCGCCACGCCATAAAGCGCAGCTAACGCCACCGGCGGTAGCAACGCAAGCGTCAGCCACGGCATACGGGCACTCCAGCTCCGCAGTTGTGGCCGCTGCAGCATCGTCTCCACCAACACGTCCAAGGTGCCCAGCCGCCGCCAGGCATCGGCACGGGCCTGCTCGGCGTCTCTCCCCTGCGCGCAGGCTTCGCGTACCAGATCCTCGTAGTGATCCTGCAGCTCGTGCAGATAGCGACGCGTATGTCTCGGTGCTACTCCTGCCATCAGCAGTCTCTCCCGCAGTTCAGCCCATTGCCGTCTCATCCTGCCTCCTCCCCTGTACCAGGCTGCGTACCGCCTCGGTCAGGGTCATCCAGCTTGTAGCCATCTCGCCCATCCGGGTGCGTCCGGCGTTCGTCAGCGAGTAGTAGATCCGGCTTCGGCCGCCCGTCACACGACGTCGCGAGGTCACCGCCCCCTCTGCTTCCAAAGCGTGCAGCACCGGGTACACGACCCCCTCGCCCGCAGCCACCACACCCGCCGTCCGCTCGCGAATGGCCTGCACAAGCTCGTAACCGTACATCTCGCTGTCGGCCAGCAGCGTAAGAATCAGCAGCTCAGGCACGCCATTCAGGAAGTTCGGGTTGGACGACCGTCGCGTCATGCCTGGCAATATACCTTTCAGTTCAAGGCATTGCAAGTCTGCCGCTGAGCCTCGCGAAAGGCGCTGCAACGATCCGCTTTATGGTCGTACCAATTTTCTGCTAGCATCTCAGGCCATGGACCACTTCCACTCCCGCCGCGACCTTCTGAGGCTCAGCCCGATCGCCCTCGCCGCCGTCACCCCAGCCGCCTTTGCCGCACAGGCACCGGTGTATCACAACCCGGCCCACGCGCTGACGCCACTGCTCTTTGACGTGCGCCACTACGGTGCCAAGGGCGATGGCAAGGCGGTGGACACGCCAGCCATCAACGCCGCGATTGAGGCCGCAGCCGCCGCTGGTGGTGGCACAGTGTACGTGCCGGCCGGCACCTACATGTGCTTCTCCATCCGGATGCGCAGCAACGTCCATCTCTATTTGGCGCAGGGCTCCGTGATTCAGGCAGCAGACTCGCCACTGCCTGGCCAGACCACTGGCTATATGGGAGGCACCTACGACGCCGCCGAGCCCAAGACCAGCTACGACGCCTACCAGGACTACGGGCACAACCACTGGCACAACTCGCTGGTGTGGGGCGAAGACCTGCACGACTTCTCCATCACCGGCCCGGGCCTCATCTTCGGCAAGGGGCTCAGCTTTGGTGGCGGACGCAACCCGCGCGGCAACTACCAGGTCTTTATCGCCGAGCAACCCGGCGTTGGCAACAAGGCCATCGCGCTGAAGAACTGCCGCAACGTCACCCTGCGCGACTTCTCTATCCTGAAGGGTGGGCACTTTGGCCTGCTGCTCACGGGCGTGGATAACCTGACCATCGACAACCTCACCATCGATACGGATCGCGACGGCATGGATATCGACTGCTGCCAGAACGTTCGCGTCTCCAACTGCTTCGTCAACTCGCCGTGGGACGACGGCATCTGCCCCAAGTCAAGCTTCGCCCTTGGATACGCCCGCCCGACACGCAACGTCACTATCACCAACTGTTACGTCTCCGGCTACTACGAGCTGGGCACCCTTATCGACGGCACCTTCAAGAAGTTTGCGCCCGACGCCCACGTACCCCGCAACGGCCGCATCAAGTGCGGCACGGAGTCCAACGGCGGCTTCATCAACATCACCATCTCCAACTGCGTCTGCGAGGGCTCCAAGGGCATATCGATCGAAACCTCGGATGGTGCCTTTGCGGAAGACATCGCCATCTCCAACATCACGATGCGCGATACCGTGGATGCGCCGCTGTTCCTGCGACTGAACCGTCGCAATCGCGGGCCGGCGGAGTCTATGCGCCCCGGCACGCTGCGTCGCGTACTCATCTCCAACCTCGTCTCCTACAACTCCGCATCGTCCACGGCATCCATTCTCTCTGGCGTTCCGGGCAATCTCATCGAAGACGTCAAGCTCTCCAACTGCTACTTCGGACACCGCGGACTACCTACCAATGCACTCATCGGCTGGGGCGAAAACGCCAAGCCGATGCCCGACTGGCACACCATCAACGTGCCGGAGCTGGAGCCTGACTACCCGGAGCTGTTGCGCTTTGGACCCACGCCTGCCGGGGCATTCTTCATCCGCCATTTGAACCGGCTGGAGATGTCGCATGTTGAAGTTGCGCCCGCGAACCCCGACCCGCGCCCGTCGTTCCACCTGGAGGACGTGCACCGTGCCGACTTCTTCGCCATTACCGCTCCCAGCAGCGCAGCCGCCTTCCGCCTGAAGCAGGTGACCGACCTGCGCATCGGCTGGAGCCGCGCCGCCAAGGACACGCAGATGGCCTCCGTCGACGACCAGACGCTTTGAGTCGCGCAACCCTCACCCACCCCGGTGCCACAAGCCTTGGCACTCGGGGTGGGGCGCGGTTTGCCATTGTCTCTTTCGCCGCCTCGTGTTCTCATCGTCCGTGCAGCACCATTACCTGCCACTCTGTTGCACGGGAGCCTGCATGGAATACTTTGTCGGACGAAACGGACAGACCTACGGCCCCTACACGCTGGAGGATGTCCAGCGCTACGTGAGCACCGGGAACATCATCTACACCGACCAGGTGCGTGCGGCCGATACACAGGAGTGGAGGACCGTCGGCCAGTTGCTCGGCGTATCGACGGCTGCAGCGCCTCAGCCGGTTGCGCCGCCTCCGGCCTACGCTGCCAGCTCCTATCCAGCGCAGTCTGCGTACCCTGCGCCGCCGCAGCTCTCCTGGGGCGTGCTGCTTATCATCGATATCTTCACCCTCGGACTGTTCCAGGTGGTTTGGAACATCCTGCTGGCGCTGTGGGCGCGCCGCCTGGACCCGCGCAGCACCGCCCTCTTCTTCTACATTGCGGCCGTCGTGCTCACTGCGGGCAACATGGCATCGTCCATGGGCAACTTTATCGCTGCTCTGCGACACCAGGCGATCCACCCCAACTACCTTGGCGTATTGCTTGGGCTCTCCAGCTGGGTGGTGCGGCTCATCGCGCGCTACTCGCTACGCGATACGCTGGAGCGCCACTACAACGGCCCGGAGCCGCTTGGTCTGCAGATCAGTCCCGTGTTGACGTTCTTCTTTGGCGGCATCTACCTGACCAGCAAGCTGAACGAAGTGACGCTACTGCGCAACGCGCGCGCCCCTCGCAGCTAATTGCTCAGGCTCTTACGTTGGGCATCTGTGCGCCTGCTGCCGTGTGTCTGCGGCAGCACCTGGCTGGCCGTCAGCTCAGGTATCTGCACGCGCTCCGTGCTGCGCGGCACCAGGATGACGAAGGGAACCTCAGTCTGCAAAAACTGAGAGCGCTCCGCTGCTCCATCAAACGGTGGCGCATGGTCGCCAACCACAACGATCACCGTCGGCCGTGCGGGATGCGACAACGCAAGCTGCACAACAGAAGCATGCACGCGGCTTTCCAGCTGATACCAGGAGCAGAGTGGACTATTGGCCCGCAGCCCTGCCACCAACGTGCAGTCTGCTCCATCCGCCAGGGACGCGGGCACCATCATTGGCAGGTGCGAGTTCAGCGTAAGCCAGTAGGCGAACAGCGGATGCCCATCGTCTGTATGCAGCTGCCCCTGTAGCCAGTGCGCAACCTCGTTGTCGCATGTACCGATCAGCGCGCCGATACAGTCATGCAACCCTGCTTCTTGCAATTGCTGGCGAAACCACGTGTGTTCAAAGGCCGCCCGCGGATACCAGCGCGAGCGATCAAACAGATTGCCGCTCATGCCATGCACGGCAAAGGTGTGGTAGCCCTCAGCACGCAACTGCGCAGGCACACACTGCGTCAGCTCTGCGGCGCTGGCCTTCAGCAGATGGAAGCCAAACGAGCTGCCACAGAGTTCGCGAGCTTCGCCCGCAACGGTGGGACCTCGAAAGGGCACCGTGCCCTGTGTGACGGTGTAGTGCGCCTTAATCTCCGGGGCCAGATACCACGAGGTTAAGGCAGAACGCAGGGCAGGATTCTTCGCCTGCCCCCAGGACTCCACCAACACCAAAACAAAGTTTGGCCGCAAGGTCGCACTGAGTTCCGTTGCCGCATCCAGGCCAATGGCCGTCGCACTCGCCATTGCTGTGACATGCAATCCACTGCGTTCAACCAGTTGCCGCTGTTGCAGGTCTTCCCGCAACAGAGAGTACACCCCTGAGACCGGCAGACGAACCATGCGGGGCGAGAGCTTCTGCCGCAGATTCAGAGCAGGAATCGACTCATGAGACTCCACCAGGCTCGGCCAGTTGCCGGTCATGTGGTAATGCCGCTCCACATCCAAGGCAGCACCGACCGCTGCCAGCAATAAGAGCCCCGCCAAAGCAATCCCGCGCCGTTGCAGACGCAAGGCATCGATTCGTAGCAACGCGACGCCGCATGCCAGTCCTGCCAGCAGCAAGGCACTGGCGAGAATCGCAACAATGCGCCGTAGCGAGAACGACTCAACTACGGCCAGCGAAGAGAAGCACTCCCAAACCGGCAAGTAGTACGTTCTGCAGATTCCAAAGACGACATCCTCCGCGACCAGAAACACCAACAGTACAACAGAGAGGCTTGTCGGCAGCACCAGCGACAGCGCCCCCGCCGTCAGGTATTGGAGAGAGAACATGCCCAGGGGCATGAAGTGAAAGAACACTGATGCAAACCAATACGGCGTATTGGCAACAATGCCGTAAAAGGCGAGGAAGATAGCCAGCCGGAGAACTTCGCAACGGCTGATCTCCATCTGCACCCACGGTACTCTCGATGCCGGTTTACGCATCCTTACCCGCCCCAAACCAACGAGACGAGGTGCAACCAAGAAACCACAGACAGGAAAACAACATGAGAGACCCCAAAGGAAGACATCCAACATTACCAACGGCCTGATGGAACCGCTTGAATCGGTAAACCCGAGGTCGCGAAAAACGACGCGGATGACCCTAGAAAATGCGCGTTGAGCACCACCACAATTAATCGGAAGGTTCCCAGACGCAAAAAGCAGCAGCCGCTCAGCGAAGAACGTCTCGCTTGAGCGGCTGCTGCTGGGGAAGTGGCCTGGAATGGGGCCAGGCTTTTGGTGTAGGCGTCTGCTGTAGGCGTTAGGCCTCGGCCTTGGCCGGCTCGGCAACGGCAGCCTTCGCGTCTGCACTTGGCTTGCGGATATCAATACCGCCCTTGAAGAACGCGCCGTCCTCGATGGAGATGCGCGCGGCAATCACATCACCGGTCAGCGAGCCCTCGCTGCGGATGTCGACACGATCGCTGGCCTGGCAGTTACCGCGAACCTTGCCCAGCACCACAATCTCGCGGGCAACAATGTTGGCCGCGACCTGGCCGTTGCGGCCCACGGTGACGCGGTTTCCGGGCAGGTTGATGGCGCCCTCCACCTTGCCGTCGATGTACAGGGACTCGGAGCCCGTCACTTCGCCCTTGACCACCAGAGACTTGCCGATCGTCGCCTGCTCGCCTGCAGCGGGTGCAGGGGCAGCTGCGCCAACCGCAGGACGCGCCTGCGCCGGCTCGAAGCTCGGGGTCGCGGGTGCAGTCGGACGCACCGGTTCAGGAGTCGAAGGGGAGTTGCTCCCGGACTGATTTGGTTTCCACATATGCTCTCTGTCTTCCTTTCGTCGCTGCTCGTCTGTACGCCGCTGCGGGCGAATCGCTGAAGAATTCTGGATCGTCTACTGCTGCCGATGAAACGCACAGGCGAAGGCATGTGCACTTTCACCATACTACTTTTGAACCCGCTCTGGAGGTCGTGGTTATCAACAAAATCCGCGTCATTGCTTAGGAAAACTCACCTTCCGGGAAGTTCTCTCCCACCACTGCGCCAAACTTTCCGACCGTCGGGCACTATTTTCCTGCCTGCATCCCGCACTCCCTTGCCAAGCCGCCCGGCGCTTCGTACTCTTGCCTGCATGCAGACCCTTCGCTCCGCTCCTGTGCCTCTGCTGATGCTCCTGTTTGCAGCATCTCCGTTCCTCTTTGCCGCGCCCAAAGTGCATACAGTCACCCTGGGTGCCACACGCAAGGTTCCCTTCACCCCGCCAGACGCTACACCCGCGACGCAGGCCAGTGACTCCTCCATGCTGAAGGTGCGTCCGCTCCTGGTGGACGACCGGCTGAAGGAGTGGACCACCGGTGACCTGCATGAGATCACCGACCGCAGCTTCACCATTCGTCGCGCTCTTCGACTGAACGACACACTGCCCGGCGAAGCTGCCGCACACTGGGTGTGGCAACCCGGCCCCTGGCTGCTGGTGGATCGCACCACCGGACACATTACCGCACTGCATCTGCCAGACTTTGACCCCATGCTCTCCGACGTGGTGTGGTACCGGGACTACGCGGCCTACTGTGGCACCACAGGCACCACGCGCCAGTCGCTGGCTGCGGTGGTTACGCAGCTGGGCGCGCGCAGGCCGGTGGTGCAGAAGTCGCTGGGGCCGTGGCCACAACCCGGCCACCTTGCGCCGGTGTGCCAACCTGCCCGCTGGCAACGCGCGCCAGTGCGCGTTACCCTGCAGCTGACCGCAGGCGAGCCGGTTACGTTTGACCTGCTGGGCGCGGCCTCCATCATTGAAGACAACGAGCCCGCCGACTCCGATTCGCCCTAGCCGCGCGTATCATCGTCGGTATGACGCCCTCGCCCCAACTCACGCTCGACGATCTGCTGCACGAGGCAGAGCTAGCCCACGGCCACCTCTGCGCCGGGCAGATTCTGGGCGTGCGTATGGCCATGCTGGCCTGCGAACGCCTCGGCATCCAGGACCCGCGCGGTCGCTGGTCCACCAACGATCGCAAGCGGCTGGTCACCTTCGTCGAGATCGACCGCTGTGCTACGGACGCCATCGGCGTCGTCACCGGCTGCCGACTAGGCAAGCGCGCCCTCAAGTTCCGCGACTGGGGCAAGATGGCAGCAACCTTCCTGGACCTGGCCGCGCCGCTGCACCAGGACGGAGAGACACCACGCTTCAAGGGCATTCGCATCAACGCTCTGGAGAGTTCGCGCCAACGAGCCAGCGAGCTGTATCCCCGGATCGAGAACAGAAATCAGCAGCAGATGCGCGCGTATCGTGAGCTGCCAGTTGCCGAGCTCTTCCATGAGCAGTGGGTGCAGGTGCCTTTGCCTGCCCACGAGATGCCCGGCTATAAGGCCGGCCGCATCCTGTGCTCAGAGTGCGGTGAGGGCATCAGCTTTGATCGCCATGTGGTTCGCGACGGTGCCATCCTGTGCCAGGCCTGCGCGCAGCCTGAGCTTCGCTACTACCAGCCACTCCCGGGTGTCTGCCCCTAAGGTGCATCGAGGCCGGCGTGGATCACTCCACCGCCGACCTCGGAACATCGCAGCAGCGTCCCACGACCTACGCTGCAAACTCGTCAGCCCACTGGCGGGTCGCCTCCGCGTTCGCGGCACTTCCTGTGCCGATGCGTGCAGGGAAGCTGCCCCAACCCAACCACGAGCCACAGTCGTAGAAACCCCATCCGGCCACGGCGGGTTGCGCGCAACTTTTCTGCTCGGCAGGGTTTGGCGACCTGCGGGCACAAAGCCCTGCCTCCAGGAACCTGACGCCATATTCCTTGGGGAGAAGCGCTATGGTAGCCTCCAATCAGGGTTGAACGTGCTGGTATGAACCCGTCCCATGCGATGCCCACACTCCCCTGCCGCATCTGCGCTGCGCTGCTCCGCTCCCGGCTGCTCTCACTGCTGCTGATCGGGACGCTGCTACCTGCGGCTGCGGCGCAAACGGTAAGCTCCTCCTCTGCGACCAGCAGCGGCAGTCTGCCCGACGCTCCCAGGCCGCAGACAGCCGCAGCGCCCACTGCCTCCGCACAGCAGATCAACCTGCGCACGACGCCACGGCGTGTGCTGGACGACCAGAAGGCGATCTGGACCAGCCCGCTGCATCTGCGACCGCAGGACGCAGAGTGGCTGCTGCCTCTCTCCGTCACCACCGGGGTGCTGCTGGGCAGCGACCAGCACACCATGACGCAGCTCATCAAGGTTCGCCCGGCAGACCAGAAGCACTTCTCCACGCTCTCCAATGGTGGCATCGTGGCACTGGGCGCGGTGCCTGCCGGCATGTACCTGTGGAGCCTTCATGCTGACTCACCTCAGGCCCACGAGACGGGAATCCTGAGCGGAGAAGCGCTGGGCGATACGCTGGCTGTAACCGAGAGCATCAAGTTTCTCTCGCGACGCGATCGGCCCTACGTCAACAATGCGCAGGGCAGCTTCTTCTCGTCGTCGTTCTCGAACTCCGGCTTCCCCTCCAACCACGCTGCGGCGGCCTGGGCCATCGCCTCCGTGCTGGGCCAGGAGTACCCCGGCTGGCTCTCCCGCACGCTCTTCTATGGCGCGGCCACCGGCATCAGCGTCAGCCGCATTCTCGCGGATCAGCACTACCCCTCCGATGTGGTGGTAGGCAGTGCCGCCGGCTGGCTGATCGGCCATTACGTCTTCCGCGCGCATCACGACTTTGGCCTGGACCCGTTCAATCCTGCGCCGCCCCCGCACACCTACCTTGTGCCCCGGCCCGCTCGCCAGATCAATGCCCACACCCCGCCGGATCCCCTCGTCAGGCCAACACCGGCAATCGCTGCGCGCCCTGCACCGCCCGCACGCAATATGGACGACGTCGATCCCGATACCATCGGCTCCACCAACGTGCCCATGGATAGTTGGGTCTACCCGGCGCTGGAGCGGCTCTCCTCCATGGGCTTCATCCCCGGGCAGAGCGTCTCCATACGCCCCTGGACTCGGCAGGAGTGCTTGCGTCAGCTGCATCTGGCCGAAGACATGGCCTCGACTCCGGATGAGTTCAGCCCAGCTCTGCTGACCGAAGCGCGGCGCCTGATGAATGATCTGCACTTCGAGCTGGCTGGCGACCCGCCCGCCTACAAGACCTTTGCGCTGGAGAGCGTCTACGCTCGCGCGGGCACCATCGCAGGCCCCGCCCTTACCGACAGCTTCCACTTTGGCCAGACCTGGTGGAACGACTTCGGCCGTCCGCTGGGACGGGGCACCAGTGCCATCGCAGGCTACTCCGTGCGCGCACACGAGGGGCGCTTCTTCTTCTACGACCGCAACGAAGTGCAGCATGGCCCGGGTGCTCCGGCACGCTCGCAGGCTCAGACAGACCTCTTCAACAGCGTCGATCGCATCACCGGCGGCGACCCATATTTGCAGCCTTTGGCTGCCGTCCCCGCCTACACGCGCCAGCGCCCCATCGAGCTGTACGCGGGCATCGCGTTTGCAGGCAATGCACTCTCGTTCGGCAAACAGGAGCTCTACTGGGGACCCACCACCATGGGCCCTTGGGCCTTCTCGTCCAACGCAGAGCCCACCTACAGTCTGCGTTTTGACTCCACCCGCCCGCACCCGCTGCCGCTGGTACCCGCCTGGGGTACCTATCGCTTCGACATCGTCTTCGGCAAGCTCTCCGGTCATCAGTACACAGCGCGCCCTTGGTTCAACGGGCAGAAGGCAGACTTCAACCTTGGAGACAATCTGGAGATCAGCTTTACCCGCTGGTCCATCCTGTGGGGTGTAGGCCACCCCATTACGCTGCACAGCCTGAAGGCCAACCTCCTGAGCTTCAACTCCACCGGCAACTACGTCGGCAACGGGGCCTCGCTCTACGGCGACCCCACCGACCCTGGCGACCGCAAGAGCAACTTCGACTTCCGCTATCGGCTGCCCTGGCTGCGTAAAGCTGTCACCCTCTACGCGGACGCCTACTCCGACGACGACCCCAATCCCATGGATGCCCCGCGTCGCGCCGCCTGGAACCCCGGCATCTACCTCGCGCGCCTGCCCTGGCTCCCGCACATGGATCTGCGCGTGGAGGCCGCAAGCTCCGAAGGCCTGGCAGCGGACTTCGGTGGTGGCCACTTCTTCATCAACGGCCAATACATGGACGGCAACACCAATAAGGGATTCCTGCTCGGCAACGCAGTCGGCCGCGATAGCCGCGCCATTGAGGCCCGCACGTCGTACTGGTTCTCCGCCCGCACGCGCGTCGAGGCTGGCTACCGGCAGAACAAAGGTGGCACGCAGTTCCTGGCCCGCGGCACAACCATCTCAGACGGCTTCGTGCATGCGACCTACTCCTTCACGCCGCATCTCCAGGCCGATCTCTTCCTGCAACACGAGCGCTTTCTGGTGCCCACCTATCTGGCCAACGCACAGCACAACACCAGCGCACGCGTTGAGATCATCTGGACTCCGCAGTTGCACAGCGATCGCTAGCCAGCCTCGGCCTCTCGCCACCTATCCGACGCCCCGGTATCAAACACAACAGCTTGCAGAGACGCGGCCGCTAGTCACGCCGCTCGGCTAGCAGCTGCTCTATCTCAAGCATTACCTGCGCGGACGTGATCTGCTGCATACAGCCGTTGTGGGTGCAGGCAGCAAAGTCTCTGCCGTCGTAGCAGGGTCGGCAGGCCAGTCCCGCTCCTCCCCACAGGGCACGCACACCGGGCCTGCGCGGCAAAAAGCATCCCGGGTCCGTCGGCCCAAACAGTCCCACAACGCTTGCGCGACTCAAGCCTGCCAGGTGCAGTGGCCCTGTATCGTGCGAGACGACCACGGCACACTGATCACACGCTACGATCACCTGCGGCAGCTGCAGCTTGCCGATCAGGTTCGTCACCCCCATGCCGGCAAAGTACTCTGTCGCCCACCCATCCTCTGGCCCGCCCAGCAGCACCACCTCAAACCCGCGCCGCAACAGCTCCTGCGCCAGCTCGACATAGCGCTCCACCGGCCAGCGCCGCAGCGTCTGTTGACGCATCATGTTGCTCGCACCCGCCGGCACCAGAGCAATCCGCCTTGCTGCCGGTCCGGAGAAGATCGGCTCCGCGGGCAGGCGATCTGGACGCAGCGGAGCAACACTCTGCTCCAGGAAGCCATCCTCACGGCCCAGCAGGATGCGGGCATACTCGTCGGCGTGGCTTCGCCCCGGCAACAGCAAGTGCTGCCGCGCGCTGCGCGAGAGTTGCACCTTGCGCCCCGCGCGCACCGGCAGCGTCAACACCTTGTAGCGCGAGTCGTAGTACAGCGTGGCGCACAGGTCATAGCGCGCCCTGCTGACGTGGGCCCACAACCGCGCAATGGCCTGCAGGCGCTCCAGACTGCTGCCCTTCAGAATCTTCTGGTCATCCACCGGAGTGGTCTTGAGCCAGCTGTAGCAGTCCAGCAGCGGCTTCACCCCGCGCCCGCACACCCACTCCACCTGCACTCCGGCATCGTGCAGCAGCCGCACAGCCGGCAACGTCATCACGACATCGCCAATCGCACCAAATTTGATGATGAGTGCTTTGCGCTTGCCGTCGCTCATCCTCGTGCCACCGGTAGCTGCTTCAATCGATTCGTCATCGGCAGTTCAATCCACTGGTAGAGCAGCGAGGCAAAGATCAACGTCACCAGAAGACCGACCACGACGCACAGTGCCTCGCCCGTGGTTCGACCGAACCTGCCTGCAAAGACACCAGCTCGACCCAGGAGTACTGCGGCGAGTGGGAGTGTAAATCCCTGAAGCAAATAGATCGAATACGAAGCATCGCCCAGAAATAACAGCCATCGCGGCAACACAGGCCTCAGATCAGACTCGCTCGCAACCGTACCGCCCACAAGCAGCGCTGCTCCGCCGCCGATGATCAGGATGCGAAGCACAGAGATGGACGCAGATGGGGTATAGCCAAGCATCAGCGCTATTCCCACGCAAGCGGCCAACACACGCCACACTCGGGCAATGCGCTTCCATTGCGGCACGGTCATTGCAATCAAAACGCCAGCCAGAAAGTCGAGAACAACCGGGTCGGCATAAGCCAAGATCGCCCAGGGATGAGGAGGGAGAAAAAACCCGAGAATAGAGAGTGCGCCGAGCACAGGCACCAGAACAACGAGCACAGGGAGCCGTAGCCCGAGTGCCAGCGCAAACAATGCATAAAACATCATCTCGAAGTTCAACGTCCAGCCAACTGGAATGACAGGGCGAATATCCCCACTGACACTGTAGGACGGGAGAAAAAGGTAACTGGCAACGATGTTCCAGGTCGAGGTCGCCCCATGCACCATCAGGCTCCGGCTGGCATGGGTCAGTGCCAGTCGAACGCTGGTAAGCAACCAGTAGAGCGGAACAATTCGAGCGACTCGCCGCCAGAGAAACAACCTGGCCGGATGTTGTCGATGCAGCAGGCGCGGTGCTGACATCGTCATGACAAAGCCGCTGATCACAAAAAAGACGTCAACACCGACCGCACCATTGCCCCAACTCTGCGGCATCAGGCTTGGCTTGGCATGATTCACCCAAAGATCCGTAGCGTGAGTAACAACCACGATCACGGCAGCGAAGCACCGTAATGCCTGGACCCCAAGATACTCACTGCCGGCTGTAGCGCCGCGACCTGACTGTGACATCGTATGCAGACTCCCGCTTAAACCCTGGCGCACTTGCTCGCGATCGATTCAATCTGCAGCGTGCAGATCCTTCGGCACCATTTCCGGCATATCCTAGTGTATAGAAGCCTTCTTGAAACCTCATGCGCATGCGCCTGCCCATCTCTTTCGCCCGACCACGAAGCAATACTGCTGAGACTCATGCACGAGCCTCGTCGGGCACAGGCACCACCCGGCTCACAGTAGGCACCCGATTTGCGCACACGCTCCTCTGCTTCGCACTGCTTACTTCGTCGTTCGATCTTACCCTCGTCTTGAACATCGGCGGCACCTTGCGCGCGACGCAACTTGCGTTTGCCCTTGCCGCTGGGGCCGGCCTGCTCCTCGTGTTGCAGCGTGGCGAGTTCCGGATGCCGGCCGGCTACTCTGCCCTATTGATTTGGGGAATCCTGCAGACCACGGTAGTTCCCTTCAGCGTCTTCCTGCCCAAAGGCATCGCCTACAACGCATGGCTATGGGTCACCATACTCAGCCTAGGCTACGCGACCCAACTTTACACACGGCCAGCTCTGGTTCACCGACTCATTCACTTTTACCTGATCAGCTTTATCCCTATCGCTATCTTTGGGATGTACCAATTTATGGCTCCACTCTTTGGCCTGCCTGACTTTTTTGTAGGCCAGTGGTGGTTCTATCCCAAACTTGCCCGTATCAATGGCTTCTCCTACGAGCCATCCTACTTTGCAACCTACATGTTGTTAGGTTGGGTCATGTTACTCGACCTCATCCAGCGTAAGCACCCGCGCTACAGCACTCGGCCCTGGAGAATGGTCTTCGCCTTGGAATCCATCGTCATGATCCTCTCATCCAGCCGCTCAGCCTGGATCTTCATGAGCCTGGAGTGCGTCGTTCGCTTCGGACCTGCGGCTATGCGACGAATCTGGATCCACGTCCAACGCCTCAGGTACGGCAGGTGGCGACTTTCAAAACTCCAATTGCTGGCAGTGCCGGTCTTGGTCCTGCTAGCCTTCATCACACCCCACCTCGGCCAGATCGTTCAAGACTATGACCTGCTGTTCCTGCTACAAGGCACGGGCATCGGCGGGACTGCCGCGCACTCCGTCTCGGATCGCTCCAACGGCGTCCTCTATGCCTTGCGTGTCTTTCTGCACAATCCTCTCTTGGGTTGCAGCCTAGGCGGCGTGTCCGGTAACATCGCTCAACTGCAGGGTACGATTCCGAAGTCGATTGAGGACTCAAAGCTCTACGAAGCGACTGCCATCTTCCCGGAAGTGCTTGCAGCCAGCGGCTTGATAGGCTTCATTCCGTTCTGCATCTTTGTCTATCAGACCACTTGGCTCCCGCTGCGGCGATCCGCCTTCATCCGTGGGTTGCCTTTCTCAATGGAATTGCATGCCCTGGCGCGAGCCATGATATTTGAGTGGCTCATTCTGCAGGCTAGCCAGAACATCCTCAGGCCTTATGTATGGCTGCACATCACCGTGGTCTGTATTGTTATGGCTCAGGCAAAACCGAAAGCACAGGTTGGCGCGGCAACTCAACCCATCGCTGCCTGACTAGCGCTTGTCATCCATCAAGCAATGCGATTCATGCGACAGCCTTCCAGCCAGGCTTTCCTCTTGATCTTCCAGGCCTGGTAGGAATCCTTGCACAACAGAAAGCGCAGTGTGTAGTACGCAGCGTACGACAACAGAGCCACTTGTCGAAACGGCGTGGCAACATGCTTGGTGATGAAAAACGCGCGATTCCGGACTCCGTAGCGCATGGAAAACGGTGATGCGGTACCGGTCAGGCTATTCACCTTGTGCCACAGCTTGAGCTCCGGAAGATAGTAGAGCTCTTGACCTGCTCTCAGACAGCGCAGCATGAAGTCCGTATCGTCGCTGTAGACAAAGTAGCGCTCATCCATCAGTCCCACTGCTGCAAATACCTCGCGCCGGATGAGCACACAGCATGTCGGAGCATAGGTGACGGCGCGCGGCGTATCGAACTGGCCCGTGTCGCGCTCGTTTTCGCCATAGTGCAGATTGCGATAGGCCAATCGCGGCTGAAAGTAACCACCCGCGCACCACAGCACGTCTTTGGGCTCGTAGTAATAGCACTTGGGCGTGGTCATGGCGCAGGAGTACTGCTGCAGCCCCTCCACCAGGCCGCCGAACAGATCAGCCTCAAACGCCACATCGTTGTTCAGCAGCAGCACATACTCGCACCCATCGGCGATGGCCGCGCGTATGCCTTGATTGTTCCCGGCAGCCACGCCCCGATTGTCCTGGTTCGCCATCACCACCAGGTTCTTCGGCTGCCAGCCTTGCAAGACTGCGATCGTGTCGTCCTTCGACGCATTGTCCACCGCGTAGACGACGAAGTTGCGATACTGCTGACGCTCAATCGACTCGATGAACTCGGGCAGCACCTGGCCACTGTTATAGGTAACCGTGACGATGCCAATCTTGCCCGGCTCAAAGGCTTGCGGCAGCGGGTACGGTTGCTCGTCTGCGCTAGCGTCTGGCATGCAACAGCCCCCTGGCCTGCATCTCAGCTATCGAACGATCATAGGCTTCCGTGCTGGCCTCACTCTCGTTCGCCCACTCCAGGAAGCGATGCAGCCCGTCACGAAACTTCCACTGTGGCTGATAGCCCAGCAGGCTGGCAACGCGAGACAGGTCTGCCATGCCATGTCGAATATCTCCGTCAC
>JAGWNX010000113.1 GCA_028872955.1 Acidobacteriota bacterium
TAGGAATATGTACGGGATCGGCGTAGTAAAGGTCGACATACGTCGGCAGGCGAAAGCCATAGCCCACCGAGGCACGTGCCTTGAGTCCATGACGCAACCAGTAGCTGCCTGCCGCCTGGGGCGAGAGCACCGATCGGCCACCGCTCAGCACTTCTTCACGCAGGCCAACGGAGAGCGTTCCGCGTTGCGTGGTGCGCAGGTCCAGATCCACGTAGCCCGCGCCCTGGTTGCGGCCGTGATGGCCGAGGCTGGTGCTCTGGATGGCGTCAGTGTTCTCCTCCAGGCCATAGTAGAGCGTGGTGTCCTTCGATAGCACATCGTGTCGCCGCAAGGCAGTCTGCCAGTTCTCATCCAGGTGCTGATTCTTGTAGAAGCCGGGGTTGTCGACGAAGAGGATGAAGATGTCCGCGTGGCGACGGTATCCAACGCTGGCGGAGGTCTTCTCGCCGAGCGGTTGCGATGCGGCGGCAAACCAGCCCTTGGTGCGCTCGTAGGAGTCGTACGGCCCGTAGAACTGATTGGCACCGAAGGGGCGATCGCTACCCGCGAAGAGAAGATCGGTCTCACCCAGCGGAGTGTCCACTCGCGTCTCCGAGCTGGCTGCGCTGCTGGTGTAGTCGCGATCAAACGTGAAGCCGTCGGAATGGTCGCGGGTTCCGCTTACCACCTGGCTGACGCGATGTGTGGCGAGTGTGGCCAACACCGATTGCAGATTCTCCCCGAAGCTGCCGCCGCCAGTACGCAACTGCAGGCTGGTGGTGCTCGGGCGAGAGGTGGTGAAGTCCACAACTCCGCCGATGGCATCGGACCCGTAGAGCGTAGAGCCGGCGCCGTGCAACACGTCAATGGTATGGATGGCCTCCAGCGGAACCGGGAGGTCGAGATTGAAGTGAGACGTCTCTGCATCGTTGATGCGGAAGCCATTCAGCAGCACGAGGGTCTGCTCAAACGAGGTGCCGCGGATGGAGAGATCAGCCTGCGTATTGGCACCGCCGCGCTGCTGGATGTCGATGGAGGCGTCAGACCGCAGGTAGTCTTCCAGTGTGGAGGTGGCCAGCGGGTGCACCTGTGTGTCCATCGTCACCACGGAGCTGGCGGAGTCGCCCAGACTGACGGGCGCCGGGCTGCCCAGGACCACCACCGTGGTGGCTACGCTTGGCCGCTGCGCTGGCGCGGGGTTTGTCGCCAGCTGGCCAGGCAGGGAAGGAACAAGCAGAATTGTCAGGATCGGGAGGAGGAAGAGTGTGCGCATGAGCAGGTCTATGGTGGCATGCTGGCAGGCGTGGCCCAAGGTAGTTTAGGCTGGAGCAAAATAGTTGAATGCCACAACAAAGGAGTGCGATGCGGATCGAGTCGTTTCTTAAGCAGAGCCCGGTTTTTCAGGTGAATCGCACCGCACGCCGGATGGACTCCGCGCTGGCCACTGTGCTGGCCGGCGAAGATCTGAGCGTGTTTGAGGCGATGGTGCTGGTTGCGGTGTTTTTCGAGAAGCGCGGCGAGATCAAGCCGTCCGAACTGGCGGAAGCCTTCCAGACGACGCGCGGCAACGTCAGCCACTGCATCTCTTCGCTCGAGAGCAAAGGGCTGGTGGAGCGGCGCATTGACCCGGAGGACGCGCGGGGCGTGCGGCTGGTGCTGAAGCCCTTTGGCCGCCGCCGCGCCGTGCGCGTGGTTGCGATTCTGGATAGTGTGCAGCGACAGATCGAAGAGCTGATTGGAGAGAAGCCGCTGGAGTCGATGCTGAGCAGACTGCAGCAGGTGGACACGCTCTGCACGCAACTGGCCCATACCGCGCAGCGGCACCGCAGCGCGCGTTGACGGTAGACGTCCGCTGCCACGGTGCCATGCCGGTTGAGCTATTGCAGGTGCAACTCGGCAGCTTGTGCCACATCGGGCAGGCTCACGTGCAGCGCATGGGCCTGCGCATCATAGCGCGTCTTCAGCACAGTGCTGGAGCCAGAGAGCGTGGCCGTCGCTTTACTGTGGTTCCAGTTGTAGACCACCACCTCCATGCTCTTCCACCAGGGCTTGTAGGTGCCCTGCCGGGCTGCAAAGCCAACGGTAACGGTGTCGCCGCTGACGGTGCAGGAGAACCCTTGCCGCAGGAGGTCTCCATGCTGGTAGTTCAGGGTGTGGCCGTCATCCAGGTACAGCGAGCCCGCGCATGCCTCGCCGGGGTAGACGCGCAGCTCCAGCGGGCCGTTCGGTGTCTCGTTGGTGCTTTGCACCAGTGGCTGCATGGGGATGATGCTGCCTTCGCGCACGTAAACCGGCAAGGTGTCGAGCTGAGGATGCAGCTTCATGGGTTGGGGGAAGGTGGACTCCGCAACGCCGGCAGCGGCCGCATTGGCCACGGCTACGATGTTTGCGGCGACAGGTGGCGCATCGCTGACCACGCGGTGGCCTGTCCAGAAGTCATACCAGCCGGCCTTGGGGAACGAGACGATGAAGTCCTCTGGCATCTCGGCAAAGGGAGGCGGCACAACGAGGAAGCTGCGACCAAAGAAGAACTCCGTCTCCATCCCGTCGAAGTCGTTTGGGAACTCGAGGAAGGTTGGCCGCACCATGGGCAGGCCGGTGCGCGATGCTTCCTCGGCCAGCGTGTAGACGTAGGGCATCAGGCGATAGCGCAGCTCCACGTAGCGGCGGCGAATGGCCTCTTGCTCGGGTCCATGCACCCAAAGCTCCTGGGGCATGGAGCCCTTGGTCGAGTGGTCGCGAAAGAGGGGATTGAACGCGCCAATCTCCACCCAGCGGGTCAGCAGGTCAGCATTGGCGGAGCCGCCAAAGCCGCCGATATCGTCGCCGACAAACGAGATGCCACTCAAGCCAAGGTTGATCAGCATCTGCGTGGCCAGGCGCAACTGGCCATAGGTCGAGTTGTTGTCGCCGGTCCAGGTAAAGCCGTAACGCTGGCCACCGGCAAAGGTGGCACGCGTCAGCACGAAGGGGCGCTCATTGGGCCGCAGCCGCAACAGGCCGTCGTAGGTGGCGCGCTCGTTCTGCATGCCCAGAATGTTGTGGATCTCCGCATGGGTTGCGGTGCGGGTGGCAAAGCCCGGCTCGTCGATGCGGTGGATGTTATCGATGGGCATGGTGAAGCCCGGTCCGTCGAAGACCGAGGGCTCGTTCATGTCGTTCCAGAAGCCGGCAACACCGTCCTTGACAAACTCCGTGTACAGGTTGCCCCACCAGGCGCGTGTCTGCTGGCGTGTGAAGTCTGGAAACACGGCCGGGCCGGGCCACACGACGCCCACATACTCTGAGCCATCAGCTCGCTTGATGAAGTGGTCGCCAGCGTGGCCGCTGTCATAGGGCGCGTAGCCCGCATCTGGCACGTGCGCAATGTGCAGATCGGTAATGGTGACCAGATGGAAGTTCTGCTTCGCAAGGTCGGAGACCAGACCGGGAAAGTTGGGGAACGTCTGCGGATCGACCGTGAACGGACGATTGCGGTACTGGTAGTCGATATCCAGGTACAGCGCATCGGCAGGAATCTTGTCGGCGCGCAGGCGGTCTGCTACCTGGCGTAACTGGGACTCTGGCGTATAGCTGTACCGCGACTGCTGGAAGCCCAGCGACCACAGCGGCGGCAGCGGCGGCGTTCCGGTCAGGTAGATGTACCCGAGCACCACCTGCTTTGGCGTGGGTCCGGCGATGAAGTAGTAGTCCAGCGGGCCGCCCTCAGCGCCAAAGGCGTAGGCGTCGCGAGCCTGCTTGCCAAAGTCGAACCAGGTGCGCCAGGTGTTATCCAGAAACAGGCCTGAGGAGCGGCCGGCCGTGGTCGTCAGGAAGAATGGGATGCTCTTGTAGATGGGATCCGACCAGTCCTGGACGCCGGTATCCGTATTCCAGAGGGTGTAAGCCTGTTTGTAACGGTCGAAGTTACCTGTCTTGTCGCCCAGCCCGAAGAAGTGCTGCCCCTCGGCCATCTGCTTATAGACGGTGAATCCACCATGCTCAAAGCGCGAGGGCCGGCCCGGAGCGTCGGCAGAGAGCACGTTGCCCTGCAGATCGCGCACCACGATGCGCAGCGGATCCCGCTCCACGCGCAGATCCAGCGCGGCGGTGCGGAAGCCGACGCTGACGTCATCCTGCTGGGGTTGCACGTCGACCGTGTGGGTGCGCGATGCCGGCAGCACGGCCCAGGAGGCGTCCTCTGGCAGGGCGGTGCTGGCCGCGATGCGGATGCGCAGGATGTCGTCGCGCTGAGCTGTGATGCGCACGATGCCTGACGTGGTGTGCACCTCAACGCCGTCGTGCAGCGGAGTGGCGCTGGTCACCTTATCGACCAGCACCGGTGGCGTGCTTTGCGCGAGTGTGGCACAGGGAAGCGAGAGCAGCAGCAGGGCAGAGAGCAGCAGATTCAGGGAGTAGCGCATCGGGGTACCTCGTATCTAGACGAGGACGATCTTAGCAGGCTGACGGCGCGCCGCGCGGGCCGAGGTCAGACCATGCGGCTTTCTCCTGCATGGGATCGTTATCGTGCGTTGTGGCTAGTGAATCGTCTTCATGCGACGCGACATGAAGTCCATCAGCAGGTAGTTTCCCAGGTTCGCAGGCGAGGTGAAGTAGGCCTTGCCGCGGCACATGGCAGAGACCTGCTGCACGAACTGTACCAGCGAAAAATCCTGCGCCAGCATGAAGGTGTTGATCATGATGTTGGAGCGCTTGCAGCGAGAGACCTCTTCAAGCGTCTCGGCGATCACGAGCGGGTCCAGGCCGAAGGCGTTCTTATAGACGCGGCCATCCGGCAGCGTGAGAGCGGAAGGCTTGCCGTCGGTAATCATCACAATCTGCTTCATGTCCTTGTTCTGCCGGGCCAGAATGCGCTGCGCCAACCGCAGTCCGTCGCGGGTGTTGGTGTAGTGCGGGCCAACCTTGACCCGCGCAAGCTGCGAGACGGGAATCTCCTCGGCCGTATCGTGGAAGAGCACAAGGTTCAGCGTATCGCCCGGGAACTGCGTGCGGATAAGATGCGCCAGCGCCATGGCCACGCGTTTGGCCGGGGTAAATCGATCTTCGCCGTACAGAATCATGGAGTGCGAGCAGTCCAGCAGCACCACCGTGGCGCAGGAGGATGTGTAATCCGACTGGTGCACGTGAATGTCCGAGTGATAGATGTTCAGCGGCACCTGCTCTTCGCCATCCACAGCCGTCTGCACGCCCTCGCGAGCAAAGACGCTGGAGAGTGTCGCCGTGATGTCAAGGTTCAGCGTGTCGCCGAACTCGTAGAGCTTGGAGGAGCCATTCACCTCCACCCCCGAGGCCTCGTGGCGGGTATCGTGGCGGCCCA
>JAGWNX010000053.1 GCA_028872955.1 Acidobacteriota bacterium
AGCTGCGTGGCGAGAAGATCGACATCATCGAATACTCGGACGAGATCACCACCTTTGCCGAGAAGGCCCTGCAGCCCGCCAAGGTGAGCCGCGTCTCCATCACCGACCTGAGCGAGAAGCAGCTTGAGGTGATCGTGGATGACACGCAACTCTCACTCGCCATCGGCAAAAAGGGCCAGAATGTTCGCCTGGCCGCCAAGCTGCTGCAGTGGAAGATTGACATCAAGAGCGAAGAAGAGAAGCGCCAGGAGGTCGAACAGCAGATGCAGGCCATGGGCGGCGGTCCTTCCACCCCGATCGAGCAGGTGACCGAGCTGGGCGACACCATTCTGGAGAAGCTGATTGCAGCGGGCATTACGACGGTAGAGTCCCTGGCCGACATGACGCCCGAGCAACTGGAAGAGGTTCCGGGTATCGGCGAGAAGACCGTGGAGAAGATCTCTGTGGCCGTTCGTCACTACTTCGGCCAGTACATTGAGGGCGAAGAGCGTCCTGCAGAGAAGTCGGACAGCCCGGCGGTGGAAGAGGTATCGGCCGAGCAGGTTGCCGAGGCAGAGGAGCGTGCCGCCGAGAGCGATGCGATCAGCGATGCCGATGCACGCGAAGAGAAGATCGAGCAGCAGAACGATGCGGTTGACACCCTGGTTGACGCCAGTGAAGAGATCGCGACAGAGGGCACCGAGAGCGAAGGCGGGGATCGTGGCTCGCTGGAGAGCTAACGTGAATTGCCTGCAAACGAACGATCTCCGGGCGCGAAACCTGCGCTTTTCGGGGATAATAAATCAAGGCATACCAGGCTCTGGCGAGGACACCATGCACCTCTAGAGCCTGCGCAGTACAAAAAAGGAACGGATGAGCAAAGTTCGAATCAATGATCTGGCGCGGGAACTGGAAGTTAAGAGCAGGCCAATTCTGGATGCTCTGGAGGCGCTTGGCGTCTCCGGCAAGACACACTCCAGCTCCATCGAAGACGACCAGGCGGACCGGGTCCGCGAATACTTCCGCAACGGCGGCCGCAGCGGGAATGCGTCGCGTCAGCCTGCGGATCAGAAGCCGAAGTTTGATCTCTCCAAGGTTTCCAAGCCGGGCGACGCGCTCAAGGCGATCCTGGAGCGCAAGCAGGCTGAGTCTGCCGCGCACTCTACGCCGCCGCGGCCCGCGGCTGTGGTGGTTACTCCCCCGGCCCGCGTGGTAGCCGCACCGCCACGCCCGCCCCAGCCCACGCCGCCGGTAACGGTGGCAGCTGCGGCAACGCCAGCTCCCACTCCGGCCGCCACGGTGGCAGCGCCGGCTCCGCGCCGCATTGTTCCGCAGCCGCGCCCGCAGGCCCCGATCGTTGTGCCGCCACCGGCGACTCCCGCCATTGCCAGCCGACCGCCAGCGGGTCCGGTCATCGCCAAGCCGCCAGTGGTCGTCGCGGCCCCGCCGCAGGCCCCGGCCGCGCCCGTAGTCGCGGTACCTCCCACACGTCCCGTCGTTGTCGCCGCGCCTGCACCGCCAGCCGTGGCACCGGCACCTGCTCCGCCGGCAGAGCCCGTTGTCGCAGCGGCCGCTCCTGCTGCCCCGCCTGAGGCTGCGCCCACGCCGGCACCCGTTGTGGAGGCTGCACCGGCACCAGCCGCAGAGCTCCCAGCGGCACCTGCTGCGCCAGTTCGCCGCGTCATCATGCCGCAGACCGGGCCACGGCCAATCTACACGGCCCCCCCCACGGCACCGCAGCGCGGTCGTCCTATCTTCGAGCGGCCTCGCCCGCAGGGTCCCGGCGGCCCGGGTGGCCCGGGCTCACGTCCTGGTGGCAGCCTGCCGCCCGGTGCGCGCCGCCCAATGCATCCCACGCGCAGCTTCCCTGGCGGCCCCGGCGGTCCTGGTGGCCCCGGTGGACGTCCTGGCTTTGCGCCCGGCTCGCGCCCCGGCTTCCCGCCACGTCCGGGCATGGGCCCACGCCCCGGCCTGGGTGGAGCACCCGGTGTAGCCCCCCCGGGCAGCGAGAAGCCCGGTATGCGGCCTGCGGCACGTCCGCAGTCGCGCCGCGGCAACCAGCGCTACGAAAAGACCAAAGAAGGCCCGATGAAGGGCTTCGCCCCACCGCCACGTTTTGGCGGAGCGCAGTACTCGCGCGAGCCCATGGAGATCACCCGCGAGATCACCGTCACCGAGGGCATCAGCGTCAAGGACCTGGCAGAGAAGCTCGACGTACGCGCCAAGGACCTGATCGCATCCCTGCTGATGAAGGGCGTCTTCGTCACGGTCAACCAGTCCCTTGAGGCTGAGCTGGTCAAGGACGTCGCCCGTCAGTTCGGCGCAGAGGCTGTCGTCATCTCCGTGGAAGAGCAGTTGGAGAACGAGGCCATCGAGGGCTTCCTGGAAGACACGACCGGCATGGTGGAGATCACGCGCTCGCCGGTGGTCACGGTCATGGGTCACGTCGACCACGGCAAGACCTCGCTGCTCGATGCCATTCGTCAGACCGATGTAGCCGCAGGCGAAGCGGGCGGCATTACGCAGCACATCGGCGCGTACAAGGTGCACGTCAACAAGCCCGACTCCCCGGCCTTTGGCCGCGAGATCGTCTTCCTGGATACGCCCGGTCACGAGGCCTTCACCCGCATGCGTGCTCGCGGAGCCAAGGTCACGGACATCGTCGTTGTCGTGGTGGCAGCCGATGATGGCGTGATGCCGCAGACGCTGGAGGCAATTGACCACGCGCGCGCCGCCAAGGTGCCGATCATCGTCGCGGTCAACAAGATCGATAAGCCCGAGGCAAATCCGTCGAAGGTCATCCAGCAGCTTGCCATGCGCGGACTTCAGCCCTCCAACCAGGGCGGCGATACGGAGTTCGTCGAGGTCTCGGCCAAGAAGCGTATTGGCCTCGATCTGCTGGAGGAGATGATCTGCCTGGTCGCAGACATCGCAGCGCCCAAGGCTCAGCCGGAGCGCCCGGCCGTTGGTACCGTCATTGAGGCTAAGCTCGACCGTGGCCGCGGTGCCGTGGCCAGCATTCTGGTGCAGAACGGTACGCTGAAGCTCGGCGACAGCTACATCGTGGGCAACACCTTCGGCAAGATCCGCGCCATGTTCGACGATCGTGGCCGCGCCATCACGGAAGCTGGCCCGTCCACCCCGGTCGAGATCCTCGGCCTTGAGGGCATCCCCGACGCGGGCGATACCTTTATGGTGATGGCGGACCGCGACAAGGCCAAGGCCATTGCGCAGTACCGCAAGATGAAGGAGCGCGAGGCGCAGCTGGCCAAGAGCTCACGCATCTCGCTGGAAGGCCTGGCCGAGCAGATCAAGTCGGCTGGCGTCAAGGACCTGAACATCATCGTCAAGGGCGATGTGCAGGGCTCGGTGGAGGTGATCGCCGAGGATCTTGCGCACATGTCCACCGACAAGGTTCGCGTGCGTGTGCTGCACTCCGGTGTGGGCGCCATCACGGAGTCCGATGTGCTGCTCGCCTCGGCCTCAAACGCAGTCATCATCGGCTTCAATGTGCGGCCAGACCGCAACGCAGCCGAGGTGGCAGGGCGCGAGAACGTCGAGATTCGTCTGCACTCGATCATCTACGAGCTGCGCGAGGAGATCCAGAAGGCCATGTTTGGCCTGCTGGAGCCGGTCTACAAGGAGAACTACGCAGGCCGCGCCGAGGTGCTCAACGTCTTCAAGATCACCAAGGTTGGCCAGATCGCCGGCTGCCGTGTGCTCGATGGTCTCATCAAGCGCAACGCGCAGGCTCGCATCCAGCGCGATGGTGTCGATGTGTGGAAGGGCAAGATCGCCAGCCTCAAGCGGTTCAAGGACGATGTGGCCGAAGTCCGTGACGGCATGGAGTGCGGTATCGACCTGGGGAACTTCAAGGACATCAAGGTCGGCGACATCATCGAAACCTACACCACAGAGAAGATGGAGGCCGATCTCGGGCAGAATCAAGCTGAGCTGCGCAAGCAGCAGGCGGCCCGTGAAGGCAACCCGGAAGCCTCTGCGTAGCCCACTTCCCTGCACCCTATCCAACGCCGCGTTCTCGCCACGAGAGCGCGGCGTTCTTCTTGATTGCGACTCACCTCTGACACCTGGTGTTGTCAGGCCACTGCAGGGCTCTCTCGAGGTTAAACACGGACGTCTTCGCGAAGGCTGGCCACGCCCTTGGGCTTCGGCGCACCTGGCCAGCTTGCTACATCCTGGCCAGTGTGGGCAGAACGCTGCAGGCCGTCCCCAGTAGGATCTCGTCAAACTGATCTGCGTTCAGCGGCTCTTCAGGGCCTACGTACACCGTGCGTGTCCCCTGATTGCGCGCCACCCGCACCAGGCCAGCCGCCGGATACACAGAGCCAGAGGTGCCCACCACCAGCATGTGTGTTGCGGCTGCCAGCTCAGCGTAGATGCGCTCCAGCTCCAGAGGCACCTCGCCAAACCATACGATATGCGGCCGCACAGCACCGCCACACCCCCTGCAACAAGGCAGCTGTGCCGTGTAGCTTTCGACATCGGCAAAGGGCACATTGCAGCGCTCACAGCGCGAGGCAAACAGGCTGCCATGCATGTGCAGTACGCGACCACCGAAGCTACCGGAGCCCGCTCGCTCGTGCAGGTCATCGACGTTTTGGGTGCACAGGAAGAAGCGCTCTGCCAGTTGCTCTTCCAACGCCACCAGGGCCCGATGCGCCGCGTTCGGCTGCGCGAGCAGAGCCTCCTGACGCCGCTGCGAGTAGAACCGCCACACCAGTGCGGGGTCTGCCTGCCAGCCCTCCGGTGCGGCCACCACTTCCACGCGAAAACCGTTCCACAGGCCGCCGCTGCCACGAAAGGTGGCCAGCCCGCTCTCTGCCGAGATGCCGGCACCGGTGAGCACAAACAGACGATCCTGTAATCCGAGACGCATGCTCTCAGTATCGCTGAGCACCCTAACGCACTGGAGTACCGCTGAGGACAGAGTTTTGGTCTGGCGCACGTCTGCCGCTACCATGTCCGCATGAGACTGGAAGCAATGCAGGCGGCGCTGCGCGAGGCTGCACTGGACGGATGGCTGTTCTACGACCACCACGGCCGCGATCCGCTGGCCTACCGGATTCTGGGCTTGCCGGCCGGGCAGCATGTTACGCGACGCTGGTTCTACCTGGTGCCTGCCAACGGCGAGCCGCGCAAGCTGGTGCACCGCATTGAAAGCGCGCGACTGGACGCGCTGCCCGGCACGGAGCGGCAGTATGCCGCATGGCAGGAGCTGGAGCAGGAGCTGGCGGCGCTACTTGCCGGACACACGCGCATCGCCATGCAGTACTCGCCACGCAACGCCATTCCCTATGTTGGTCTGGTGGATGCCGGCACGGTGGAACTGGTTCGTTCGCTGGGCAAGCAGATCGTCACCTCGGCTGACCTGGTCAGCCAGTTTGAGGCCGTGCTTACCCAGTCCCAGATCGCCACGCACTACGCGGCGCAGCGCCTGCTGGATGAGATTCTGGCGGAGGGCTGGCGCTGGCTCGCAGACCGTGCGCGCTCGCCTGAGGGCACAGACGAGTTCGCCGTCTGCAACTGGTTGCAGCAGGCCATTACGCGGGCCGGCCTGGTGACCGAACACGGGCCGAATGTCAGCGCCGGGCCAAACTCTGCGGACTCGCACTACGAGCCCGGCCCCGAGCGGTCGCGCCCCATCCGCAACGGTGAGTTTGTGCTGATCGACATCTGGGCCCGCCTGGCCCAGGATCCCGTCGCCGTCTGGTACGACATCACCTGGACAGGTGTGCTGGGCCGCGAGCCCTCCGACCGCGAGCAGCGCACCTTTGCTGCCGTGGCCGCCGCGCGAGACGCCGCCATTGCCACCGTGCAGCGCGCCTTTGCCAGCCACACGCCGCTGGCCGGCTGGCAGGCGGATGACGCCGCCCGCAACGTGCTGCGCACGGCAGGGCTCGCCCCATGGTTCACGCATCGTACCGGCCACAACATCGGGGCAGACCTGCATGGCAACGGTGCCAACCTGGACAACCTGGAGACACACGACGAGCGCCTCATCCTGCCCCACACCTGCTTCTCCGTCGAGCCCGGCGTCTACTTCCCTGGCGAGTTCGGCGTGCGCAGCGAGGTGAATATGCTCACGGCACCGGGACAAGCCATCGTCACAGGACGTATCCAGCAGGAGCTGCTACGCCTCTGAGGGGCGCACAATCGCCGTTTCGTCTATCATCAAGAGCAGGTATGGCAATCAACTCACAAGCTAAGGCGCAGGCCGCGGGAAGCTCTTCTTCGCAGGCCACGATGGTACTGCTGGCTGGCTGGCTGGTCCCCGGTGCAGGACACTTTCTGCTGCGCAAACCGGTGCGCGGCGCGCTGCTGTTTGTCTCCATCGTCAGCATGTTCTTTCTCGGGCTGGCCCTCAAGGGCAAGGTCTACCAGCCAAACACCGGCGACCTGCTGGACATGTTGAACTTTGCCGGCGACCTGGGCAACGGCCTGTTCTACTTGCTCGCGCGCATCTTTGACCTGGGGCAGAGCAGCATTCAGTTTGCCGTGGCAGACTACGGAACCAAGTTCATCGTGGTCTCTGGCCTGCTCAATATCATCGCCGCAGTAGACGCCCACTCGCTGGCGACGGGGAGGAAGCGCGGATGATCACGCACTTTACGGCCGTACTGCTCTTCTCGCTCTTCACCTCGGTGGTCTTCGGCATCACCCAGCGGTCAGAGCCCAAGCTGATGGTGCGCTTTGGCGCCTACACCTTCCTGATCTTTGTCGCCGGTACCATCGTCGCCAGCTGGCTGATGTGGGCGATCAAGCACTAAACAGCCCTGCGGTCTAGAAGAAGACCGCATAGTTCGCCGAGAAGCTCAGCGCATCCGGAACGCGCGGCGTGAGCGCAGCCCCGCGCAGATAGCTGAGTCCCAGGCTCAGATACTGGCCCTGTGCCACATGGATCGCGTAGCTGCCCGTCAGCGTGGCAGAGTTGCTCCACACCGACTTGCCCGCAGCGCGCAACGGATCAAGCGCAGCCTTGCTGTGGCCAATATAGGACGCTACCAGCGACGCCATATCGCCAGGTCGTGAGCGGAAGGGCGCCTTCTGGTACAGGCGCGCCTCGTAGTAGCGGTCGTACGGGTTGAATCGTGAAGCTGCCGTCATCGCCGAGAGCCCCAGATAGAGCCCTTTGTAGGGCTGCAGCGCGTCCGACCGATGCACCTGCAGGTCGATCAACGCAAAGGCGTGGTCGTTGCCAGACTCCTTCCGTCCACTGCTCAGGTTTACAAACGGAGTGCTGTTGCGCATGTAGCCCACGCGGAGCCACGCCTCGCGCGCCGTGCTGCTCGCCGTGCGCTGGTAGCCCGCCTCGTTGATCTCCAACAGCTTGTCGCCATGCGGCAGAAAGCGGAAGCCGGTACGGTTGCGCGCCACCTCGGTGGGACCACCCGCGGGGTCCAGGCTGCGCTGTGCGCCAAACTTCACATAGGTTTGCCCCGGCCCGCGCAGACGCACGTTCAACGATGGCGTGGTCAGGGGGAAGTAGGACAAGCCGACCTCGTAGGGTAGCGTGGCGTACACGCCCTGTGCCGCCGTGCCAGTGGAGCCGCCCACCAGCAGCCCCACAAACTCCAGTCCGTTGCTGATGTAGCCGGCCTTCACCTGCAGACGGTCGTTGCCCAGCGACTTGTACAGGTACAGGTCCCAGATCTGGAACGCCTTAGGCCCGGCCGGATTCCAGCTCACCCAGTTCCACACGCCGCTGGCGTAGAGCTGCGCGTGCTGCAGGTGTAGTTGGCGCAGGTCCGCAGTAAACAGCACGTGCTCCAACGCGCCCTCAAACGGATGCTGCCCAATGTAGACCTGTTGGTCTGCTGGCACCGGTGCCTGCAGCGTATTTTGCACGTACTGCACGGTCTGCACCAGGCGTACCGCCATGCCCTTGTCCCACATCGCCTTGCGCACCGGGGACTCTGCCCCGCCCAGGCTGTCGGCAATGGGAGGCATGGCCGCATCGGAGCCAATCAGGTTCAGGTCCTCCAGCGTCCGCGTCGGCTGGGTGGGCTGGTCCGCAGGCTGCTGAGCACTCTGCTCTGGTTGCTGGGCGGTCTGCTGCTCTGCCTGCTGAGCATGGCTCATCGGGCACGCCAGCCCCAGTACGAGCGCTACCTTGGCAGCCAGAGGCCACCGTGATTCTGTCTTGAACAACATCGTCTCCTGAAGTTCGCTTTTCGGTGCCACTCGGCCGGCACCGCCGAACCTGCACCTTCTATGCTAAAAACTCTGGGGACGGCTGTAATTACATGATTCTCTTGATCCTTTGCCTGATTCTATGAGCGACTTCGATGTGCCGCACACGCAGCCTGATCTGCCCTTCACGCGGCATGGCACCCGTTCGGCGGCAGGCTGGCCCTGCCAACTGCCCCAACCGTACGCGACCTGCCCGGTTTGTGGTAGTGCCTGCCTACACCGCACAGCCCGCGCGGACTCTATACTGATTGCCATAGCCGTGGGGCAGTTGTTTCGCTCTCGCAAGGGATGCCCCACAGAGAATTGCAACCAGATCCAGGGATGGCAACCGACCCTCCCCCCGGATATCACTCCACCTGGTGAGGAATGACCGTTCGACGCGCAGAGAATGACGATCCAAAGCTGAAGGCAATGTGGTCGCACGAGATGCTGGACCCAACGCCCGAGGCAGACTGCAAGGAGTTGGTGCGCCTGGCAGCCCAGATCTGCGGTGCGCGCAAAGGACTGCTGACCTTACTGGACGAACGACGCCAATGGTTTCGCGTCTCCTCTTCGTTCAAGATCGAGGACACACCGCGCGAGGTGGCCTTCTGCGCGTACGCCATTCGCCAGAACGAGCTCTTCGTCGTCAAGGACGCCCTGAGTGACTCGCGTTTCAGCACCAGTCCGCTTGTACTGGGCGAGCCTCCCATACGCTTCTTTGCTGCGATGCCCATGTTTACTCCCGACGGCCATGCCATCGGAACGCTCAGCATCCTGGACAGCGAACCACGCCTGCTGACCCCAGAGCAAGAGAACGCGCTCAAGGTACTGGCCCGCCAGGTAAGTACCCGGCTGGAGCTTCGCCAGGCAAAGCGCGCCCTCGAGCAGGCCACCAAAGAGAAAGACAAGATAGCTGCCGCTCTGAAGGCCAGTGAAGAACTCTTCCGCTCCTTCATGAACGCAAGCCCCTTCCTCAGCTACATCAAGGACGCAGCCGGCCGCCTGCTCTTCTATAACAAGAGCTTCGCCAAGCGCTTCGGCATCGGCGAGTACAACTGGCTGGGGCGCACCGATGAGCGGCTCTGGTCGCCCAACCTCTCTCGCTCGGCACGTGCCCACGACCTTGAGGTCATGGCCGGCGGCAAGATGGTGGAGACCGAGGAACACATTCGCGGCGCCGATGGCGTCACCTCTACCTGGCGCTCCTTCAAGTTCCCCTGCTCGGACTCCGCCGGCAACATGCTGCTGGCCGGAGTGGCTGTGGACGTGACCGAGGAGGTAAGCCGCAAGGCAGAACTGGTCCGCTACCACCAGGAGTTGGAAGAGGCCAACGAACAGCTGCGCAAGATGGCTGTGACCGATGTGCTGACCGGCCTGAAGAATCGGCGCGCCTTCGAAGAGCGGCTGGTCATGGAGTTCTCTATGGCGCGGCGGCGACGGCGCGAACTGGCTGTGCTGCTGATCGACGTCGACAACTTCAAACAGATCAACGACCGCTTTGGCCATGCCGCCGGCGACGACGTGCTACGCAAGCTGGGCGCCTTGCTGCGAACCACAGTCCGCCTGCCAGACCTGCCCGCTCGCTACGGCGGTGAAGAGTTCGTCGTTCTGTTGCCGGAGAGCGGCGAAGAGAGCGCACTCGGCCTGGCACGACGAATTATGGAGCGGGTGGCAGCCGAGCAATGGAACAACGAACGAATGACCGTCAGCATTGGAACCGCTGCCATGAATGAGTCGCTGGTGAACGGGCTGCAACTGGTCGCCCTGGCCGATGAGGCACTCTACGCAGCCAAGCGCGCCGGTAAGAACCGTGTGATGGTACACGGCGGCCACGTTATCGCCTAGAGCTGGGGGCTCAGAACCGCTGCGCTCAAACATCCACCCAAAGGACAGAGGCACGGCCTGAGCCGTGCCTCGTTGTCTTCTGCAATCAGTATCAAATGCTTACTCAGCAGAGCCCTGTTCGCCGCCGCCCTGCTCTTCCAGCTGACGGGCCAGTTCCTCACGCTTCTTCGCGCGAGCCTCAGCACGCTTCTCCGCCTTGGCGTTCAACTCGGCCTCGGCGCCCAGCAGCTCGATGATCGCCTCCTGCGTGCCGTCGCCAACGCGAATCTTCGTCTGCAGAATGCGGGTGTAGCCGCCGTTGCGATCCGTGTAGCGCGGCGCAACCGTCGAGAAGAGACGATCGACCGACTCCGGCGTCATCAGGTAGGCCAGGGCCTGCCGACGGGCGTGTACGCTGCCGTTCTTGCCCAGGGTGACCATCTTCTCCACCAGAGGACGAGCCGCCTTCGCCTTCGTAACGGAGGTCGTAATACGGTCGTGCAGAATAATCGAAGTGACGAGGTTGCGCAGCAGTGCGCGGCGGTGACTGGTGTTGCGGCCAAGCTTGAAGCCGCCATTACGATGACGCATGGTGTTGGTCTCCTTCGACCTCGGCTTGTGCCGTCGGTCGGTACTGCCTTGGGTTAGGGCCGGCGCACAGGCCGGCAGAGGAAGGAGGAGCGGCGGCCTGCGCCTGCACGCTCCTCCCGTTTCAGTTAGAAGTTCTCGGGCTCTGCGGCGCCAAGGTCGAGATCGTCCTCGTCCTCGTCGTCTTCAAAGCTGCCAAAGCTCGCCGCCAGGGTCGCCGCGGGCAACACAGAGGTCGGGCCGGGCACAGGGTTGCCGTGCTCGTCGATCTTCATGCCCAGCGAGAAGCCCATCTGCGCGAGAATCTCCTTGATCTCGTTCAGCGACTTGCGGCCGAAGTTCTTCGTCTTCAGCATCTCGGCTTCGGTCTTCTGGATCAGCTCGCCGATGGTCGCGATGTTGGCGTTCTTCAGGCAGTTGTAGCTGCGCACAGAGAGCTCCAGCTCCTCAACCGAGCGGTTCAGGTTCTCATTGCGCAGAGCCGGCCCGTCGTGGCCGCCATCCTGACCAGCCTCAACCTCTTCCTCGAAGTTGATGAAGATGGTCATGTGGTCCTTCAGCAGCTTGGCCGAGAGGCCCAGAGCATCGGCCGGCAGCACCGTGCCATTGGTCCAGATCTCCAGCGTGAGCTTGTCATAGTCCGTGATCTGGCCCAGACGCGCCGCCTCGACAAGGTAGTTCACCTTGCGCACGGGCGAGTGTACGGAGTCTACGGGAATGAAGCCCAGGCCAAGATCCGCGTCAAAGTTCTTATCGGCCGAGACGTATCCGCGACCGCGCTTCAGACGCATCTCCATGTCGATCTTGCCACCCTCGGAGACCGTGCAGATGTAGACGTCCTTGTCCAGAATCTCAACGTCGCCATCGGCCTCAATCGAGCCCGAGGTCACCGGGCCAGGCTGGTCCGCACGCAGATACAGCGCCTTGGGACCCTCGCCGTTCAACTTGAACGGGATCTGCTTCAGGTTCAGAATGATGTCCGTGGCATCTTCCACCACGCCGGTGATGGACTGGAACTCGTGCAGCACGCCCTCAATCCGAACCGCCGTTACCGCCGCGCCCTCAATCGAGGAGAGCAGCGTGCGACGCAGTGCATTGCCGATGGTCGTGCCGAAGCCGCGCTCAAACGGCTGCGCAGAAAACTTGCCGTACTTCTCGGTAAGAGTCTCGTTGTCGACTGCGAGGCGCTTGGGCTTCTGAAAACCTCTCCAAAGCATGGTGTATCTCCTTATCCGTCCTAGACGCGATGCATTTTGCGAGCTGGCGGGTGATTCGGTTACGAGTCAGGTTGTAGTGGAGCAGCCGTAAGCCTGCCATCGTTGCCAAAGCAACGAACTGCAGACTTACGGCCTGCGATTACTTCGAGTACAGTTCTACGATCAGCTGCTCGTTGACCGGCAGGTTGATGTCCTCACGCTTCGGCAGCGAAAGAATCTTTCCAGACAGGGCGTCGCGGTTGATGTCGATCCACTGCACGGAGTTCTGCGTCGCCGCAAAGTTCTTCGCCTCTTCAAAGGCGGGCAGCGTCTTGGAACCTTCGCGGATCGAGATCTCGTCGCCAACCTTCACCTGATAGGACGGGATGTTGACCTTCTTGCCGTTGACCAGCACGTGGCCGTGACGGACCACCTGGCGCGCCTGACGGCGGCTAAGGGCAAAGCCGATGCGGAAGGCAACATTGTCCAGACGCGTCTCCAACTGCTGCAGCAGCAGGTCGCCGGTAACACCGGTCTTGCGCGAGGCCTTCTCGTAGTAGGCGCGGAACTGGGTCTCCAGCGTGAAGTAGATGCGCTTGGCCTTCTGCTTCTCGCGCAGCTGCAGGCCATAGCCTACAACCTTCTTCTGCTTCTTGGACTGGCCATGCTGGCCGGGGGGAAAGTTGCGCTTCTCAACGGGGCACTTTTCGCTGAAGCACTTGGCTCCCTTGAGGAAGAGTTTGGTACCGTCGCGGCGGCAAAGGCGGCAGACGGCTCCTGTGTAACGTGCCATAACTTGCTATCTCCTGACTACGGTTGGCGATCGCTTTACGCGCGGCGAGCGCTTCTTCGCGATCCGTAAAACATAGGGTGGAAACACTCGCAGCCACCGCCAGCAACAGGCCGGTGACTGCGAGCAAAGAGCGAACAGCGACGCATCAAACGCGGCGGCGCTTCGGCGGACGGCAGCCGTTGTGCGGCATCGGCGTAACGTCACGGATGGAGCGCACCTCGATACCGGCGGTGGCCAGCGCGCGGATCGCCGACTCACGACCCGAACCGGGGCCCGAGACGCGCACATCCACTGAACGCAGACCGTGATCGCGGGCAGCATTGGCAGCGTTCACCGCGGCCTGCTGTGCTGCGAACGGCGTGCCCTTACGCGAACCACGGAAGCCGAGCGAACCCGAAGACTTCCACGACAGCGTGTTGCCCACCTGGTCGGTGATGGTGACGATGGTGTTGTTGAACGAAGCCTGGATGAAGACCAGTCCATAGGGAACGTTCTTCCGCTCCCGCTTCTTAAACTTCTTGTTCTTGCCGGGCTTTGCTGCACCCTTCGTATTCTGAGTCTTGGCCATGGCTTACTTCGTCGCTTTCTTCTTACCAGCAACGGTTCCCTTGCGCGGGCCTTTGCGGGTGCGAGCGTTAGTGTGGGTGCGCTGACCGCGGACCGGCAGGCCGCGACGGTGGCGGAGACCACGATAGGACTGAATCTCAATCAGGCGCTTGATGTTGAGCGACAGATCCTTGCGGAGATCGCCCTCAATCTGGCCTTCAGCTTCAATGACGTGACGGATGCGGTTCAGCTGATCCTCGTCCAGCGTGCCGATCTTCACGAAGGGGTCAATCGACGCCTTCTCGAGGATCTTGGCAGCGCGCGAGTCGCCGATACCATAGATGTATGTGAGTCCGATGCGCGCCTGCTTGTTATTCGGGACATCGACTCCAGCAATACGTGCCATGAGGTTCCTTTTCGCTAGGCCCGGCAGCTTCGCCGCAGGGCAGGGTGAGGGTTGGCGGTGGTGGCCGGTGGGTTCATCGCAAGCCTTGACTTCGGCTAACTAGCCCGCCGGGGCCGCAGGTTAAGGTTGACTCCAGTGCTGCCGAGCGCGAACGCGCCCCGCTTAGCCCTGGCGCTGCTTGTGCTTGGCGTTTTCGCAGATCACACGAACCACGCCCCGGCGATGAATCACCTTGCACTTGTCACAGATCTTTTTGACTGATGCGCGGACCTTCATTGGTAGTTCCCTTCTCTTCAAACTGTTGCTCGACACCAGGCCGGCAACGGATACGCAATACAGCAACGGGCATACGCACATCCAGCGCAACGCATGACCACAACCGTCCAGCCGAAGCCAGACATCCCCAGAGTGCAAACGCATCTTCGCAGAAGCAGCCGGAGTATCCCGAGTACGCGGGGCGGGCTCCCCACCTGCGCCTAACGCTTACTTGTAGCGGTAGACGATACGGCCACGATTGAGATCGTACGGGCTGAGCTCAATCGCTACGCGGTCGCCGGGGAGGATGCGAATGAAGTTCTTGCGCATACGTCCAGAGACGTGCGCAAGGGCCTGATGCTTGTTCTCAAGCTCGACCTTGAACATCGCGTTCGGCAGCGTCTCAACGACCACTGCCATCACTTCAATTGCATCTTCCTTCGACAAACTCTCTCCTTCGGAGCCGTGACCAGGGCACAACTCCATGCCAGGCGCAAAACGGCCAGCGCGCAGCACTTTCTATATTAGCGCAAGCTGAGGGGATTCCGGCACGGGAAATCGTCCGTCAGGGCGAAAAAACCGTCCCAGCCCACTTAGCGGGTCAGCACCAGCGGCCCCTCGCGGGTAATCGCCACCGTATGCTCAAAGTGGGCGCTGTAGCTGCCATCCACGGTAACCGCCGTCCAGCCATCGGGCAGCACACGCACCTCTGGTCCGCCCGCGTTGATCATCGGCTCAATCGCCAGCACCATTCCGGCCTTCAGTCGCGGACCCTTCCCCGCAGGACCAAAGTTCGGGACCTGCGGATCTTCGTGCATCGCCCGGCCAATTCCGTGCCCCACAAAGTCCCGCACCACGCCGAAGCCCTGTGCCTCACAGACCGACTGGACCGCGTGCGAGATATCACCCAGGCGGTTGCCCACCTGCGCCTGCTCAATCGCCGCCTCCAGCGACGCCTGCGTCACCTCCAGCAACTGCTGGTGACGGGGGCTGATCTTGCCCACGGCATAGGTCACAGCCGCATCGGAGTAGTAGCCGTCCAGGATGCACCCGCAGTCGATCGAGAGCACGTCGCCCTCCTGCAGCACCCGCTTCTCGCTGGGAATGCCGTGGACAACCTCCTGGTTGATCGACGTACACAGCGCGGCAGGATACCCGTGGTAGCCCTTGAAGGCTGCCTTCGCCCCCAGCTCCGCAATCTTCGCAACAGCGATGCGCTCCAGGTCCATGGTGGAGGCACCCGGCACCACGTGCGGCGCAATCGCATCATGCACCTGCCGCAGCAGGATGCCCGAGGCACGCATCTTGGCGATCTCAGCCTGCGACTTCAACATGATCGACATCGGTGGAACCTCCCCTCAGGCCGTGCGCAGCTCGCGGAGTGCAGCGTTGATCGCGGCCGTGACCTGTTCAACCGGCAGATCACCCTGAACCTGCCGGAAACGGCCTTGATGGCGATAGTGCTCAATCACCGGAGCCGTCTGCTCCTCAAAGGTCTTCATCCGATCCAGAAACACACTCTCGGAGTCGTCCGGACGCTGCACCAGGGCAGCCTGCTCCACATCACACAGCCCTTCCCGCAGCGGCGGGTTGGAGTAAACATTGTAGATCCGCTTGCAGGCCGGGCAGGTTCTGCGGCCCGTAATCCGGTGCAACAGCTCGGTGAAATCCGCCGTGATGCTGACAGCGACCACGGGCAACACACTTACGCCGCTTTCACTCTGTGCCAGATATTCATCCAGCCAGTGCGCCTGGCCCAGCGTACGGGGAAAGCCATCCAGGATGTAGCCGTTTGCCGTATCCGGCTGCTGGAGACGGTCCGCCACCATATCCTGAACAATCGCATCCGCGACCAGAATGCCCTGGTCAATCAGATCTTTGGCAGCCTTGCCCAGCGGGGTTGCCTTGGCAATATTCGCACGCAGAATATCGCCCGTCGAGATCTGCGGAATGCCGTACTGAGCCATCAGACGCTGCGCCTGCGTGCCCTTACCGACACCCGGAGCGCCGAGAAGCAGAACCGGCCCGGGCACAAACGTAATGGCTGCCGGGGCCGGAGTGGATTGGGTTGCAGAGCTCGTCAAAGTCGTGGTCCGGAATCAGGTTGCGTACAGCGCTATGACACGTGGGTTCGACTACCAGCTGCGACGTCCGCGGATCCGGCCGCTCTTCGGCGAGAATCCTTCGTAGTGCCGCATAATCAGCTGCGACTCGATCTGGTTGACCGTATCCATCGCCACGCCCACCACGATCAGCAGTGAAGTGCCACCGAAGTAGAAGTTGAGGCCCAGGCCATTCGTCACCCACGTTGGCAACTTGTCGAAGAAGCTGCCGATCAGCACCAGATGATTGAAGTGAATGCCGCTGATGAGGAACGTTGGAATGATGGAGATAATAATCAGGTAGACCGCGCCCACCAGCGTAATGCGCGTCAGCACATCGTTAATGAAATCCGCAGTCCGCTTACCCGGCCGGATACCCGGAATGAAGCCGCCATACTTGCGCATATTGTCGGCAATATCATCCGGCCGGAAGACGATGGAGATATAGAAGTATGCGAAAAAGATGATGGCAACCATGGAGATCAGCTCGTACCACGGCTCACCAGGCGCCAGGTTCTGCAGGATCGGGCCAAAGAAGCGCGTATCGCGCAACGGGCCGGAGCCGAAGAAGCTCATGCCCTGCACCAGCAGCGGTGCCGAGAGAATCGAGCTGGCAAAGATGACCGGCATCACACCGCCGGAGTTCACCTTCAGCGGCAGATGCGTCGACTGCCCGCCCATCATCTTGCGGCCAACCACACGCTTAGCATACTGCACCGGAATACGGCGCTCGGCGCGCTCCACGAAGACGATGAACGCCACAACCGCGATCATGGCGACCACCAGCAGCAGCAGGATGATCGGCGTCAAGGCACCCCAGGCCGAGGTGCTCGCCTTGTCGTAGAGGTCCACAATACCGCGCGGCAGACCCACCACAATGCCGGCGAAGATCAACAGCGACATACCGTTGCCGATTCCGCGGTCGGTAATCTGCTCACCCAGCCACATAATGAACGCCGTGCCGGCGGTCAGCGTGAGGACGCAGAGTGGAATGAAGGCTCCGCGAGGAATCGTCACCATGGTCGAGCCGGTCGAGGTCGCCGTCAGCGTCAACGAGATGGCGAACGACTGCACGATGCCCAGCAGGACGGTGACGTAGCGGGTCCACTGCGTGATCTTGCGGCGCCCCAGTTCGCCTTCCTTCTGCAGCTTCGCCAGCGGCTCATAGATAACAGTCAGCAGCTGGAAGATGATCGACGCCGTGATGTACGGCATGATGCCCAGGGCGAAGATGGTCAGCTTGCGCAGGTTACCGCCCGAGAACAGATCCACCAGGCCGAGTGCCGAGCCGGCATTCGCGTTGAAGAACTGGGCCAGCATATCGGCGTTGATTCCGGGCGTGGGGATATGGCCACCCAACCGGTAGACAGCCAGCATGCCCAGCGTAAACAGGACGCGCTTGCGCAGATCAGGAATACGGAAGATGTTGGCGAACTTGTCGAACATCGATGGAGGACCTCGAACCTTGCTTGCTGCAGGCTATCGTCTCTCGCAGTGCCGAGGCACCTTGGGGACGACCATGGGCTACAGGATACTGCGGTTGCGGCCCGGAGTGCGAGTGCACTGCGGGCCGCGAGACTACGCGATGACGATCGCCTGGCCGCCGGCCTTCTCGATCGCTTCCTTGGCAGCTGCAGAGAACTTGTGCGCATGCACCTTGACCGCGCTCTTGATCTCGCCGTTTGCCAGCACCTTCAGCAGCGCATTCTTCTTGCGCAGCAGGCCCAGCGCGATGATGCGGTCCAGCGTCAGGTCAGCATTGGCCGCGTCTGCCGCAACCACTTCCGAGATGCGATCCAGGCCGAGCACCTGGTACTCGACGCGGAAGATGTTCGTGAAGCCGCGCTTGGGCAGGCGGCGGTGCAGCGGCATCTGGCCGCCCTCAAAGCCGCGCATCAGGCTGGAGCCCGAACGCGAACCCTGGCCCTTGTGGCCACGCGTCGAGGTCTTACCCATGCCGGAACCCATACCGCGACCGACACGCTTCTTCTTCTCGTTCGCCTTCTTCGGCGCCTGCAGATTAGAGAGATTACGAATTGCCATTGATTCCTCGCTCAACGCCACGCCTCACCCGGGAGACGCGACTCGCATGTGGAGGCCTGCCGACAGCAGGCTGTGACTCTAAGCCGTGCGAAACGCACTACTCGACGACGCGGACCAGGTGCGGCACCTTCGCGACCATACCACGGATCGACGGGGTGTCCTCGCGCTCAACGATCTGATTCAAACGCGTGAAGCCCAGGCCCTTGATGACGAGCTTGTGCTTCTCCGGCGTGCAGATCTGCGAACGGAAGTACTGCAGCTTAATCTTGCTGATGTTGTTCGTTGCCATGGGACCAGAACTCCTAAAATTCTTCAACTCCGGACGATCATGCCGCCCGGGAAGCAGGCCGGAGCTTACAGCTCTCCGACATCCTTGCCGCGCAGAGCGGCGACCTCAGCCTTGTCGCGAAGCTGATACAGCGCGTCGAACGTGGCCTTGATAACGTTGTGCGGGTTCGCCGTGCCAAGGCTCTTGGTGAGCACATTCTGCACTCCAGCGGCGGTCATCACAGCACGCACCGTCTTGCCGGCGATGACGCCCGTACCTTCCGGAGCCGGCTTCAGCATCACCTGGCCTGCGCCAAAGTGGCCCAGTACCTGATGCGGAATGCTGGTCTCGGTCAGATTCACCTTGTGCAGGTTCTTCTTTGCGGCCTCGATGCCCTTGCGAATGGCCTGCGGAACCTCCTTGGCCTTGCCCGAGCCGTAGCCAACGACACCCTCACCGGGGTCTCCCACCACCACCAGCGCCGCAAACGACATATTCTTGCCGCCCTTGACGACCTTCGTGACGCGATTGATCGCGACAACCTCGTCCTTGAGGTTCAGCCGGCCCGCGTCGATCTTCTTCTTCGTTGCCATAAGTGTCCTATCCAGCTTTCTGGCATCCTCCTCAGAGGTGCCGGGGAAACCTTAGAATTCGAGTCCCGCTTCGCGGGCAGCTTCGGCGAGGGCCTTCACGCGGCCGTGATACAGATAACCACCACGGTCGAAGACCACCTTCTTGATGCCCTTGGCCTGGGCACGCTCGGCGATCAGCTTGCCAACCTGGCGGGCCGCCTCGACGTTGCCACCATTGCTCTGGGCCTCGCCCTTCTTCGCCATCGACGATGCGGAGACGAGCGTCACGCCATTCAGATCGTCGATCAGCTGCGTGTAGATGTGGTTCAACGAGCGATAGACGTTGAGGCGCGGACGCTCCGGGGTGCCGGAGAGCTTCTCGCGGATACGCGTGTGGACGCGCTTGCGGATCACATTGCGCTGACGCGGAGTAATCATAGGTCTCTTTCCTTCCTAGTAGCGTCACCAGAGTGCTGGCGACGTTCGGGTTGAACTGTGCGCATGCCCGGCAACCTGTTATCAGGCTGCCGAGCCGCGGGTTACTTGGCGCCGGTCTTACCGACCTTCTTCTTCAGCTTCTCGCCGGTGTAGCGAACACCCTTGTTCTTGTAGGGGTCCGGCTTGCGGAGGGCACGCATATCCGCGGCCACCTGGCCTACCTTCTGCTTATCAATGCCCGAGATCGTCAGGTGCGTCTGCTTCGGGTCGATCGCGACCTCGATGCCGGTCGGCAGCGGGAACTCGATCGGGTGCGAGTAGCCCAGCGTAAACACCACCGTGCCCTTGCCCTTCATCTCAGCACGATAACCAATGCCGACGATGTCCAGCTCCTTCGTCCAGCCAGTGGTGACACCCGTGACGGCGTTGAAGACCAGAGCGCGCGCCAGCCCGTGGAACGCCGCCACCTTGTCGCTCTCGCGCTCGGCGATCAGCTGGCCATCCTTCTGCACCAGGGTGATACCGGTCGGCAGCAGTGCGTTCACCTTGCCCTTGGGGCCTTCCACCAGAACCGTGTTGCCATTCACCGTGTACTTCACGCCGGCGGGCAGTGCAATAGGCTTCTTTCCAATACGAGACATTTGAATCTACCTTTGCTTGGCTTGCGAGTCCCAGGCTCTGCGCCTGTTCCACTGCAGCCGGCGGAACGTCTCCGCAGGGACATACGTTGTGGCGGCCGACAGCATGCGCCGTCGGCCGCAAAGCACTACCAGACCTCGCAGAGAACCTCGCCGCCGACGCCCTCGCGGCGCGCCTGACGACCGGTCATCACACCCTTCGGCGTGGTCATGATCGAGATGCCCAGACCGCCCTGCACGCGACGAATCTCATCGCGGCCAAGGTAGACGCGGCAGCCCGGACGCGAGACGCGCTGCAGATCACGAATCACGGCCTCGTTGTTCGGACCGTACTTCAGATACACACGCAGCACCTTCTGGCCGTTCTCCTCGGTCGCCTTGAAGTTCGCGATATAGCCCTCTTCCTTCAGGATGCGGGCGATCTCTGCCTTCAGCTTGGAGGCCGGGACGTCGAGCTTCTGGTGGCGTGCGCGGATGGAGTTGCGGATGCGGGTCAGAAAGTCTGCTACTGGATCGGTAAAATTCATTCCATCTCCTTCACTCCCCGTTCGCTCGCAGGGGTGCCCTGCAAGAACCAGCGGGAGTGCTTCGTTCTGGGTAAGCCTTCAGACTGCAGCTGCCCTGGAGCGGGAAGAAGGTCTCTGAAGGGATCGCGTAGAGTGCTACGCGCGGAAACAATCAGCGTATAGTGTACAACCTACCAGCTGGACTTGACTACGCCCGGAATCTCACCCTTGAGGGCAAGGTTACGGAAGCACAGACGGCAGACGCCAAACTTACGCAGGAAGGCGCGAGGCCGTCCGCAAAGCTGGCACCGGTTGTGCTGCCGCGACTTGAACTTGGGGGTCTTTGCATCCTTGACGCTTTTTGCTGTAGTAGACATGTTTTACTCTCTATCTTCCTGTTCAACCTGCAGGCGATGCCGCCCGATTAAGCTCCGGCGCGGAACGGCATACCGAAGGCACGCAGCAGAGCCCGTGCACCGTTATCATCCTGGGCCGTCGTCACAATCGTCACGTTCATGCCCTTGATCTTGTCTACCTTCGCGTAGTCGATCTCGGCGAAGATGATCTGGTCGCGCAGACCCAGGGTGTAGTTGCCGCGGCCATCAAAGCTCTTGGACGACACGCCACGGAAGTCACGCACGCGCGGCAGTGCTATCGAGATCAGGCGATCGAGAAACTCGTACATCTTCTCGCCACGCAGCGTCACCATCGCGCCAATCGGCATGCCCTCGCGAACCTTGAAGGCGGCGATCGACTTCTTCGCCTTGGTCGTGACTGGCTTCTGGCCGGAGATTGCAGCCAGGTCGGCCAGGAGCGGATCGATGATCTTGACGTTCTGCGTTGCTTCGCCAAGGCCCATATTGATGACAATCTTCTCCAGCTTGGGAATCGCCATCGCGTTGGTGATGTTCAGCTCCTTGGCGAGAGCGGAACGAATCTCCGTATCGTACTTCTGCTTAAATCGTGCTGCCATGTTCAGCCTTCTCTTTCTCCACGGTGCCGGGGTGGGACGCTGCCCGTATACCGTTTCGTGGGGTGCTCCGTTGTTGCCGTACTGCGCTTAGCGCTTCTTCTCGGGGATGTTGGTGCCGCTGGCCTTCGAGACCCGGACCTTCTTGCCACCCTCGACCGCGTAACCGACCCGCGTCTTCTTGCCATCCGCATCCAGCAACATCACGTTCGATGCGTGAATGGTCGCTTCCTGCTCGGCGATACCACCCTTGATGTTCTGCTGCGGGTTGGGCTTCACGTGCTTCTTCACGATCATCACGCCCTCAACCAGAAGGCGGTTCTTATCGGCGATCACGCGAAGGACGCGACCCTGCTTACCCTTGTCTTTGCCCGCAATCACTTCAACGCGGTCGTTGCGCTTAATCTTCATTCCTGCCATGGTGACTTCTTTCCCCTCGGCGATCTGTCGGAGCCGGAATCCGCGTCATACTGCAATCTATCTCTCAGCTACGCCCGTTCGTCGGCCTGCAACGGCCTCGCCGGGAACGGCTAGATGACCTCAGGCGCGAGCGAGACAATCTTCAGGAACTTCTTCTCGCGAAGCTCACGGGCGACCGGCCCGAAGACGCGCGTGCCTACCGGCTCCATCGCATCGTTGATGACGACCGCTGCATTCTGGTCAAAGCGGATGTACGTTCCGTCGCGACGGCGATACTCCTTGCGCGTGCGGACAATCACCGCCTTGACGACCTTGCCCTTCTTGACCGTGCCATCGGGGGAGGCTTCCTTCACCGCAGCGGTGACGATATCCCCAAGACCAGCCTTCTTCCCCAGGCCGCCACCAAGCGGCAGGATGACCTGCAGCTTGCGCGCTCCGGAGTTATCCGCCACCTCGAGGATGGTTCTCATTTGTACAGACATCGTTCTTCTCCTGATCTGTGGGCCCTGGGGCAAACCCCATAGGTCTGAATCCTACGGCGTGCGAGAGCCGGTGCTACTTGGCTTCGACAGGAAGCTCCTGGACATCGGCAAGCTGCGCCAGCGAAGAGCGACGAACAATCTCTTCCAGAGCCCAGCGCTTCAGCTTCGAGAGAGGACGCGCCTCGCGAATGCGGACCACATCGCCCACACGGGCTGAGTTCTGCTCATCGTGTGCGTAGAACTTTTTGTTGAACTTCAGCACACGCTTGTACTTCGGGTGCGCCTTGCGCATCTCGATCTCAACCACGATCGTCTTCTGCATCTTGGTCGAAACCACGATGCCGACCTTCTCGTTGCGATGGGTGGCCTTGGTCTCGGCCGCGGGAGTGTTCACAGTCTCTGCCATGGTTATGCCTTCTGCGCCTTCTTGCGCGCGGTGCGGGTGCTCTTGGCTGGGGCAACGTTAGCGACGACGGGGTTTGCTGCCTTCTCTGCGTCGATCTGGCGCTGCCGCGCCTCGGTCTTGATGCGGGCGATGTCGAGCTTGAGCGAACGCAGCTTCTTCAGCCCCTCGACGTTGCCGAGGCTCTTCTGGAAGCGGATGCGGAAGATCTGCTCGGCTGCACTAGCCTGCTGCTTGACGAGCTCTTCATCGCTAAAAGTGCGGATCTTTTCGAGTTCCATGATTGTTCCTTACTAACGAAATCTTGCTTTGCCTGACGGTCTTGCCTGTCGAGGCTGGCTTACTTGGCTGCAACAGCCGTCTGCACGTCGTGACGCATGACGAACGTCGTCTTCAACGGCAGCTTGTGAGCCGCCAGACGCATCGCCTCACGGGCGAGATCCGGTGCGACGCCTTCCATCTCGAACAGAATCTTGCCCGGACGAACGACGGCAACCCAGTGATCCGGCGCGCCCTTGCCCTTACCCATACGAGTCTCAGCGGGCTTCTTGGTGATGGGCTTGTCCGGGAACAGACGCAGCCACACCTTGCCGCCACGCTTGATGAAACGCGTCATCGCGATGCGGCTTGCCTCGATCTGACGATCGGTGATGTAGCCGCACTCCACGACCTTCAGGCCGTAGTCGCCGAACGAAAGATCGGAGCCACGCCACGCCTTGCCGCACATGCGGCCGCGCTGCTGCTTGCGATACTTGACCTTCTTTGGCAGTAACATGAGAAAACCCTCTTTACACTCTCAGGAGACCGGCTCCTGGCGAACTCCGGCATGACCGGGAAAAGCTTAGGACGCAAATGCAGTCGTCGGAACACCCTGGTCGCGACGGCGGCGCTGCTCGTAGATATCGCCGCGGTAGACCCAGGTCTTGACGCCGATAACGCCATAGGTGGTCCGAGCCTCGGCAAAGCCGTAGTCAATGTCAGCACGCAGCGTGTGCAGCGGCAGACGACCCTGCAGATACCACTCCGAGCGCGCGATCTCGTTTCCGTTCAGGCGGCCCGAGACGCGAACCTTGATGCCCTTGCAACCAAAGCGCAGGGCCGAGTCAACCGACTTGCGCATGGCGCGACGGAAGCTGACGCGCTTCTCCAACTGCAGCGCGATGTTCTCCGCCACCAGCTGCGCATCCAGCTCAGGCTTGTTCACTTCCAGGATGTCAATGAACACCTCGCGGTTGCTGCGCTTCTGGATGTCGGCCTTGAGCTTGTCAATCTCGGCACCCTTGCGGCCGATGATGATGCCCGGACGCGCCGTGCGGATGATGAGACGCAGCTTGTTGCCCGGACGCTCAACCTCAACCGAGCTCACGCCCGCGGCCTTCAGCTTCTCGCGCAGCTCAGCCTTCAGCTTGACGTCTTCAACCAGCAGCTTGTCATAGCCGCGCTCCACAAACCAGCGCGACTTCCACGGCTTGTTCACCCCGAGGCGAAACCCATACGGATGGACTTTCTGTCCCATAGCTTCCCTTTGCTCCGGCCCTAATCCGGTTGAGCCGGAGGGCAGTCATTCAAAACTCTAAGTTTACAAGAAACCGGCTACCTTGAGGGCGCTGAATTTACGCCTTCTTGGCGGCACCCTTCTTGGCGGCCTTGCGCGCTGCCGGCTTCGCCGGCGCGGTTTCGGTCTCCGATGCCACTCCAGCGGCCTTCTTCTCCGCTACCGTGACGATGATGTGCGCGAGGCGACGCTGATAGCGGTACGCACGACCCATCGGGGCAGGGCGAATGCGCTTCATGCGCGGGCCTTCGTTGGCCACCGCGGTCTTCACGTACAGGTTATCGACATCCACGTCGAGACCCTGTTCCTGGCTGAGATAGGTTGCATTCTGAATCGCAGAACGCAGAACCTTCTCGACCACCGGGGCGATCCGCTTGGTGCTGAAGTGAACGGTATTCAGGGCCTGCTCGACGCGCTGGCCCTTGATCAGATCCAGCACAAGCTTTGCCTTCTGCGGGCTGGTGCGCTGGAAGCGTGCCTCAGCGCGAAACTCCTGTGTCATCGGTGCTGCTACCTTTGCCATAATCGTAGTCCTTCAAATCATGCTGCGGTCTGGCATCTCTGCGGCCAGAACCGGCAAAACTCCTGCCTGTTACTTCGCCTTTGCCGACTGCTCGCTGGCCTTGGCAGCGTGCCCCTTGAAGGTACGCGTCGCCGAAAACTCGCCCAGCTTATGACCGACCATGTTCTCCGTCACATACACCGGGATGAACTTGCGGCCGTTGTGCACGGCAATGGTGTGACCGACGAAGTCCGGGTGAATCGTGGACCGGCGCGACCAGGTACGAAGAACCTTCTTGTCGTTGACCTGATTCATGGCCGTGATCTTGGTCATGAGGTGCTCGTCGATGAAGGGGCCTTTCTTGGCTGAACGGGACATGTGCTACGCTCCAACTTTCTCTGTTACGGTGCTCGATACTACGAATCTCAGAACCTGAGACTTGGTGTTGCTTTGAAGCCCGGTGCCTACTTGTTGCGGCGCTTGACGATGAAGACGTCCGTGCGCTTGTTGTTGCGGGTCTTGTAACCGCGCGTCGGCTGGCCCCAGGGCGTCACAGGATGTCGGCCGCCCGAGGTCTTACCCTCACCACCACCATGTGGGTGGTCGACCGGGTTCATCGAGACGCCGCGGTTGGTCGGGCGAATACCCTTCCAGCGGTTGCGGCCGGCCTTGCCGATCGTCACATTCTCGTGGTCGGTGTTGCCTACCTGGCCGACCGTGGCCATGCAGTCCACCAGAACCTTGCGGGTCTCACCGGAGGGCAGCTTCAGCAGGGCGTACTCACCCTCCTTGGCCACCAACTGCACAGAGGCACCTGCGGAGCGAGCCATCTGCGCGCCCTTGCCGGGCCGCAGCTCGATGTTGTGGACCGTCGTGCCGGCTGGAATGCTGCGCAGGGGCAACGCATTCCCTACCAGGATGTCCGCATCCGGGCCGCTCATCACCGACTGGCCGACCGTCAGGCCCACCGGCTGAATGATGTAGCGCTTCTCACCGTCTGCATAGTGGATGAGCGCGATACGCGAGCTGCGGTTTGGATCGTACTCGATGGTGGCAACCTTGCCCGGCACGCCGAACTTGTCGCGCTTGAAGTCCACAATGCGCAGCTTCTGCTTGTGGCCGCCGCCATGGTGACGCATCGTCAGCGCGCCTGTGCTGTTGCGGCCGCCGGTGCGCTGCTTCACCGCGAGCAGTGGCTTATGCGGCTTGTCCGTCGTGATGTCGTCGTTGACGAGCTTGGTCGCAAAGCGCTGCGAAGGGGTAGTCGGGCGAAATGGCTTAATCGGCATCTTCTTTGTTCCTTGCCTGTTCTTCTCGTCTCGGCAATCTCAGAGACTTAGTTCTTGTTCCAGCCTGTATTGCAGCTTCGGACTAGAGGCTGTCCAGGTACTCCGGCATCTTTTCGCCATCCTTCAGGCGAACATAAGCCTTCTTCCAGTCCGGACGATAGCCGGCGTAGCGACCACGGCGGCGCAGCTTGCCCTCAACACTGGCAGTACGGACGCCCTGGACCTTTACCTTGAACAGGCTCTCAACCGCCTGCTTGACCTCGGTCTTGGTCGCGTCAGGAGCCACCTCAAAGACCAGCGTGTTCTGGGTCTCTTTGACGCCCAGGCCCTTCTCCGTGATGAGGGGGCGACGAATTACGGTATAGAGGGTCGGCATTATGCAACCTCCTTCTGGGCACGCTTGGAGACGTACTTCTTGAGCGTCTCCTGCAGCGCCTCGAGCGCAGCCTTGGAGAGGACGGCATGCTCATAACGGAGCAGGTCGTAGGGGTGAACCTCAGAGCTAAGCACCAGCTCGACACCGTCGAGATTGCGCGAGCCCAGGTAAAGCTTCTCCGTCAGGTTGCGCGAGCTCTCCACCAACAAGGTCGTCTTGCCAGCCTGGAGCTTGTCGAGTGCCGTCCGGTACAGCTTCGTCTTCGTCTCGGCAACCTCAAGGCTGTCGACGATCGTGAGCTTGCCATCAGCCAGCTTCGCAGCCAGGGCAGAGCGCAGGGCACCCATCAGCTTCTTCTGCGGGAAGGAGTACTCGTAGCTGCGCGGCTGGGGTCCGTGAACCGTACCGCCGCCACGCCAGAGCGGCGTGCGGATGGAGCCCACGCGAGCGCGGCCGGTGCCCTTTTGCTTCCACAGCTTCTTACCCGAGCCAGAGACGAGCTTGCGATTCTTCGTGGCGTGCGTACCCTGACGCAGGGCAGCCCGGTAGTGCTTGACAGACTCCCACAGGAGCGCCTCATTGATCTCGCTGGCGAAGATCTCATCGGCGAGTTCTACCTCGCCCACCTTGGCCCCGCCGAGATTCACTACATTGATGTTTGCCATCTTTCTTCTCTCTTCGATCCCTGCTCCCCGGAGCAGCAATCCGAACTTGATTCACCGAACTCTACGCCCATCTTCCTCAGGCGTACTCAGCTACTTCTTCTTGGCGGAAGCCTTCTTCGAAGCCTTCAGAGCGTCCTTGGTCGCCTCACCGGCAAAGCCACGACGTTCACGCGGCGGAGCGGTTGCCTTCGATACCAGAACGAAGCCATCGCGCGGACCAGGCACAGCGCCCTCAACCAGCAGCAGATTGTCCTCGACGTCGATGCCACGGATCCGCAGGTTGCGTACCGTCACCTGGGCATCGCCCATGTGGCCCGGCATGCGCTGCCCTGGGAAGACGCGGGACGGGAACGAAGACGCGCCGATCGAACCCTGGATCTGGAACATGTGGCCGTGCGACTTCGGACCACCACCAAAGCGGTGACGACGGACGACACCGGCAAAGCCGCGGCCCTTCGACGTTCCGATGATGTCAACGAACTTCTCCTCGTTGAAGATGTCCACCAGAATGCGGTCGCCAGCCTTCGCCGTCACCACACTCTCGCCGGCCTCATTGCGGGTCGACTCCAGGGCAACTTCCTTCAATACGCGCGTCGGTGGCACATTCGACTTGGCAAAGTGCCCGGTCATCGCCTTGTTGACCTTGGAGGCCTTCACAAAGTCCACGTAGCCAATCTGGGCGGCCTCGTAGCCGTCCTTCGCCATGGTCTTGATCTGCGTGATCACGCATGGCCCAGCTTTGATCACCGTAACCGGGTGCACATCGCCACGCTCATCAAAGATCTGCGTCATGCCGATCTTCTTACCGAGAATTCCTGATACTGACATTGCCGTTTCCTTTCCTCATCATGCCCACTCCACGGCGGGCACTGCCGGTGCTGCTTCATCCATCGCGACTGCCCCGGGCAATCGTTACTTCTGAACCGTCTTGATCTCTACGTCCACGCCAGCCGGAAGGTCCAGCTTCATCAGCGCATCTACCGTCTGCTGCGTGGGCTCCAGGATGTCGATCAGCCGCTTGTGCGTGCGAATCTCGAAGGCCTCGCGCGACTTCTTGTCGACGTGGGGGGAGCGCAGCACGCAGTACTTGTTCTTCATCGTCGGCAAGGGAATGGGCCCCGCAACCTGCGCACCCGTGCGCTTTGCCGTCTCTACGATCTCGCCCGTCGACGTATCCAGTACCCGGTAGTCATACGCCTTCAAACGGATTCGAATTCTCTGTCCAGCCATATCAGTCACTTCCAATCAAAGATCGTTTGGAGTCGTTGCCGGCGATCAACCTCTCGACCAACCGGCAACCCTCGTGATTAGTTAGCAGCGTTACTTGATGATCTCGCTGATGGTACCAGCGCCGACGGTACGGCCGCCCTCGCGGATCGCGAAGCGCAGGCCCTTCTCCATCGCCACCGGCGTGTGCAGCGTCACTTCCAGCGCAACGTTGTCGCCAGGCATCACCATCTCCGTGCCCGCTGGCAGCTTCGCAGAGCCCGTCACGTCCGTCGTGCGGAAGTAGAACTG
>JAGWNX010000114.1 GCA_028872955.1 Acidobacteriota bacterium
ATCAGCTGGCCGGTACTGCGGTGCTGGTGCTGACCGGACGCAGTGGCGTGGAGGAACGGGTGAAATGCCTAAACCTTGGCGCGGATGACTGCCTGCTGAAGCCCTTCAGCTTCTACGAGCTGACGGCGCGCTGCCGTGCGCTGTTGCGACGGCGGGAGTGCTCCGCAGACCCGATGCTGCGCCACGGTGGCATCTCACTGCATCGCATGGAGCGCAAGGTGATGCGCGAGGGACGCGCCGTGGAGCTGACGGTGAAGGAGTTCCAGCTGCTGGAGTTTCTGATGCTGCGCAGTGGCCGCTGCTGCACCCGGGCCGAACTGCTGCGCGATGTGTGGCATATGTCGCCGGAGACGAACACCAACGTGGTGGACGTGTATGTGAACTATCTGCGCCGCAAGCTGCAGGAGGCGTGTCCGGAGGCGCACAGGTCGGCGATCGAGACGGTACGGGGTGCCGGCTATCGTATGGCGCCGGTGCGGCGCTCGCCCAGGGCAACGACACCCCTGCTGACAGTCTCCACGGTATGCGAGGGGGTGCGCGCATGACGCAGCTCACTGCAGTGAGACAACAGCGGACGGGGCCGGCTGAGGCCAATGATGCCATGGCAAGTATTGAGAGTGTGCTGCACGACATGTGTCAGCCCTTGACGGTATTGCGTTGCCGACTGGAGCTGGCTGTGTTGCGCGACGATGTGGCGACCATGCAGAGCGCCATGCAGGAGAGTATTCGCGAGTGCCGACGCTTGAATGCCTCCGTTGAAGCGATGCGCGAACTGGTGCAGGCGTCCCTTGCGGTGCGCCGGCTGAGGGCCGAGACCAGCGACGCCAACCAGGTTGGGAAGGGGAGTTCACGATGAGTACGACAGCGAACATGACGGAACAGGTGGCGATTCGAACGGTCGTGCTGGCAAGCGCCGATGTTGGTCTGCGCCAGCGGCTGGCGAGCCGCCTGAAAGGGTTGCGCTGGCAGGTGCGCGAGGCAGGTGGCGGCGCTGAGGCGATGGCACATCTGGAGACGTTGCGCCCGGAGGCGATTCTGCTGGATACCTGGTTGCCGGATCTTGAGGTGACCGAGTTTGCCGGGCAGATTCTGCAGATGTATCCGATGCTGGAGCTGTTGCGTGTGGATGGCTCTGAAGCCGGTGGGGCAAGCCGCAGCCCACGTCGTAACGAGCTGTTGCTGGCGCTGCGCGAGGCACAATGCAGCCCGGCGGATACGGCTGCATGGGCTGCTGCCCCGGGCACGATTCCGCCGACGGTTCGCATGACTGAGGTATCGCGCACGCTAGCTGGCAGCAGTGTTGGAACGAGTCGAGAGGCTGCAATCACTGGGGGCAGTGCGCGCGAGCAGTTGGATCGGCGCGACGTGCTGGCCGGCGGGTTGGGCTCCGGACTCTCCGAGATGTGGATGCTGCCGGAGATGATCGGTGCCAGCGCACCGATGCAGGAGCTGGCGCGACTGATTCGAATGGTGGCACCGCGATCCACCACGGTTCTGATCGAGGGCGAGACCGGCACGGGCAAGGAGGTGGTGGCGCGCGCGCTGCATCGGCTCAGTATGCGTGCCAGCCGGCCGTTTGTGGTGCTCAACTGCGCGGCGATTCCCGAAGCACTGCTGGAGGCGGAGCTCTTCGGGCACACCCGAGGAGCCTTCACAGGCGCTGTGCAGTCGCGCACCGGGCGCATTGAAGCGGCAGACGGCGGCACGCTATTCCTGGATGAGATTGGCGAGATGCCACTGGCGCTCCAGGCAAAGATGTTGCGGTTTCTGGAGAGTGGAGAGCTGCAGCGCGTGGGCGACAATGACACGGTTCGCGTGGATGTCCGCGTGATTGCAGCGACACATCAGCCGCTGGAAAAGCGCGCGTCCGAGGGCAGCTTCCGGCTGGACCTGTATCACCGCCTGGCGGTCTTTCCGGTAGAGGTGCCGCCCCTGCGCGAACGATTGGAAGACCTGCCGCTGCTGGCGGAAAGCTTTCTGGAGCAGATGGGACAGGTTGCACCGCGCAAGCGACTGGCACCTGAGGCGCTGGCCAGGCTGGGCGAGTACCACTGGCCAGGTAATGTGCGGGAGCTCATGCACGTGTTGGAGCGAGCTACCATCCTATGCGCCGCACGCCCAGAGATTACCCCGGAGGAGATTCGACTGCGACGGGCTACGAGGTTGTAGCGTGCCATGCGCTGCAGCATTCCAAGGCAAGCAGGTCTTAGAGCGCTCTCATTCGAGAGCGCTTTCTTTTGGTTGGCGGCGTGCATCGCCAGTAGGCACGGAGGTTGATCATGCAGGTGACGACAGGATTGAGCGATGCAGTGAGCCGCTACCTGGACATGACCAGTGCGGAGTTGAAGTTGACCGCAGGCAACATGGCCAACGTGGATACGCCAGGCTATCGCACGCAGGGCTTCAACTTTGAGCAGGAGATGATGCGCGCGATGCAGGCCCCGCTGGATGCTCCGCTGACACCAAACGTCTCTGCTGTAGACGGTCTGGTGTCGCGGCCAGATGGCAACAACGTCTCCATGGACCGCGAGTCCATGCAACTGGCGAAGGAACAGCTTCAGTTTCGGTTTGGCGTCACGGTGTTGAGGAGCGAGTTCACCCGGGTGATGAGCGCGATTCATGCGGAGGCGAAGTAGCATGAACCTGTTTGGCATGATGGACGTAAGCGGCTCTGCCTTGAAGGCCGAGCGGGTACGCGCTGAGGTCGTGGCCAGCAACATGGCCAATGCGGAGACAAGTCGCACTGCGGATGGAACACCCTACCAGCGACACCATGTCGTCTTTGCAAGCAACGATAGCACCAGCTTCGGTCAGTCGATGCTGTCGCAGATGACTGGCATGAGCGCGGGGGGAGTTACGCCGATGGCGTCGCTGCCGGGAATGATGACCCTGACGAGTGGTGCCGGCAGTGATGCAGCAAGCGTGCCTGGCGGTGTGTCTGTAACGGGAGTGATTACAGACAAAAGTGCTCCGTTGCGCCGCTTCGAGCCACAGAATCCAGAGGCGGATAAAGACGGATACGTGCAGTATCCCGACATCAGTCCGCTGACTGAGATGGTGGACCTGATGGGTGCCTCAAGAGCCTATGGGTTGAATGCATCGGCAGTGCAGGCTGAGAAAGGCATGGTCTCTGCCTCGTTGGATATTGCGAAGTAAGGAACGTGCGTGAGAGGAGGAGGCGATGACCGGATTTCAGGGAGATATGGCAGGGTTGATGCAGAGCGTAGGCGGCGTGTTTGGTGCCTTGCAGCCGACCGCGAGTGGGACGGATTCCACGGGCAATGGGGCTGTGCCGTTCGAAGGGCTGATGCGCTCGATCGTTGCGCAGACGAACGCGCTGGACAAGCAGGCGACCGCGGCAGTTACGGGTGTGATGAGCGGCAGTGGCGTGGACATCCACGATGCGATGATCGCGACGCAGAAGGCAGACATGTCGTTTGAGCTTGCACTGCAGGTACGGAACAAGGCCGTGGCGGCCTATCAACAGATGATCAACATGCAGTTCTAACGGCAGCGAAAGGCTTCGCGGCAGACCTTATTGGGAGCGGTGGTCGATGGCGGAATTGGTACAGCAACCGGGCCTGCAGCGTGTTGCACCTGCAGCAGAGAACAACCCCACGGAGCAGGCACGACAGATGTGGGAGACGGCAAGACTACGCTGGCAGGCTATGCCTCCGGCTCGACGCAACTGGCTCCTTGTTTCGGCGCTCTTTCTCGTAGCTGCAGCAGCTGGACTGGTGTGGATGGGGCAGCGCACCGACTGGAAGACGCTGTTCACCGGTTTGGAGAGCAAGGATGTGCAGCAGGTCTCGCAGGAGTTGGCTGCCGCAGGAATTCCTGCTCAGCTAACGGAGGATGGTACCGGCATCCAGGTGCCGGCCGAGCTGCTCGACAAGGCTCGCATGGAGGTTGCCGCAAAAGGCATGCCACAGAGCGGGCGGCTGGGATTTGAACTGTTCGACAAGCCCAACTGGGTAGGGAGTGAGTTTGACGAGAAGGTGAACTACCAGCGTGCCATGGAGGGCGAGTTGGAGCACACCATTGAGACGCTCGCTGCGGTGCGCTCCGCACGGGTGCATCTGGTGCTGCCGGAGCAGAGCCTGTTTACGCAGCAGGAGCATCCGGCGAAGGCCTCTGTGGTGCTGAAGCTGAAGCGAGCTGCTATGGCGCCGGACCAGGTGGAGGCGATTCGCAGCCTTGTTGCCGGAGCCGTCGATAATCTCTCACCGGATCAGGTGACTCTGGTGGATGCGGATGGGCGTGTTGACCTGAAGCCGCGCAGTCGAGATGCCGCCGCTGCGGATGTGGAGCAGGCGATGGAGGCGAAGCTGGTGCAGGTGCTGGAGCCATTGGCGGGCCGTGACAACGTGCGAGCGACCGTGAGCGTGAGCTATGACCAGGGTGCGGAAGAGCACATGGATGAGGTCTACGATCCGAATCAGGTTGCTCCAGTGCAGATGCAGAAGAACGAGCAGACCTCAGGCATTCCTGCGAAGGCCGAAGGCGTGCCTGGCACGGCGAGTAACTCTCCAACGCCGGCGCCGGTGGGCTCTGTTGCGGGGTCGCAGGCTGCAGCGGCACCAGGCACACCACCGCTGCTCCAGAAGCAGGCACTGCCAGTGTATCCACAGGGTGCAGCGCCCGAGCAAAGCTTGCGCCAGGAGAATGGAACGTATGCGGTGAGCAAGCACTTGACCCACTCGGAGGAGGGCCCGGGCCGCGTACGGCGAGTGACGGCAGCCGTGGTCATCAACGATCGTGCCAGCCTGGAGGGTAACGGCAAACTGCAGCAGATCGTTTGGAAGCCACGTAGCGCGGATGAGATGCGTCGCATGGAGGAGCTGGCACAGGCTGCGGTGGGATTCGATGCCAAGCGTGGCGACCAGGTGGTGCTGCAGAATGTCAGCTTCAGCTCGAACACGCCAGCGATGCGCGCCCCTGTGATGGATCGCGCGATGGAGGCACTGCACGCGCTGTCTGTCGCACAGCCGGGCCTGGCGCGCAGTCTTGCCGTCGGTGCCTGTGGTCTGCTGCTGGTGTGGTTCGTCCTGCGGCCGCTGTCGCAGCAAATAATGGCGACGCTGCGAGAGCCGGTAGCCATCCCTGCCGCAGAGTCTTATGCTGCGCTGCCTGCGCCACAACAGCCTGTGATGGTGCAGCCTCTGCCGACCGCAGCGCCCGCGCTCGCTGTCGAATCCAACGCGCCGGAACCT
>JAGWNX010000115.1 GCA_028872955.1 Acidobacteriota bacterium
CCGACGCATTCGGATTCGATGAGGCCTGTTGTGCGTCGCGAGCGCTGGGCTGAGGTGCGGTCGTATGCGGCTCGTTTGCTGGAGAGATGTTTGCTCTATCAGCCCCGATCATCTGTGCAGCTAGGTGATCGAGAGGTGAGTCAGCGTGCTGCGCGACTGATAGGGCAGGAGCGGCAACAGAAAGCGCGATAAACACTACAAGCGCTGTATACCCACGTTCGAAAAATTCCACTTAGCACCTCTAAATTGACTAGATTTAAATATGGTTGGCCTAAACGTGTCAACGGCAGGTGGCCCTTCTTGCTTTTTCGCAACACGAACACGACTGTTTGGGTCCCCCATGGCGGGTGGCCCAGATCTAACTAATTAGCCTGGATCTGGGGGCCCATCTTTGGCGCGGCAGTATCGCGCCTAAGGTGGGTGTGCTGCCACCGGAATCCCATCCATCGGGCAAGGCCCGGAGCTTTCTTCTGCGAGGTACTGCCATGGCACGTATCTTCATCACCGGTTCTGCTGACGGACTTGGCCGGGCGGCGGCGCAGGTGTTGCTTGCCGAGGGGCACCGGGTGGTTGTGCATGTCCGGCATCAGGCTCGTATGGCGGCGGTGCAGGAGTTACTGGTAGAGGGCACGGAGGTCGTTGCAGGTGACCTGGCGGACGCGCAGCAGACTCGTGATGTTGCCGGCCAGGTTAATGCGTTGGGCACGATGGACGCTGTTATCCATAACGCGGGGGTGTACTCCGGCGCGGCAGTGCTTCCGGTCAATGTCGTTGCGCCGTATCTGCTCACCGCGCTCCTCCACGCCCCGCAGCGGCTGATCTATCTGAGCAGCAGCATGCATCAGGGCGGCCGGCCCGTGCTCGACGGCATGGATTGGGCAGGGAAGCAGGTGACCGGATCGTACTCCGACAGCAAGCTGTTTGTGACGGCGCTTGCCGCCGCGGTGGCCCGTCTACGGCCTGGCGTCTTCTGCAATGCCGTTGACCCCGGTTGGGTGCCGACGAAGATGGGTGGGCGTAACGCGCCAGACGACCTGCGGCTCGGGCACCTGACACAGGAGTGGCTTGCTACGAGCAACGATCCTGAGGCTTGTACGACTGGCGGGTACTGGCATCATCAGTGCGGCGCCAAACCGCATGAGGCGGTACGTGATCAGAACTTTCAGCAGAATCTGCTGAACGCGCTGGCCCGCGCGACCGGGGTCCAGCTGGCATGAAGGTGCTCCGATCCACTCGAGAACTGCTTGACGGAACCAGCAAAGCAACGGATACTAGGAAGAGCGTCTCGAACCTGCTTCGAGACCAGTCGATAACCACGCCCCGGGGCAGCATTCCGAGTGGGGTGGGAGATGAGGATAGATGGCACGCAAGATTTCGAAGAACCTCGCCAAGGCGCGCGCGCTCGTTGAGCCCCGCCCTTATGTTCTGGCCGAGGCGGTTCCCCTGCTCCAGAAGGCTAAGTACGCCAAGTTTGATGAGACGGTCGACCTGACCCTCCGCCTTGGTGTGGACCCCAAGCATGCTGACCAGATGGTGCGTGGCACCGTCGTGTTGCCGCATGGCCTGGGCAAGACCAAGATCGTCGCTGTGATCGCCTCGGGCGACAAGGTGAAGGACGCCGAGGCGGCAGGCGCGGAGTTCTTTGGCGGGGAAGAGCTGGTCGAGAAGATTCAGAAGGAAGGCTGGACGGCCTTTGACGCCCTGATCGCAACCCCGGACATGATGAAGTCGGTGGGTCGTCTGGGTAAGGTGCTGGGTCCGCGCGGCCTGATGCCGAACCCGAAGACCGGTACCGTGACCACGGACGTGGCTGCGGCGGTGAAGGAGATCAAGGCCGGTAAGGTCGAGTTCCGCACCGATAAGACGGCGCTGGTGCATGTGCCGGTGGGCAAGCTCTCGTTTGACTCGCAGAAGCTGGTAGAGAATGCGATGACGGTGATTGCAAGCGTCGTAAAGGCCAAGCCGGCAGCGGCCAAGGGCAAGTACATCAAGGGCATGACGTTGAGCTCGACGATGGGCCCTGGCGTCCAGCTGGATCAGGCTGCGGCTGAGGCGGCAGGCAAGCTCTAGGCGTCGTGATGTGCCTGCGGACTGCGGGCGGCACGCGAAGACAAGATCAAAGAATGATTCGACCGGACAGCGGAATTCAGCGCGTCGGTCGTGAAAGCGAAGAGGGTTTCAGTCATGGCATTGACCAAGGCAAAGAAGGCGGAGAAGATCAGGGTTCTGGCGGCTGATCTCGAGAAGTCGACCTCCGCGATTGTGGGCACGTTTACCGGCCTGACGGCGGCGAAGGACTTCGACCTGCGCAAGACGATTCGCGCGGCGGGTGGTCGCTATCACGTGGTGAAGAACAAGCTGGCTGCGCACTCTGCGGCCGGCACCAAGGTTGAGGCGGCGCTGCAGGGCCTGAAGGGTGTGTCGTCGGTGGCGTACACCGATGGCGATCCGGTGGTTCTGGCGAAGGCGCTCTCGACCTGGGTCAAGGACAACGCGGAGTTTACCTTCAAGCTCGGCATCGTCGATGGCAAGGTGATCTCGGCGGCTGAGGTGAACGAGCTGGCGAGCATGCCGGGCAAGGAAGAGCTGTTCTCGAAGCTGCTGTTCCTTATCCAGTCGCCGGCGCAGCGCCTGGCCACGGTCATCAACGCCACGGGTCGCGATCTGGCGGTCGTGGTGAACCAGGGCGTCGAGAAGGGCAAGTTTGCCGGGGCTGCGGCCGAGGCATAACCACAAGATTCGTTCTGCTGCTTCCGGGGGCGCTTGTCTGGGCGCATCGGAAACCTGAGAAGGGGTGGGACAACCGGAGCGCATGCGGGCTTCGGCAGGCAAATCGGCAGTACAAGTTTCGATATCAAAATTGGAGATAGAACATGGCAGACCTGCAGCAGTTGGAAGATTCAATCGTTAGCCTCAGCCTCCTCGAGGCCTCGGCACTGGTGAAGAAGCTCGAAGAGCGTCTCGGCGTCTCGGCGGCAGCGGCCGTTGCGGCAGCTCCGGCGGCTGGCGGCGGCGCGGCTGCGGCGGCTCCGGTTGAGGAGAAGACCGAGTTCACGGTCATCCTGAAGGATGCTGGCGCGAACAAGATCAACACCATCAAGGCTGTGCGCGAAGTGACCAACCTGGGCCTGAAGGAAGCCAAGGATCTGGTGGACGGCGCTCCCAAGCCTCTGAAGGAGAACGTCTCGAAGGAAGATGCAGCCGCGATCGCCAAGAAGTTCGAGGGCGTGGCAGCAGTCGAGATCAAGTAAGGTATCACCCTCCAGGTTGCACGCCGGGGCGGATCGCGGTATTCTCATGAGTGAAGAATTCCGTCCGCCTTGGCGTGCTATTTGGCGGTAATTTGGGAAGTTGCGGGCAGCAGTACTCCGGTTCATCCTGTACAGGCGCAGGCTACGGAACCGGCCACGGTGTACTTCGAGCGGCGGAAGTCACGGTGTAGCAGCAGTTGGCAGCGGCAGCAAACTTTGGAGCACGGCGAGCTCTAAGGCGGCAGGCATTTCTACGATTACGGACGAAAAGGTGCACAAGTCGGACTTTGCGCTCACGGGACATGCTGTCCCAATGGGCGCTTTCGTCGTGTCCGGCGAAAAGAATCGTGAGAGCCAGGCGATTGCGTCCTGCACGGCTACGTTATAGCAGCTTGCATGCCGTGTGTGTTGCGAAAGTTTTGTAGTTTTAGCAGTTGGATTGAGACGGAACGAAATTGAAGTCGGCGCCGGTCGCCGACCAAGACAATGCGCAAGAGTTGGGCAGCACTCGAGGGTTGCCCGGCGTACCGGATTCCGGTAGCAGTTGCGCCATCAGAATGAACCGGAGGAGCCATACCGGCCTCCATCCCGAAGACGGTGCGAGAGAGCAGCAGTTGGTGTGTCTGTCTCTCGATCGTTGACGGTCCTCGAACGGTAAGTCTCAGGAGAGAGCATGTCCAGCGAAACGCGCGCGATCCGCAGCCGTCTTGATTTTTCCAAGATCCCCACCGCCATCCAGATCCCCAACCTGATTGAGGTTCAGCGCCGCAGCTATGAGCGCTTCCTGCAGATGGACAAGCTTCCCCAGGAGCGTGAGGATAACGGCCTGCAGTCCGTGTTTACCTCGGTCTTTCCGATTACCGACTTCCGCAACGTGAGCGAGTTGGAGTTTGTTGATTATTCAATCGGCAACTGGGAGTGCAAGTGCGGCTACCTGAAGGGGCTGAATCACCTGCGCACGGCCTGCGTGAGCTGCGGGCACATGGTGATAACCGATCCGTTCCATCCCGGCGACGTGCTTTGCACCTTCTGCGGAACGTACAACAAGAACACGCCTGACTTCTGCACCAAGTGCGGTGACCCCGTGGGTCTGCAGCTGAAGTACGACCAGGCGGAGTGCGAAGAGCGCGGCATGACGTACTCGGCACCGCTGAAGGTGACGATCCGTCTGAAGATCTACGACAAGGACCCGGAGACGGGCGTGAAGACGCTCCGCGACATGAAGGAGCAGGAGGTCTTCTTCGGCGACATTCCGCTGATGACCCAGAACGGCACCTTCATCGTCAACGGGACCGAGCGTGTGATCGTCTCGCAGCTGCATCGCTCGCCCGGCGTCTTCTTTGAGACGGCGAACAACCGCACCTACTTCCTGGGCAAGATCATTCCCTATCGCGGATCGTGGGTGGAGTTCGAGTACGACCAGAAGAACACGCTCTATGTCCGCATCGACCGCAAGCGCAAGTTCCTGGGCACCATCTTCCTGCGCGCCCTCGGTCTGCGTTCGGATGAAGAAATTCTGAAGACCTTCTATACGGTCGATCAGATTCAGATTGCCGACGGCAAGCTGTTCTGGACCGTGCAGCCGGACACGGTGAAGCACACCCATCTGCAGGGCGCCAAGCCTGCGCACGCCGTCACCCACAAGGGCGAGGAGATTGCGCACTCGGGCCGCAAGATTACGGCGCACGCGCTCAAGTCTCTGCGCGCTGCTGGCGTTCAAAAGGTGGAGATTGAGGCCGCCGAACT
>JAGWNX010000054.1 GCA_028872955.1 Acidobacteriota bacterium
TGCAGCGCACCATGGCTGGTGTGGTTCGATACCAGGACCCGTCCAGCGGACTGTGGTGGGAGGTGATGGACAAGGGAGCGCAGGCAGGCAACTTCCCTGAGGCCTCAGCCAGCTGCATGTTTGTGTACGCGCTGCAGAAGGGCGTGCGGCGCGGGTATCTGCCGGTGACGGACGCAGCAGCTGCCAGGCGCGGCTGGGATGGTGTGCTGCAGCGATTTGTCCGCACAGAGCCGGACGGCATGGTCTCGCTGACGGGCATCATTCGCGGTGCAGGGTTGGGCGGCACGCCGTATCGCTCGGGCACGTATGCGTACTACATCGGCGAGCGGGTGGGAGCGAACGACGGCAAAGGGCTGGGAGCGTTCCTGATGGCTGCGGGCGAGATGGAGTATGCCCCCACGGCCACTCAGGCGCGTGGCAAGACGGTGCTGCTGGACGCGTGGTTCAATGCGCAGACGCGCACCAACGCTGCCGGTGTGACGGAGCTGTTCCACTACAAGTGGGACGACGACAGCGACCCGGGCTTCAGCTTCTTTGGGCGTGCGTTTGCAAACTATGGCGCGCGGCTGGCCGAGCTGACTACGGCTCCGACTGCGGCTGCGCTGGCCGGGGCGCAGGTGTACCTGATCGTGTCGCCGGATAATGCCAGCAAGAATCCGCACCCGCATGCGATGGATGCCAAAAGCGCAGCGGCGATTGCGGCGTGGGTGCGGCGCGGTGGCGTGTTGCTGCTGCTGAGCAATGACGCGGCCAACACCGAGTTCGAGCACTTCAACCTGCTGGCCGATCGCTTCGGCATGCACTTCAACCCGGTGCTGCGGAACCATGTGGTGGGTGACGACTACGCTGCGGGCACGGTGGAGATTCCTGCCGGAACCGGAGTCTTCGCTACGGCGCACCATGCTTATATGAAGGACACCTGCACCATCACCGTGAGCGGACACGCGAAGGCGCTGGTGACGGCGACCTCCGAACCGCGAAGCGACGTGATGCTGGCGGTGGCGAAGCTAGGCAAGGGAACGGTGCTGGGCGTCGTGGACCCATGGGTGTACAACGAGTACGTCGACCACCGCAACCATCTGCCGACGGCGTATGACCAGTGGCAGGCGGCGCAGGATCTGGCAGCCTGGGCCTTGCGGCAGGCTGCGGACCGGTAGCGCGTTAGTCGTTGGGGAAGATTGCGCAGCGCAGCGTGCTGGTGAGCGGAACCAGCTGCAGCGGATGCTCCAGCGGCGGATTGCGGTAGAGATTCTCAAGCTGCATGGCGATCTCGGTTCCGCGGGGGTAGCCGTACATGCCCAGGGAACCGGCGAACTTGTGAGCGATGTTGGCGGCCTGGTCGCGATCCGCCTCAGTCAAGGTGCCATTTGCGGCAGCATGGGCGATGCGTTCGAGCGTGTCCAGCCGCTCGATGAAGGTAGGCAGGTGACGCTGCCAGAGCTGGGCGATCAGCGCGTCGGTCTTTGCTGCGGTCTCAGGAGTCATGTCGTTCTTGGCCCTCGCGACGAAGTTCGTCGTGCAATGAGTGTAGCGCCGAAAGACGCAGCCATAAGTAACGTGCTTGTACAACTTTAGCGCAGAGATGGAAGGGGAGATTGGTGTTTGATTTGCGTCCGTCAGGCGACGCGCTACTCGGTCCAGCCCAGCACATCGGCGACCTGCTGCGAGAGGGTGAGCGGATCGAACGGCTTGAAGAGGACACCGGCGACGCCCAGATTGGCGAAGCGCCGCTGGTCTACGCCCTGGACCTTTGCGGTGAGCAGCAAGACCGGGATGTGTTTGATGCTGGCGTCCTGCTGCATCAGCCCGAAGGTGGTGGGGCCATCCATCTCCGGCATCATCACGTCCATAATGATGGCGTCAGGGCGCTCGGCGGCAGCAATCGCCATGCCCTCTACGCCGGAGCCAGCCGTGAGGATCTGCCAGCCAGCGATCGCCTCCAGGGAGAGCGCCGCGACTTCGCGGATGTCGTCTTCGTCGTCGATGATCAGGACTCTGCGCATGAACGAGACAATTCTCTCACGCCGCAGGAACGACGGAGTTGACTGAGAAGAGTCACACGCTACGCAGAGCCGGGATGCTGACCCGGCAGGTTAGGCGCTGGGGCTGGCCGCAGAGACGTCGGTGAGGCGGTTGGTACGCAGCCGCTGCACCATGGAGAGCACGAGCTCTTCCACAGCCTGGGGTTGGACGCGCGCCTTGGTCAGGAACTCGGTTGGACCCAGCCGCAGCTTCGCCATGTCCGGCTCAGAGATCTCGCGGCCGGAGTAGACGACCAGGGGCAGGTTCTTGAGCGTGGGCTGCTGGCGGAGCCACTCCACCAGCGAGAAGCCGTCTCCGTCGGGCAGAGTGAGGTCGAGAATGAGCAGGTCAGGCCGCCGGGTGATGCACTTGCGGATGGCCTGCTGGCGCGAGGCAGCATGCTCGATGTAGACAGCGGCATCGGCAAAGCTGGCGCGAACCACGCTGGCCAGGTCTTCATCGTCCTCGACCAGCAACACGTGCGCGGGGCCGTCCCCGGCGTGCAGCACGCGGCCAAGTTCGGCAAAGAGCAGGCTCTCGTTGAACGGCTTCTGCACCCAGCCCTGGGCGTCGCCTGAGAGCTGCGAACGCAGCGTGGAAGAGAGCACAGACAGGATGACCACGGGGATATGAGCCGTGGCAGAGTCGTTGCGCAGGCGCTGCAGCGTCTCCCAGCCGCTCAGGCCGGGCATGTAGAGGTCAAGCAGGATCGCCTCGACGTGGTGCTCGCGCGCAAGCTGCAGGGCCTGCTCGCCAGAGGCGGCCTCCAGCACAGAGTATCCCTGGCGTGTGAGGTGGTGATTGACGATCGTGCGAATGCCTTCGTCGTCATCGCAGACAAGGATTGCGCCTTCGCCGCGCGGAGTTTCCATGGCGCTGGCGGTGGCATCGGTAGAGCGGACAGAGCGTGGGAACATAACGTAAAGTGTGGTTCCTGGACCGAGGTTGCGCTGCGCCCAGATGGAGCCTGAGTGCTGCTGAACGATGCTGCGACAGATGGCGAGGCCCAGACCGGTGCCTCCCTTCTGCCGGGAGTCGGACGGCTCTACTTGCTGGAAGCGATCAAAGATGGAGTCCAACTGCTCGGTTGGAATGCCGCGGCCCTCATCCGTGACCTTCAACATGATGGAGTCATGGGTCGCCTCCGTGATGATGCGCACGGTAGACGATGGCGGTGAGAACTTGATGGCGTTGGAGAGCAGGTTAGTGATGACCTGCAGGATGCGATCCGAGTCTCCGTCAAAGAAGAGCGAGTCCTCCGTGGCTGCCTGAACAGGCGTAAGCGGCACCAGTTCGAGCCGCACGCTGGAGGCGTCTGCCATGGAGGTCATGGTCTCGATTGCCTGCTGGGCCAGGTCACGCAGGGAGCAGCGTCGAATCTGCAGCGGGGCTCGGCCAGATTCCATGCGCTCCAGGTCGAGGATGTCGTTGATCAGGCGGATGAGACGATCCGTGTTGGTGACGGCGATGCGCAACAGGTTCTGCGCCTTGGCATCCACGTCGCCGATGACGCCGGAGGAGAGCAGACCCAGGGCTCCGCGAATGCTGGTGAGCGGGGTACGCAGCTCGTGAGAGACCGTGGAGATGAACTCATCCTTCAGGGTATCGAGCTGCGAGCGATGCGAGAGCTGGATACGATCCTGGTGCTGTTCTTCGCGTGCGTGCCGCAGTTCGGCCGCGAGATCGCGGATGCTGCGCTGGGCCCGCAGAAACGCGTACAGCAGTACGCCGCAGGTGCCGAGCAACGAGAGATAGCTAAGGATGGGCAGAATATGCATTCCGTTGATAGCCTGTTGGCGAGCGATCGTCCCTGCCAGGTGGCAGCTGGAGGCTCCGAAGTCCGTGTTGCGTTACAAAGACAATTGGCGTGTCGTGCAGAGCAACCCGGCAGGCACGACAATTGCTGAAGCGCAAGATACTTTTCCGACTTTGAGGATGACAGATTTCCCGAGACAGCGGCTATAACACCTCTGTGGGTTATCCGTGACGCTAACAGGGGTTGCGACTTAAGCAGCGATGCCGTCCACGCGGGACGGCATCGCTGCTTTGCAGATGGATTTGTCTAGGCGCCGACGGGCTCCAGCACCTGATCCAGTACCTTGGCCCACTGCTTGCCCGCGCGGGCTGCGTGCGCCTGCTTGTGGTAGGCGTAGCCGGTGATGAGGGGCAGAGCCAGGGTAGCTTCGGAGTAGACCATCTGCTCATAGGTCAGGTCCACCTTGCCCCAGGAGCTGGCCTCCTTCAGCGTCGAGCCGGAGAGTGCGCCGTCACGGGCGTCGGCTACGGTGATCTGGATGGCGTACTTGTGCATGGAGGCCTCAATGCCGAGAATGTCGGCGGCGACCACGATGTCCTGGGCGAAGTTTTTCGGCACGCCGCCACCGATCATCAGCAGGCCGGTGGTGGGATTGTGGATCTTGAGCTGGGTCAGCTCGTAAAAGTCCTTGGCGGAGTCGATGGAGACCATCGGCTTGCCCTGACGGGCGTGCTGGTGTGCCACGAACCCAAAGCCTGCGGAGCAATCCGAGAAGGCGGGGCAGAAGATGGGCACATTCTTCTCGTAGCAGGCATAGACGATGGAGTCCCGGCCGCCGGCTGCGGGCGTCTTGCCGTTTGCTGCCAGGTATGCACCCATGGCGCGGATGATCTCGCGCGAGGAGTGCGGACGCGGAGGCAGCGCGTTGAAGATCTGGTGGGTGGTCTCGTCGCAGATGCGCAGCTCTTCCTCGTCGATAAACGTGTCGTAGATGCGGTCGATCATCAACTCGCGCAGTTCGGCATCGCCCGCACCGTACTTGTACTCGTCGCCTGCCACGTAGTGGCTGAAGCCGAGAGCCTCAAAGAAGTCCTGGTCCACGATGTTGGCCCCGGTGGAGACGATGGCGTCCACCATGTTGTTGCGGACCAGATCGACGATGATCTTCTGCAGGCCGGCAGAGATGAGCGAGCCGGCGAGGCAGAGGATGACGCCGCACTCGGTATCGCGGAGCATCATGTCGTAGATGTTGGCGGCGCGGTTGGTGTCACGCGCGGAGTAGGCCATGTGGCCCATGGCGTCCACCAGGGGGACGACGTTGTGCTGGGTGATATCGAGGTGCTGGATGGGGCGCTGGAGAAGTTCTTTTTTCGTAGCCATGTCGACTTTAAGGATATCAACAATCCCAGGAATTCCAGCGTTTTCCTGATGAATTTTAGGGGAACGGCGGCCTTGGTGGAGGGCAGAGCGTCGCGGCGCGGTGCTAAGCCGGTTGTCTCCCATGGGCGAAGCGATGAGAATGGGGGGCATGAACGTCAACTTCGCCGAGCGCGCGCATAACCACAACTGGAAGCTGGACCCGATCGTGCGGTCTCTGCTGGATACGGACTTCTATAAGCTGCTGATGCTGCAGTTTATCTGGAAGAACTTTCCGAAGACTGAGGTGACCAGCGAGGTGGTGAACCGGACGGTCTCGATCCGGCTGGCGGAGAGGATTGACGCCGGTGCGCTGCGGGAGCAGATGGAGCATGTGCGGGGGTTACGGTTTCGTCGCAGCGAGATGGTGTGGCTGGCCGGCAATACGTTCTATGGCGTGCGATCCATCTTTGAACCGGCGTTTCTGGATTGGCTGGAGAATGACTTTCGCCTGAGCGAGTACCAGATTACGGAGCACGAGGGGCAACTGACGCTGCGGTTCCAGGGCCTGTGGACCGAGGTGACCATGTGGGAGGTCTACGTACTGTCGATGGTGAGCGAGATGAAGACCCGCTGGGCGCTGAGCCACCTGAGCGAACTGGAGCTGGATGTGCTGTATGCCCGCGCCAAGACCCGGCTGTGGGACAAGATTGAGCAGCTGCGCGAGGTGCCGGACCTGAACATCTCGGACTTTGGCACGCGGCGGCGGCACAGCTTTCTGTGGCAGGAGTACTGCGTGCAGGCCCTGCGCGTGAGCCTGAATCAGAATGGGACGCAACGGTTTGCCGGTACCTCCAACACGGCGCTCGCCTATAAGCATGACCTGGAGGCGATTGGCACGAACGCGCACGAACTGCCGATGGCGCTGGCGGCGATGGCGGACAGAGACGCGGCGTTGCGGCAGTCGCAGTACCGCGTGCTGGAGCTATGGCAGCAGAGCTACGGCGGTGCGCTGCTGGTGATGCTGCCGGATACCTTTGGCACCACGCAGTTTCTGGCCGGTGCGCCGGAGTGGGTGGCGGACTGGACGGGCCAGCGCGTGGACAGTAAAGACCCGGTCGTGGCAGGGGATGAGTATATTGCCTGGCTGATGAAGCGTGGGCGCGATCCGCGGACGAAGCGGCTCATCGCCTCCGACGCCCTGGATGTGGACGATATTGTGCGGTTGCACGCCAACTTCCGCGGCCGCATCCGCTTTAGCGCGGGCTGGGGCACGCTGCTGACGAACGACTTCCGTGGTTGCCATCCGCGCGGCGAAGACACGTTTGAGCCCATCAGCCTGGTATGTAAGTTGATGACCGTAAACGGGCGTCCGGCGTTCAAGCTGAGTGATAACTCGCGCAAGTCGATGGGCCCTGCAGACGAGGTGGAGCGTTACCGACGTGTGTTTGGCAGTGCCGCCGTGGATGGAGCATTGGTGCTGGTGTAGCGCCTGCGTATACTGAGCGCATGCGAATCCAAAATCTGGTGCGTAGCGCCGCCGCGGTGCTTCTGTTGCCTTGTATGACAGCGCAGCAGGGCTGGGCCTGGGGCATGGATGGCCACAAGATGATCAATCGACTGGCGGGTGCAGGCCTGCCGGCCGATGTGCCGGAGTTCTTACGCAGTGCGGCCGCGTTGGACGCGTTGGAGTACTACGGACCCGAGCCTGACCGCTGGCGCAGCTCGACCGAGCCGGAGCTGAACGCCGCGCAGGCACCAGAGCACTTTATCGATCTGGAGTGGGCAGACCTGGCAGGCACGCTGCCACGCGAGCGTTTCGAGTACATTCGCGCCCTGGCGACAGCCCAGAAGCTGCATCCTGAGTTGGTGCTGACCCCAGAGAAGGTGGGCCTGTTGCCCTACCAGACGACCGAGGTGTGGGAGCGGTTGAAGTCCGCACTGCGTGACTATCGCGGCCTGGTTGCTGAAGGGAAGAACACCCAGCCGGTGCAGGCCGAGATCGTGTTCCTGGCAGGCTGGCTCGGCCACTACGTGGCCGATGGATCCATGCCGCTGCACACCTCCATCGAGTACAACGGCTGGGTAGGGCCCAACCCGAACGGCTATCCGACGGAGCATAGAATTCACGCGCAGTTTGAGTCGGTCTATGTCTCCGCCAATGTGCACTCGGCAGAGGTTGCTCCGCTGGTAGCGAAGGAGCCGAAGGTGCTGGGCGACATCTTTACCGAGGAGATGCGCTACCTGCGGCACTCACACACGCTGGTGGAGACCACATATCAGTTGCAGAAGGCGGGAGCGTTTACCGGCGCGGGCACACCCGAGGGCCGGGCCTTTGTAGACCAGCAGCTGGCCGCAGGTGCAACCGAGCTGCGCGACATGATCTACACGGCGTGGGTGCGCTCCGCAGACCCGGTGCCGCCCTACAGGCCGTAGCTACTGGGCCTGCGGATGGGGCGTGTGGTGAGCCCGCAGCAGCAGGCGTTGCAGCAGGGGCGTAAGGGCGAGCGCGATGCTGGGCAGCAGGATTGCCGTGCAGGCCGCCCACAGCAGGAGCGCGTGGCTCTCCCAAAGCCAGAGATGCTCCAGCAGTACCAGCGGATGATGCCGGGCAGCCTCAAACAACTGGTGCGGTGACAAGGGCATGGGTGCCGTGTGGAACAGCAGAATGCCCAGGCGAATAAAGGGCACAACCAGCACCAGCTGCAGCGGATAAACCACGTGGTTGGCCAGCTGCGACGCTACGATATTAAGCCGGAAGACAACCGCGCAGGCCAGGCAAAGCACCGTGGTGGAGCCGATGATGGGGTTGATTCCGATCAGCAGCCCTGCGGCCAGGCTCCAGGCCAGCTTGCTGGGCGAGACGCCACGACGCAGCAGACCCAGGAGGGGATGCGCGATGCGGCGGTACACCCAATGGCGGGTAGTGGCTGGAGTCAAATGCTTCACATCTTGAAGGATAGCCGCTTTGCGCGACGGCTGCAGGTGGAGTGACCCAGCAGAGACACGCCCCGCTGTATTCAAGAGATGTTCATCGTACGTACAACGGGTGTTCGAAGAGCACCGGCAGAGTGAGAGTCGTAGCCTCCAATCGTTGAACCACAGAAGGAGATTCGATGCTCGCAGCTGCAAAGGTGCAGAGTGGGGTAGAGGTCGCTGCCGGTCTGCTGGCAGCCGCACATCCGCGAACCGTTGAGGCGAAGAAGGATATTCGCCTGGAGATGGGCCCCTATGTCGCGCGGCTGGCCAGGACTGAGGCGGAGCGTCGCGCGGCATACCGGCTGCGGTTTGTGGTCTTCAATCTGGAGATGCAGGAAGGGCTCGAGTCTTCGTACGAAGATGGCTACGATGTGGATCGCTTTGACGCTGTGTGTGACCACCTGATTGTGGAAGATGCGACCAGCGGCGCCATCGTCGGCACCTATCGGATTCAGATGGGCGATGTGGCTGCACAGCACTTTGGATACTACAGCGAGCAGGAGTTTTGCTTTGCGCCCTATGAGCGGATGCGCGATCAGATCGTGGAACTTGGTCGCGCCTGCATCCATCGCGACCACCGCTCGCAGGAGGTGCTGCACCTGCTGTGGCGCGGCATTGCACGCTATGCGCTGGCCAACGGGGGCCGCTACATGATGGGCTGCTGCTCGCTGGCGTCGATGGATCCGGCGATGGGCCAGGCGGTGTACGAATCGCTGAAGAGCTTCCGTGTCGAGCCGGAGTTGCTGACCACGCCTACCGCCGCCTATGCCATGCCGAGCAGCGATGCCTTGGTGAGCGAAGTGAAGGCACCGAAGCTGCTGCGCGCTTACCTGACGATTGGAGCAAAGATTTGTGGCGTGCCTGCGCTCGATCGCGAGTTCAAGACGATCGACTTCCTGACGCTGCTGGACCTGCAGACGCTGCATCCGCGTGTGGCAACGCGCTTTCTGGAGGGGTGCTGAGCTGAGGACGGGACGCATACTGCTGAGCGCGTGGAGGAGCACGCTACTCGTTGTGCTGCTGATTGCGGCGACGGTGGATGGGCGATTGCGACGTCCGCGCGTGGGCGCAGAGGGCGCGATCTGGATTCATGGCTGGTGCCGCCGCATCCTGCGTTGGATGCGGATTCGCTGCGAGGTGCGCGGGGAGCTTCCCGTGCATGGCGCTGTGGTATGTAACCATTTGAGTTACCTGGATATTCTGCTGATGAGCGCGGTCCGGCCCTTCATTATGGTGGCCAAGCAGGAGGTGCGTGGCTGGCCGCTGCTGGGTTGGCTCACCGCGCAGGCGGGCACCGTGTACGTGGTCCGTGGCGGCGCTCCGGAGACGTATCCGGAGGTGAACCGCGCTATGGCTGAGGCCTACCAGAGTGGACTGCCGACGTTGTTCTTTCCTGAGGGAACCACGACCGATGGACAGTACGAGGAGGACGGCGTGATGCCGTTTCGGCGCGGGCTCTTCCACTCTGTGCTGAACGAAGGGGTGCCGCTACGCACAGCGGCTCTTTGCTACCAACTGACGGAGGCCAACCCGGGAGCCAGTGTGGCAGACGACATCTGCTGGTGGGGTGATGCCGCATTTGCACCGCACATGTTCCGATTCCTGGGCCTGCGTGGCGTTCGGGCACAGATTGAGTTTGGCGAGGAAGTCAGGCAGCGCGAGGACCGATTCATCCTTTCGGCAACAGCGCGTCAGAGGGTGGCGGCGATGTATACCCGACTGGCCGACCACACAACGCAGCCTTCAACCGAGCGAGCCGGCCTACAGCAACTCGAGCTGGTGTAGCCGCTGCAGAACCTGCTCCACGGACCAATCGATGGAGTCGGTCCCCTCCACGGTGATCGAGGCTCGCGCTGCGGAGGGCAGCACGTAACGCTGTGCCATGGGCAGCACGGCCGCGTGATACTGCTCGCGCACAGACTGCTCGGTGCGGCCTCGCTCGCGCATATCGCGGTGGATGCGCCGGGCCAGGCAGACCGGTTGCGGGGCATTCACGAACACGGAGAAGTGATAGAGCGGTACAAGCTCTGCGTAGTGCAGGGCCAGGATGCCTTCGACGAGGACGACCTTGCCGGGCAGAACCGTTTGTGTGCGACCGCTGATACGGGCGTGCGTTGCGAAGTCGTAGACTGGGCGCTGAATGGGCTGTCCCGCAGCCAGCGCCCGCACATGTTCGATAAAGAGCTCAGACTCGAGCGAATCTGGATGATCGAAGTTTCGCTTGTGGCGTTCGTCCAGAGGAAAGCAGGAGAGATCGCGGTAGTACAGATCGAGCGGAAAGAGTGTGCCTTGCAGTTGGGCTGCCAACTCGCGAGCCAGGGTCGTCTTGCCGGACCCTGAGCATCCTGCAATGCCAAGGATGAGCGGGACAGGGCGAGTGCTCATACCGCGGGTATCTGCGGCAGGATGGACGTGAGCAGCGACGTAAACTGACGCTCCACGCGGCGGCCAATTTCAATAACGTCTTCGTGGTGAATGGTCTCGTTGGTGACTCCTGCGGCCATATTTGTAACCAACGAGATGCCAAGTACAGAGATGCCCATGTGTCGCGCCACAATGACCTCATGCACAGTGGACATACCGACCAGGTCCGCGCCCAGCGTGCGGAAGGCGCGAATCTCGGCCGGAGTCTCGAAGGATGGCCCGAGCACGGCCAGGTAGACACCTTCGGTGAGAGCGAACCCCTGCCGTGTGGCCTCCTGCATCGCGATGTTGCGCAGGGCAGGGGAGTAGGCCGTAGACATATCGAAGAAGCGCTGGCCGGCGCCCGGTACCACTGCGAAACGCGGTTCGTTCGGACCCAATGCAGCGTTGGTGCCCGTGAGGTTGATGTGGTCAGAGATCACAACCAGCGAGCCTTGCGGAATATCAGGTCGAATGCCGCCGGCTGCGTTGGTGACGATGAGTGTGGTGCAGCCCAGCAGGCCAAGGACACGGGCCGGAAAGGTGACCTCGGCGATGGGATAGCCCTCATAGGCATGCACACGGCCCTGCATGACCGCTACCGGTACGCCACCGATGCTGCCCAGCACCAGTTGCCCAGAGTGACCAACAACAGTGGACTGCGGGAAGTGCGGAATGGCTGCGTAAGGAACGATGACCGGGTCGGCGACCTGGGAGGCGAAGCTGCCCAGGCCCGAGCCAAGAATGATGCCAACACGCGGAGAGATCGAGGTCTGACTGCGAAGGTAGTCGACAGCGGACTGGGCCTGGTCGTAGAGAGTGGGCATGGTGAGTATCAGGATACTGGAAAGTTCACCAGATGCGGACTCGTTGTGGCCCGTGACAGCAGCGCTGGTCAGCCAGCGGCCTAGTCGTCTGCTGCCGCCGTATTGAGCCGCTGGCGTGGGCCCTCATGCAGGCGCTGATCGGCTGAGATCGACGCATCGCCCGACACCGAGTAGGCGACTGCCGCACCGATGAGCGCGGGGATGAGGAAGGCGTGCCCACCTGTAGCCTCCGCGACGAAGACCGCAGCGGCCAGCGGCGTCTTGTAGGCCGCAGCGATGAACGAAGCCATCCCGACCGCGGCATACAGCGCAATTGCCGGCGAGTGAACGACAGATTGCGAGAAGGCCACACCGAGAGCACCACCACTCAAGAAGATGGGCACAAACATTGCGCTCACGCCGCCTGCACCCAGTGTGAAGGCGGTAGCAGCCAGCTTGAGTGCGGCGAAAGCCACCAACTGCACAGAGCCGTGTGGCTGACTGATGACAGCGCTTACCGCCTCATAGTTTGGGCCGATGGGCACCAGCCTGCCCGGGTAGAGAGCAAGAAAAGCAAGGCCGCACATCGCGGTAAGCGCCCCGCCGATGGCCAGCTTGAGCCAGTGAGGCTGCGCGCTGCGGACCACGCGCCCGCGCAGGTGGCGGAAGGTCAGCACGTAGGCCGTGGCCAGCAGGCCAATGGCCAGACCCAGCAGCGCCGACCACACCAGGTCGTGCATGCTGTAGCCCGCAGCGGCAGGGAAGTCAAACAACGGGGCGCTGCCCAGGAAGGTACCCAGCGTAAAGTACGAGACGACCGAAGCCAGCAGCGACGGCAACAGCGCCTCATGCGCCATGTCATCTTTGTATGGCATCTCCAGTGCGAAGACGATGCCGGTAAGCGGTGCGCGAAAGACGGCGGACATGCCCGCGGCAGCTCCGCAGATGAGCATGATGCGACGGTCACGGGGCGTAAGACGGAAGCGTCGCAGGCTGCCCAGGCGATGAAAGAACCAGGAGCCAATCGCAGCGCCACCGTAGATGCTGGGACCCTCAAGCGCGGCAGAGCCGCCGAAGCCAACAGTTGCCACGGCCGCTGCGAGCTTGGCGGGTAACGGCCGCGTATCCACCACGCCGTCTTCTTCATGGTAGGCGTGGATGATCTCCTCAGTAGAGTGCTGGTTCGGGTTGGGTGTCAGCTTCTGCATCAGAAGGCCAGCGCCGGCGCAGCCCAGCGTGATGCCCGGCAGCATGGTCCAGGGATGAGCGAGATAGAAGCGCAGCACCGGCGGCCAGAGCAGACGCAGAATGAGAGTCGCAACGAGCGTGATGACCAACCCCACCGAGAGGCCGATGATCGGCGCAATTAGCAGCCACTTGTGCAGGTTGCGGGCGTAGGTCTCGCTCAGGTCGCGACGTACCTGGGGAACGATGCGCCGTAGCAGAGGGTGGCGCAGCAGCGTGTGGGCTGGACTGGTATCTCGTTTCAATTAAGGCTCCGTGCCGATTGCGGCAACAGGTCGGGTAACTGCAGTAAAGGGACGCAGGGCTTTGATAAGCGCCGGGCCAAGCTCGTGGAGTTCACGGGTGTGCTGCGCTGAGAGGCTGGCCAGCACGCGGCTGCCCGCTGCCGTCATACGAATGAGCACGCTGCGGCCATCGGATGGCGCAGTACGCCGCACCACCAGCCCTGCCTCCTCGCAACGGGAGCAGAGCTCGACGACAGTGTGGTGGCGCAACGCCAGGCGCGAAGCAAGATAACGAATGGTGACCGCAGTGTGGGCCGGGGCTCCGGCGATCTGCAGCAGCAGTTGGTGCTGCTGCGGCGTCAGCCCGGCCTGGTTTGCGGCCTCTTCGCTGAAGTGCAGAAAACGGCGCAACAGGAATCGGAACTCGGCAAGGGCATGGAGCGGTGGATCTGACGTGGGCACAGATATATCGTACCACGATATAAAGTGAGCGTGAAAAGTCAGGCCCGCGTTGGGCGGGAAGCCTAGCGAAGCAGCATAGACACGATGCTGGCAGACATCAGGTTCGCCATGGTGCCGGCCAGCATGGCCCGCAGGCCGAGACGAGCCAGATCGCCGCGACGATTCGGTACCAGTGCGCCGATGCCGCCAATCTGCATGCCGATGGAGCCGAGATTGGCAAAGCCGCAGAGTGCGAAGGTGGCGATGGAGAAGGTGCGTGGGGTGAGGGTGTGCTTCTGCAGGCCGAGCTGCGTGTAGGCAACAAACTCATTGAGCACGGCTCGCGTGCCCAGCAGGTTGCCGATGGCTTTGGCCTCGTGCCACGGGATACCGATGAGCCAGGCGACGGGCGCGCCGATCACGCCCAGGATGGAGTTGAGCGAATGAGGGAAGGGAACTCGTCCATGCGCCCAGGCGAAGTTCGAGATGCCCAGCATGGTGGCGTTGATCAAACCGACCAGCGCGAGAAAGCTGATGAGCATAATGGCAACGTTGAACGCCAGCTGACCGCCGTCGATGGTGCCACGGGCGATGGCGGCGATGAAGTTGTCTTCCTTGTGCTCTTCGGTCGGCGGCATCTTGACGGTTCCAGCCGTCGCCGGAGTCTCCGTCTCTGGCACCAGCATCTTGGCCACCAGGATGGTGCCTGGCGCGGTCATGATGACGGCAGAGAGCAGGTCTTGTGCATTGATGCCGAAGCTGATGTACGCAGCCATAATGCCGCCGGAGACGTGCGCCATGCCGGAGGTCATGATGGTCATCAGTTCGGAGTTGGTGGCACCGGCCAGGAAGGGGCGGATGGTGAGAGGGGCCTCAGTCTGGCCCATAAAGATGCTGGCCGCAACGTTGGTTGACTCCGCGCCAGACGTTCCCATGGTGCGCTGCATAATCCAAGCCACCATGCGAATGACCTGCTGCATGATGCCGAGATGGTAGAGGATGGCAAAGAATGCCGAGACAAAGATGATGGTGGGCAACACGGCAAACGCGAAGATGTTGAGCGGACTATGCGGATCGCCCAGCGGCCCGAAGACCATGGACGAGCCATCGGCTGCGTGCGAGAGCAGCGAGGTGACGGCCTGGCTGGCAGTGTGCAGCAGCGTCTGGCCGTAGGTCCACTTGATCACCAGCACGGCAAACAGCACCTGCAGACCCAGTCCCCAGGCGACCGTGCGCCAGCGGATGGCGCGGCGATCGGTAGAGAGGGCATAGGCCAGGGCAAGGAAGCAGAGGAGGCCGAGAAGTCCTGTGAAGCGAGCCAAAGGTTATCTCCGAGTGGATAGGGCGTCCGGTATTGGATGCAGTGTATCGGAGAGCTCGACCGCGAAACAGGAAAACTTCAAGCAGTCAGGGTGACGAGCGTGCGCAGCGCCGGCATGGTAGCCAGTTCGGCAAGCGTGTAGCGGTCCATCGCCTCAAAGAAGGCGCCGTAGGCCTGGTCCAGGGCATGCTTCAGCCGGCAGTCATGGCGTAGAGGGCATGGCTGCGTGTAGCAGTCGATGACCGTGCCGCCGGGCTCGGTCAGTCGCAGCACAGCGCCAATGCGTGTACTGGCCGGATCTGCCGCCAGGCGCAGGCCGCCGTGCTTGCCGCGTGCGGTGTGGATGAGGCCGTGCTGGCCCAGCAGATGCACGACTTTGACGAGGTGGGTGTAAGGGACCTGAAAGATCTCCGCCACCTGGCGCGCCGTAACAGCGGGTGAGCTGCTGTCGCGGCGGCTGGCCAGGTAGAGGAGCAGACGTAGGCTGATATCAGAGAATCGAGTGAGCTGCATACGGAGAACACGTTCTACGCCCATTATGCAGCCTGCGGGGAGCTCTGCAGCTAGTTAACCGCCACGCCTGCCAGATCGCCCGCAGCGGTACGCTGGTCATACAACTCCTGCTCGCGCAGGATGAGGATGTCTGCCAACTCCTGGTAGGCCGTGCTCCACGCATCCAGAATCTCCGGCGTCACCACATCGCCCAGAACAGTCTGGATTGCGGCAAGCAGGTGCCTGCCAACGATGGGATACTGCTCCGGCAGTACGTTTGTCTCCACGTGGCGCTGCGCAATGCGTTCCACGGCCGCGCCCAGCTGCTCGAGCCGGTCGATGTTGGCGGCATAGGCCAGGATGGCGCCCGCCAGCCGCTTCTGCTGCGAGCCGTCGGCCTGCGCGGCCATGTCAAACTGCTGGCGAAGCTCGGGATGCTCCGCGAACATCTGGCTGTAGAAGACCTGCGTGATGCGGGTGCCGTGCTGTTGGAGGAGAGGAACGGTGGCCTTGATGATCTGCATCTGTTCAGGGAGCATGGACGACCTTTCGAATATGTATTTGAGATACATATTATGGAGGCCAAGCCAGGGCTGCAAGCGAAAAAGCTGAATATCGACAGGATTGCGCGATTATCGATCCAATGGTGCTGCAGCGGGCGACGCGTACTGAACGACCTCCCGAATCAGCGGCGGCAGATCCGGCGCTGCTTCGGTGATCTGTAACGTCTGTCGTAGCATATCCGCTGGCTCGTCCAGCAGGCGGGCATCTTCGCTGAAGAGCGTGAAGAGAGGTTGGCCGCGTTGAACGACCTGACCCAGCTTGGCGTGGCACTCGATGCCTGCGTGTGCGCTGACCGGGTCGCCGGGCCGGGCGCGGCCTGCACCCAGTCGCTGCACCGCCCAGCCTACCTGGGTGCAGTCCATTGAGGCGAGGTAGCCTGCCGCGTCGGCAGCGATCACACGCGATGCCGCCGGGCGATGGAAGCTGGCGGGCGTCGTGAAGACGCTGGTATCCCCACCCTGGGCTGCGACGATGCGGAGCCACGCCTGGTAGGCAGCGCCACTGCGCAGAATCTGCTGCGAGCGAAGGTAGCCGGCCTGGGCGTCCTCGGCCTTGCCAGCCAGGTGCAGCATCCATCCGGCCAGGGTGTGGGTGAGGTGCAGCAGATCGGCGGAGAGTGGGTGCTCGTGATGCTGCATCAGGTCGACACACTCCCATACCTCAACCCAGTTGCCTGCAAAGCGGCCCAGCGGCTGGTGCATGGTGGTGAGCACGGCGACGGTGCGGGTGCCGGCCAGGGTGCCAGTCTGCACCATCAGTTCAGCCAGGTGTCGTGCCTCCTGGTCAGTTCGCATGAAGGCACCGGAGCCGGTCTTCACGTCCAGCACCAGCCCGTTGAGCGATTCGGCGAGCTTTTTGCTCATGATGCTGGCGGTGATCAGGTTGGGCGACTCGATGGTGCCAATGTGGTCGCGCATGGCGTACAGAATGCGGTCGGCCGGGACCAGCGTTGGCGTCTGCCCGATGAGTGCCGCGCCGCAGCGGCGCAGGGTAGCGGTGAACTCCGCCAGGCTGAGCTGTGTGTTGAAGCCGGGGATGGTCTCGAGTTTGTCCAGGGTGCCGCCGGTGTGGCCCAGCGACCTGCCGGAGATCATTGGAACGCAGAGGCCGGGCACACCCTCTGGGGTGCATTCCGCCAGGCCGGCTGCCGCCAGGATGGGTGCAAGCAACAACGAGGTCTTGTCTCCAACGCCACCGGTGGAGTGCTTGTCCACGGCGAAGGTGCGCAGCGGCGAGGCATCAAAGGTCTCGCCGGAGAAGCGCATGGCGTTGGTCAGGCTGGCCAGCTCCTGTGGCGTCAAACCGCGCAGAAAGACGGCCATCAGGAAGGCTGCAATCTGTGCGTCGGTCGGCGCGCCGGGCAGGTCCCGCTGGGTTACGCCGCGGATGAACGACTCCATCTGCTCGCCGGACAGCGCAAGGCCATCACGCTTCTGTTGCAGGATATCGAGGACGTGGATGGGCTTGGACATGATGCGTGCCTCAGTGGGGCTGGTCTCTAGAGGTCGAGCAGAAATGCGGCCGGCAGTATCTTTGCCAGAGTCGATACCGTGGGCTCGTCGCCTTCGCTGGGAAAGACGAGAACCGTGTCTGGCTTTCCAAACTCCAGGATGGTCTGGAGGCAGGCTCCGCAGGGCTGGCAGGGGCGGTTGTCGCGATTGACGATGACCACGGCGAGGATGTGAATTGTGGGCCCATTCTGACACACGGCACTGGCGATCGCCGCCTGCTCCGCACAGGTGGTCAGGCGGAAGGAGGCATTTTCCACGTTGCAGCCGTCGGCGATGTGCACGCTGGCATCGGGCGTGGAGTAGAGCACCGCCGCGCCGACGTAGAACCTGCTGTAAGGGGCATAGGCGTGGCTTGCAGCGGCCTGCGCCCGCCGCTGCAACTCCTGGTACTGCTCTGCGGTGATGGAGTGCAGCCGATCGGGACGGTTCATGATGTGTGAGGGTATCGGCTGACGACCGCAATGGCAAGCCCCGCTAATGTGCGCTGGCATCTTGCCCGATAAGGGGAACGTGGACGACCTGACACAAGAATTTCTCGCAGAGAGCCAGGAAGGCCTGGATCGGATGGAGCGCTGCCTCACGGAGCTGGAGGCGCATCCGGAAGACCGGAGCCTAATAACGGAGATCTTCCGTGCTGTGCATACCATCAAGGGCACCACGGGGTTTCTCGGATTCAAACGGTTGGAGAAGCTGGCGCATGCTGGCGAGAACCTGCTGGGTTCGCTGCGCGATGGCAGGCTGTTGGTCAACGAGCGGTTGATCGACGGCCTGCTGCAGCTGAAGGATGGTCTGCGGAACATTCTGGAGATCATCGGGATTACGGGGGGCGAGGGCACGCGCGCAGTCGACAACGACGACAGCCTGATTGCCAGCCTGGACAGGCTGAACGCTGCCGAGAGCGGGCAATCGGATCACCCGTTAGAGGCCAGGCAGTCGTCGGGCGAGCAGGGGGACGAGAACTCTAGAAGCAGTGCTGTGGACGCCGGAGCGAACGAGAAGACGCTGCGCATTGACGTTGATGTTTTGAATCGGATGATGAATCTGGTGGGCGACCTGGTGCTGACCCGGAACCAGATTCTTCGCAGCGAGGCTGCTCAGGCCTTTCCGGAACTGGTCCGCAGTCTGGATGCGACGACAGCCGATCTGCGCGAGACGGTGATGCAGGCGCGCATGCAGCCGGTGGGCAATCTGTTTCGCAAGTTCCCGCGCATGGTGCGTGACCTGGCGAAGAGCTGTGGCCGTGCCGTACGGTTGCAGTACAGCGGGCAGGAGACAGGGCTGGACAAGAGTCTGCTGGAGGCGATCAAGGACCCGCTGACCCACGCAGTACGCAACGCCGTGGATCATGGCATCGAGAAGCCTGAGGCGAGGCTGCTGGCGGGCAAGCCATCCGAGGGCCTGATCACACTCAGGGCCTTCCAGCAGAGCGGCTCCGTCGTGATTGAGATTACCGACGACGGCGCTGGCATCGCGACCGAGCGTGTGCTGGCAAAGGCCGTAGAGCGCGAACTAGTGACGCCGGAGCAGGCTGCGGGTATGAGCGAGCGTGAGACGCTGCAGCTCATCTTTTTGCCCGGCTTCTCTACGGCTGCGGCGGTGACGAACGTCTCAGGTCGCGGCGTTGGCATGGATGTCGTTCGCGCGAATATTGAGAAGGTCGGCGGCAGTGTCGAACTGGCCTCGCAGGTCGGGGTAGGCACCACGCTGCGTCTGCGCGTGCCGCTCACCTTGGCCATTGTGCCGGCTCTGGTAGTGCGTTGCGGCGGGCAGAGCTTTGCGCTGCCACAGAGTGCGCTGGTGGAACTGGTGCATCTGTCGACAGGCGAGGCTGCGGCGATGGTGGAGTCGATTGGGAGCGCCTCGTTCTATCGTCTCCGTGGCCGACTGTTGCCGATGGTTGAGCTGCGCTCGCTGCTGCAGTTGAAGACCTCTGCACCGCCGACCGGCAAGGGAATTCATGTTGCTGTGCTGGAGGCGGAGGGACGTCGCTACGGGTTGGTGGTGGAAGAGCTGATGGCACCGGAGGAGATCGTCGTGAAGCCGCTCTCAGGCATTGTGCGTGAGCTGGGCTTGTTTACCGGCGCTGCCGTGCTGGGCGATGGCAGCATGGCGCTGATCGTCGACGTGGCTGCGGCCGGCCAGCGGGCTGGCGTGAAGCCTTCCGAGATCAAGGAAGAAGATGCGGCCGAAGCACCAGTGACGGAGGAAGCGCTTGAGGAGTACCTGCTCTTCGAAGGAGAAGGGGAGGCGACGCAGGCACTGCCTCTGTGTGTCGTGGAGCGCATCGAAGAGCTGGCGCGGAGTGAGATCTCCAGAATTGAGGGCAGGGTGATGCTGCGCTATCGCGGTGAGACGCTGGTGCTGCATGATGCTGGCGCTGTGCTGCAACAGAATCCTGCTGTTGCAATGTTGACGGTGTTGATCTGCACGGAGCCAGGGAGCGCGTCGCGTCAGGGGCTGATTGTTCGTCGCGTGCTGGATGTGAGCAGCGGACGCGTCGCGGAAGCGGTAGACAAAGACCAGGGCGCACAAGCCCGCGCAGTGCTGATCGGGAATCGTCTGATTGCGTTGTGTGAGCTGCGCCCGCAGGAGGGTGTGAGGATGCACTGGAGCGAGGTGGCCTGATGCTGCAAGCAGTGGTGCGAGCGGGAAGTGATGCGCAGGAGAGCTCTGTTTGTACGGTGGGGCTGGGCGAACTGTGGCTTGGCATTGAGACAGCGTGCGTGCGCGAGGTGCTGGGAGAACGCGATGTCGAGACGGTGCCGCTGATGCCATCGTACCTGGCTGGGGTGCTGCCCAATCGTGGTGTCATGCTCACCGTGTTGTGCCTGCGCTCCCTGCTCGGCATGCCACGCTACGAGGGCCGGAGCAGCGTAATGATTGTCGAGGATGGATCGGCAGGCGGTCCCTTCGGCCTGCTGGTGGATCGCATCGGCGGCATCGTCAGCGTGACCGACGCCATGCTGGAGCCAACGCCAAGCACGCTGAAGGAGCAATCGCGCCAGCTCTTCAACGGAGTGTACAAGTTACAGGATCGATTGCTTGTGCGCATTGAGGCCAAGCAATTGCGCCCAGAGAGTCTGAGTGAGTTACAGGGCCTTGTGGCCCAGTAGATGCCGAGGAAGAAGGGAGGGAGAAGACAATGCGTGTGCTCATCGTAGATGACTCGAAGTTTATGCGGGAGTTTCTGCGTCTACACCTGCAGGCGATGCAGATTCAGTGTGACGAGGTATCGACCGGAGGCGAGGCCCTGCAACTGCTGGAGCGAGGAGCGGTCTATCAGTTGATGCTGCTGGACTGGAACATGCCGGGAATCAGCGGTGTGGAGTGTCTGGAAGAGTGTCGGCGGCGTCACCTGGCACCCGCGATGAAGGTGATGATGGTCACCTCGGAGGCCGATCACGTGCGCGTGCAACGTGCGCTGGATGTGGGTGCGGATGAGTTCCTCATGAAGCCATTCAGCCGCGAGAGCCTGTGCGAGAAGCTGACCATGCTTGGCTTCGATGCAGCTGCCTGAGAGTGCCAACCCTGGAAAGCGAGGTCGCCTTGTCGTTGAACCAGCAGGAGATTCGAGTGGTGATTGCCGACGACTCGGCCGTTATGCGAGGCGTACTGCGCACCTTGTTTGCCCAGTGTGCTTCGCGTCACGCAGGTACAGGGATTGAGCTGTGCGGTGTCGCGCGCGACGGCGTGGAGTGCCTGCAGCAAGTGCGTCACGAGAGGCCGGATGTGCTGGTGCTGGACCTTGAAATGCCGCGGCTGCACGGGCTCGAGGTGGTGACGCAGCTCCACAGGGAGCAGCCGCGGCTTCCGATCCTGATATGCAGTGCCTACACGGTGCGCGGTGCGCGTTGCACGATTGAGGCCCTCGCGCGCGGGGCATCAGACTATGTCACCAAGCCTGCCGAATCGCTTGAGTCGGCACAGGCCATGGAGCTGCTTGCGCAGGAGCTGCTTCCGCGCATTCTAAGCCTTGCAGGGCGGCATACACGCACGACCGTGGCCACAGGTCGAAGACTTGCCGCAGAGGTCAGCACCGCCCGACGCGTAGATGTGGTTGCCATCGGTGTGTCCACGGGCGGGCCCTCAGCACTGGAGCGCGTGTTGCCCGGTCTGCCTGCGGATCTGCCCGTGCCCGTTCTGATTGCACAACACATGCCACGACTCTTTACCAGTGTGCTGGCGGAGCGGCTGAATGCGAAGTGCAAGCTCCGTGTCTGCCAGGCGGAGGACGGTGCAATTGTTACCCCGGGCAGCATTCTGCTTGCCCCCGGCGACATGCATATGACGGTGCGACGTGAGTCGGCAGAGCCCGGAGCGGTGTGTCGCATTCACCTCTCTCACGACACTGCAGGTCTGCCCTTTCAGCCCTCGGCCGACCTTCTCTTTCACTCGGTGGCGCAAACCTACGAGAGTGGTGCGCTCGGACTGGTGATGACTGGCATGGGTTCGGATGGCCTGGAAGGTGCGCGCCATATTCACAAGCAGGGCGGCATTGTATTGGCCCAGGATCAGGCCAGCAGCGTTGTGTGGGGCATGCCAGGCAGAGTGGTGCAGGCTGGACTCACGGATACGCCTATCCCGCTCAACGAGATTGCGCGTGTGGTGGCTGAGTGCGTGATCTCGAGTCGGCAAGGCAACGGCAGTAGTGTTCGAAGCAGCGGTGCTCAGTCGTATGCCGCTGATCTTTCTCTGGAGATGCCTTATGGGGTGCTCTGACGCGGATTACAAGTACCTGCAACAGCTGGTGATGCGCTACTCAGCCAATCAGGTGGATGCGGCTCGCATCCGATTGTTTGACACCCGTCTCGCGCCGATCGCCAAACAATTGGGAGCGGCCAATCTGCAGGAGTTCGTTGGAACCCTGCAGGAGTCCGGCATGCTGCATCTGCAGCGCGCCGTGGCGGAGGCGATGACGATCAACGAGACGAATTTCTTTCGAGACCTCAAGCCATTTGCCATGTTGCGCGAGATTATTCTGCCTCGACTGATTGAGCAGCGACGCGGCCAGCGTAGGCTCCGCATCTGGAGTGCAGCCAGCTCCACAGGGCAGGAGGCCTACAGCCTGGCCATGCTGATCCGTGACTCTTTGCCAGAGGTGAAGGACTGGGATATTCGCGTCATTGGGACTGACGTTGCGCAGCATGTGGTGGAGGCGGCGCAGAGCGGCTGCTTCCGACGCATCGAGGTCAATCGCGGTCTGCCTGCGCGCATGCTGCTCAAGTACTTTGAGCGGGATGGCGAGGTGTGGCGCATCTCCCCCGAGATACAAGCCATGTGCGAGTTTCGCCAGGCAAATCTGGCAGGTGTCCTGCCCGCGCTTCCTCAGTTTGACCTGACCCTGTTGCGCAATGTGTTGCTCTATTTCAACCGTGCCGATCGCACCCGTGTGCTGACTCGTGTTCATAGCATGCTGCGTGACGATGGCTATCTGATGCTGGGCAGTGCAGAGCAGGCCGAGGAGTTTTCAGACCAGTTTGCGGTGGAGTTCAACGCGTCCGGATTCATTTATCGACCGGTGCACCACGCCTATGCGTCGTAGTCGTGCCTTGGCTCGCACAGCAAAGTAAGGCCGGGCAACGCAGCCTGCCGGGCTGCAGCGTAGGATGTTAGGCATGTTCCGTCGAGCCCTGACTGCAGCCGTCCTAACCTGTGGTGTCGTTGTTTCAGCCGTTGCGCAGCAGAGCCGCCTGGTGTTTGACGCGCGGACTCTGCCTGTGCCGGCCGAGTTGCCAAGCATGGGTGCGAATCGCTCGCCTGACGGGCATAGCATCGGCGTGACGACGCAGTTCCTCACCATGGATGGCCGTCCCTGGCTGCCCGTCATGGGGGAGTTTCACTTCTCGCGCTACCCCGCGGCCTACTGGGCGGAGGAGTTGGCGAAGATGAAGGCTGCAGGTGTCGATGTGGTTGCCACCTACGTCTTCTGGAATCACCACGAGGAGCTGGAAGGGCAGTTTGACTGGAGCGGGCAGCGCAACCTGCGGCAGTTTTTGCAGCTCTGCCATCAACAGGGGTTGTACGCAGTCGTTCGCATCGGTCCGTGGGCGCATGGCGAGGCGAGGTATGGTGGCCTGCCAGACTGGGTGGTGGCTCGCGGGCATCTGCGCACGGCTGACCCGGTCTTCATGAATGAGGTGGCTCCCTACATGCGTCAGGTGGGGGCCCAGCTGCAGGGGCAGCTATGGAAAGACGGCGGCCCCGTCATCGGTATCCAGATTGAAAATGAGTACAGCAACCGCAGCGCCGATGGCGGTGCAACCTATCTGCTGGCGCTCAAGCGCATGGCGCGCGATGCAGGGATGGATGTGCCGCTCTACACCGAGACGGGATGGGACAATGCGGTTGTCCCCCAGGGTGAGCTGCTGCCTGTCTTTGGCGGCTATGCGGATGCTCCGTGGGATGGAGCCTCAACGCAGTTGCCTCCCAGCGAGGTCTATCTCTTCCGCACGGGCAGTCGTGCAAGCGGAGATATGGGAGCCCAGGGAGCACGGGCACCGCAGGCAGCCACGAACGACAATGCGACGCCCTTTCTTACGGCAGAGATTGGCGGCGGCGTGCAGGACACGTACCATCGGCGGCCTGTGATCACAGCGGACGACACCACGGCGATGGCCAACGTGATGCTGGGCTCTGGCGTCAACCTGCTGGGATACTACATGTTTCACGGTGGTGAGAATCCAGAGGGCAAGCGGAGCACACTGCAGGAGTCGCAGCGGACCGGGTACCCGACCGACGTTCCAGTAGAGAGTTACGACTTTCAGGCGCCGCTGGGGGAGTTCGGCTTCAGCCGTGCTTCGCTGGGCAAACTACGCATGCTGCACAGTTTTGTGCATGACTTCGGCACAAAACTGGCCGCAATGCCTGCCGTTGCTGCTGAACCGCAGCCCTCAGGCCCGGCGGATACGGGGACGCTGCGTGCCTCGGTGCGCACCGACGGAGACTCCGCCTTTATCTTTTTCAATAACTATGTGCGGCACGTGGCGATGCCACGCAGGCCAGCGGTCCAGTTTGTGTTGCAGACCACGCACGGCACGGTGCAGGTGCCCGAGCAGCCGGTCGCCATTCCGTCAGAGAGCTACGGAGTGTGGCCGTTGCATATGCGCCTTGAGGGTACGTCGTCTGTACTGGAGTATGCGACAGCCCAGCCGCTCTGTGTCATCCACGGAGTGCACCGCGTGCGCTACTTCTTTACCCCCACCGACGGTGTGCCTGCTGAGTTTGCATTCGCGGCGGGCACGGCGGTAACGGCGCAGAAGGCAACGCGACGCCAGACGCAGGACCGCGTGGTGTTTACCAGCATCACCCCCGGCTACGACGTTGCCCTGCGTATCGGCGAGGCGGAGATTGTATTGTTGCCCCGGGCCGAGGCGGAGCATGCCACCAAGCTGACGCTGGCCGGGCAGGAGCAACTGCTGCTGACTACCGCACAGCTGTTTGCCATGGGCCGCGAACTGCAGCTGCGGCAGCCGGGGGAGCGCCGCTTCGTGGTCAGGATGAGCCCCGGCCTTCCGGTTCCGGCAGGCGACGGCTGGCAGGCCGGTTGGGCGACGGGTGTGTTTACGAGCTACTCCGCCACCATGGCGCCTGCGGTCTGGACGATGCACTGGCGCACGGTGCAAGGCCCGAGCTCGCGTGCCGCCGCAACGCTAGGCCCAAAGCAAAGCTGGCGCAAAGAGCAGATTGAGATGGCTCCTGACGATGCGGACTTCCGTGCCGCATCGCGTACGCAGATTGCCATTGCCGGTGGGTTTGCGCCTGCCGTGAGTGATCTGCTGCTGGAGGTGCGCTATAGCGGCGACGTTGCTCGGCTGAAGAGTGGAGACCGCCTGCTGACCGATGACTTTTTCAACGGTGAGCCCTGGGTCATCGGACTCAAGCGGTTTGCGGCGCAGCTGAAAGGCGGGCTGGAACTGGACGTGCTGCCGTGGCCGCCGCACAGTCATACGTATCTGGAACGGGATGTGCCAGAGCGCACGGCTGCCGCGGGTGGAAGCGTGCAGTCGATTCGGCTTACGCCGGAGTATGAAGCTCGCTTTGCGTTCTAGCGACGGACCTACCGCTGCTGTGCGGGCTGCTTGCCTGCGCTGCCATTGGTGTTGTTCCCGCTGCCGAAGATCTTCTGAAAGATGTTCTTCTTCTTCTGCGGGTCGCCGGGCGGGCTCTGGTCAGGAGTTTGTGGCTCGCCGTCTTTCGAGCCGCCGAGGCCAAAGAGCTTCTGGATGAAGTTCTTGGGAGACTCCGACATGTGCGAACAGGTGTTCTGCGGCTCGGTTCCATCGAGAAACGCAACTGTAATTGCGTTGTCAGGGCAGGTGGCATCGGCCAGCAGCTCTGACGTGCGGTCGATCCGGTAGTCTGCCACGCCGGAGGGAGGCGTGAAGGGCTTGACGTCAGAGTACTGGGGCAGCTCAATGGCGCGCTTCATAAACGCGCCCCAGATGGGCGCAGCAGCATCTGCACCCTGCAGCTTCACGTCTGTGTAGTCATCGTTGCCTACCCAGATGACGCAGAGTAGGTTGGAGGTGTAGCCGGCGAACCACGCGTCATGGCTGGTGCCGGTCTTGCCTGCGGCGGGTGCGGTAAAGCCACGACTGCGCACACCGGCGGCGGTGCCATAGTTCAGCACGCCCTCCATCAGCTTCTGGGTCAGGTAGGCAACGCGCGGGTCCAGCACCTGGTGTGCCTCTGGAGTAATGTCCGAGACGATATCGCCCCGGCTGTTGCGTACGGAGGAGAGCAGCCACGGCGTGATGTGGGCTCCGTTGTTTGCGAAGATGGTGTACACGCCCGCCATGTCGAGTGGCGTGGCATCGTAGGTGCCAATGGCCACCGACGGCGTGCCGCGAGCGGAGGCGATGCCTGCAGCGCGGCCCAGCGCGGCCACGTTCTCGTAGCCCACCTGCTCTGCCAGCGAGATGGTCGCGATGTTCAGTGAGTGGGCGATGGCGGTGGCTGCAGTCACCATGCCAGGGTACTCGTCGCGGTCAAAGTTGCCCGGGGTGTACTCCTTGCCGTCAAACAGGAAGGTCGTGGTGTCGTCGTTCAGCTTGGTCAGCGCGGTAAAGGTGCTGCCATCGGGCAGGGAAGTGCCGTTGATGGAGGTGTTGTAGGCCGCAGCATAGACGATGGGTTTGAAGATGGAGCCAGTAGGACGCTTGGCAACCGCATGGTTCAACTGTGAGACACCGTAGTTGCGCCCACCCACCAGAGCCAGCACCTGGCCGGTGTGCGGATTGAGCGCTACCAGCGCCACCTGCGGGTAGGTCAGGTTGGCGTCGTTCTTGTGCTTTTTGCGCACCAGTTCATCGACGTTCTTCATCCCCTCATCCACGGCATCGCTGGCTAGCCGCTGCAGGTCCGGGTCAAGCGAGGTGTAGATGCGAAGGTTGGAGCGTGCTGTATCGGTGTCGCCGAGCCGTTGTACCAGCTGGTCGTGGACCAGATCGACAAAGTAGGGAGCCTCGCTGGCCTCGACGTTGGGCGGTGCAAGACGCAGCGGCTCTGCCTTGGCCCGCGAGGCTTCCGATGGAGTGATCGCATTGGTCTCTACCATCGAGTCCAACACAACGTTCCGGCGCTCCATGGCGCGCTCCGGGTGGCGGTACGGATTCAAACGGTTGGGCGACTGAATGATGCCGGCCAGCAGAGCGCACTCTGCGGTGTCCAACTGGTTCAGCGGCTTGCCAAAGTACGCTCGCGCTGCCTCGCCAAATCCATTGATGGCAAAGCTGCCGCGCTGTCCCAGGTTGATCTCGTTGGCATACATCTCAAAGATCTGCTGCTTGTTAAAGTGCGCCTCCAACTGAAAGGTGATCATGATCTCTTTCAGCTTGCGGGTCAGGCGCTTCTCAGGACTCAGGAAGAAGCCACGGGCCAGCTGCATGGTCAGCGTGGAGCCACCACACTCCTTGTGGTGCGAGATCACGTCCTCCATGGCGCACTTGGCGATGCGCAGATAGTTGACGCCGCCGTGCTCAAAGAAGCTGCGATCTTCAATCGCCGTGACCGCCTGCACCATGCGCGGCGGAATCTCGCTATAGGTCACCAGGCGCCGCTTGGTGCGGTTGTTGTCCT
>JAGWNX010000116.1 GCA_028872955.1 Acidobacteriota bacterium
GTCTTGACTTGAGGTCCTGGATACATGAGAGGCTTTTACCACACACTACGTCACCACTCTGAGGTTGGCATGGAGCCTCTGTCTCTCAGCCTCTGCTTTTGAAATGGCGGCTTCTGGCCAATGCACTCCTTGTGCATCGCAAGCGCCAAATGCCTTAAAGTTTCTACTTCCCGACCTCCAGCAGGAGCACACCGTGGGGTGGGATGGTGCCTGTGACTTCGGAGATTTTGCCGAGGTCCTGGGCGGCCCAGATGTTGCGGGCGTGGTAGGAGTCTGATGTGAGGCCGAAGCGGGCGAGGGGCATGGCGATGCGGGTGGCGGAGTCTGCACGGTTGAAGATGGCGATGTAGGCGCGGGCGGTGGGGCCCTGGGGCTCTGAGGTGGCGGAGGTGGGGCCGGTGCGGGTGGGGCCGGTTCGGGTGGTCCAGGCGGTGAGGGTGTCTTCGTCGACGACGAGGCGCTGGTCGTGGCCCTGCTGGTCCATGGCGGTGATGGCGGGCTCAGTAAGTAAGTGGGTGGTGAAGGAGTCGAGCGCGGTGAGGTTGGCCCCGACGATGAGCGGCGAGCGGGCGATGGCCCAGAGGGTGATGAGGGTCTGCTGCTCGTCGGGGGTGAGGCGGGTGTCGCGGGGGGCGCCGTCGCCGGGGACGGGGCCGAGGTGGCCGAGGGGCAGCATGTCGGCGTCGGGCCAGTTGCCGGGGCGGACGTGGGGTGCCCAACTGGCGATGACGGCGAACTGGGCCTTGATGGACTGCGACCACTCCTTGCCCTGCTCCCAGTGGTCCCAGATGTCGTTGGAGATGCGCCAGAGCTGGGCGTTGGCGGCGACCTCGTCGGACTTATCGAGCGGGGCGGGGCCGGGCGAGAGGCTGAGGACGATGGGGCGGCCGGTTTTGAGGATGGCGCGGTGGATCATGCGGATCTCGTCGCCCTTGTAGGGGTGCGAGGCGATGCAGTCGACCTTGACGTAGTCGATGCCCCAGGCGGCGTACTGGGCGAAGAGGGAGTCGTACCAGGCCTGGCCGGCTGGGGTGTCGCGGACTCCGTAGTTGTCGGGGTTCCAGGGGCAGAGGTCGGAGGTGTCGGCGACGTCTGCCGCGTGGAAGGTGCTGCCGGCGACGGGGGTGTTCTGGGCGACGGCCTGGTTGGGGATGCCGCGAATGATGTGGATGCCGAAGCTGAGGCCCTGCGCGTGCGCGTAGGCCGCGACGGCGGCGAAGCCGGACTGGCCCTGCGCCGAGGGGAAGCGATTGAGCGCGGGCTGGTAGCGGCCGTTGGCGTCGGTGCGGTAGACGAAGGCGTCGGCCTTGGGCTTTTGCGGGTTGGCGAGGTACCAGCCCTCGTCGATGACGGCGTACTGGTAGCCGGCGGGGCGGAGCAGGCGCGTCATCGCGTCCACATTGGCGTGGAACTGCGGCTCGTCGATGGTGAGGCCGTAGGCGTCCCAGCTGTTCCAGCCCATGGGCGGCGTGGGGGCCAAGATCGATGACGCCGGCTTACGCTGGGCCAATGCCCCTAGACCAACCGCCAACACCGCCAAAACGACCAACAGCCTGCGTACGTCCCAACCTGCCATGCCCGCCACCTCGCAGGCCACTATATCCAACCGCCGACGGATGGACAAACCGGGGATGGCAGGCCGGGCGCTGCTACTGAGTGCGCTGGGTGAGCTTGCCGGGTGTGGCCTCGCAGGCGCGGACCGGAGCCTGGGTGAGGAGCTTCGCCTTGCCCGCCAGAGCCGCGGCGCTGCGCTGGCCGTTCTGGGCCAGGTGCAGCTGCACGGGATTCTGCAAGGTGACGATGAGGGCATGGGCCGGCGCATCGCCCGAGCACAGGTAGCTGTGGATGGTATTGGCGTCGAAGTAGACGGCGTCGCCCGGCTCCAGGTGGTACATCCCCTCGCCGTGGCGCACGTCCATGCAGCCGCTTACCAGGTACAGGAACTCGGTGCCGGCGTGCTGGTGGGCCTTGGGCTCGCGGCCTGGCTTTACGGGTAGAAACTCCGCGTAGTACGGGTCGAGCTGGCGATCGGGCACCAGGTAGCCCAGACTCTCAAAGAAGTAGGTCGGCTCCTCGACGCCGGACTGCGGCAGGCGGATGCGATCTCGCTTGCGGTGGATGCGGAAGAGGGTCTGCGGCTCAGGCTCAAAGAAGTAGCTGAGATCTTTCGAGAAGACCATGGCGATACGGGCCAGGTTGCGCAGGGTGGGCACCACGCGACCTGTCTCCAGCTGCGAGAGGAAGCTGGCCGAGAGGCCGGTGTGCTTGCCCAGCTCCACCAGACCCATGGACTTCTTGAGGCGGAGGTATTTGATGCGTTCGCCGATGCGCTTCTCTGCGATAAACTCCTCGGCGGCTTCGGGGTTGACCTGAGTACGCTCGCCCTCGGAGATGGCAATCTCATCTGCGTCGCCTGCGAGCATTGAGAGGACCTGAGGGCTAGAACCGGATGTAGGTACAGCAGCAGTCGTCTTTGCCATGTGTGTTCACCTGACTAAAAGATGTTGAAGTGACATCAATGGATTCGCGATGTTCGCGGGATTTTGAAATTTCTTTGCGAGCGGCTGCGGTTGCTCGTCGAACGGGGCGGGCAGATGCTAGCCTGTGACGGATGCGCGTGCCCGGCCAGACCGCCAGTTGCCTGCCCCCAAGACGTGCCCTGCTGCGGCAGGCGAGCTGTGCTGCTGCCCTGCTAACTGTAGTGTGGGCGGCGGGTTGCGCGAGTCCGGGCCTGCCACGGCCGCCTTCGCTCAACTTGCCCCGACCGGTGGACGACCTGCGTGCCGAGCGGGTGGCAGACACGGTCGAGCTGCACTGGACGACTCCGGCGCGCACGACCGATGGCCTGCCCATGCGAGGAGCCGTGACCGCCGAGATATGCCAGCTGGAGGCCGGCGGCGGAGAGTGCCGTGTGGTGCAGCGACAGGTGACCAGGCCCGGTGCGAGCACGCTGACCCTGACGCTGCCAGAGGAACTGCGGGTTGATCCGGTGCGCGAGGTGGACTACCGCGTGTTGCTGCGGAACAGTGCGGCCCGCACTGCAGGCCCATCCAACCCAGCTGCGGTGGCTGCCGGTGCCGCTCCGCGACCCCTGGAGACCGTGACGGTGGAGACTGCGCGGAGCGGGGAGCTGTTGCAATGGAACCCCGAGCCGCTGACCACGCGCGTCGTGCTGGAGCGCACCGAGGTGGGGTTGACGCAGCCAACACCCGGTGCGCCCCACCTGGAGCTGGCTGGCCAGCCGGACGCCGTAGTGCACCTGCTGGCTGCGGGTGCCGACGGACGGCAGGATGGCACCCTGGACACCACCGTGCGGCTGGGACACACCTATCGGTACACAGCGCAGCGCGTGCGCCTGGTGCAGGTGGGCGGAAAGACGATGGAGATTCGCACCGTGCCCTCGCGACCGGTGACGGCCACGTATCGCGACGTCTTTGCGCCTGCGACACCACAGGGGCTGGTGGCTGTACCGGGCGAGCTGCGCGCGGCTGCCGGAGCCGCGGAGCAGGCGACGATCGACCTGTCGTGGCAGCCTGTAACGGATGCCGACCTGGCTGGCTACCGCGTGTATCGGAGTGCCGCTGGCAGCAGGGACCAGGCCACGCGGCTGAACTCGACGCTGATTGCTGGCCCTGCTTACAGCGACGCCGCTGTGCAGCCGGGACAGAGCTATCGGTATACCGTGACGGCGGTGGACACCGCTGGCAATGAGAGCCCCGCAAGCGACGCGGTGGAGCAGGCGCTGCCGCAGCCGTAAGCGATGGCTAGCTGGCAGGATGCCGCCAAAGTGTTAGTGCAGGGGTGACCCTGGAGGGCGGATTTGTTTGAAAAGTAGCTTGCCAGAGGGCTATCCTTAGATTGTCTGCGTCTCGTTCTCATCAGACTTTCGATATCCCCATATCTCTACCGCCGTGCATGGCGGTTCCCCAAGCTAAGGAGCACCAAGATGGCCTCGATCCTCGAACAACTCAAGAGCATGACCACGGTGGTTGCCGACACGGGCGACATCAACTCGATTCAGCAGTTCCAGCCCACGGACTCCACGACCAACCCCTCGCTTATTGCGGCGGCGGCGGAGAAGGCCGAGTACCAGTCGATTGTGGACGACACGCTGCTGCAGGCTCGCAAGGACGCTGGCCCGAATGCCACCGACGAGCAGATTGCCGCGCTGGCCTTCAAGAACCTTGCTGTGGCCTTTGGCCTGAAGATTCTGCAGATTGTGCCCGGCCGCGTCTCAACCGAGGTGGATGCGCGCCTCTCCTATGACACGGAGGCCACCATTGCCACGGCGCGCGAGATTATTGCGCAGTACGACAAGGCCGGCATTGGCCGTGAGCGCGTGCTGATTAAGATCGCCTCCACGTGGGAGGGCATTAAGGCAGCGGAGATTCTGGAGCAGGAGGGCATCCACTGCAACCTGACCCTGCTGTTTGGCCTGCACCAGGCGATTGCCTGCGCCGAGGCCAAGGTGACGCTGATCTCGCCGTTCGTGGGCCGCATTCTGGACTGGTACAAGAAGAATGAGCCGGGCCCGAGCTACGAGGGAGCAGAGGACCCCGGCGTGAAGTCCGTGACGACGATCTACAACTACTACAAGAAGTTTGGCTACCAGACCCAGGTGATGGGAGCGAGCTTCCGCAACACGGGCGAGATCATTGAACTGGCAGGCAGCGACCTGTTGACCATCGCACCGAAGCTGCTGGGCGAGTTGGAAGCCGCGCAGGGCACGCTGGTACGCAAGCTGGACCCCGCAACCGCTGCAGCCTCCGACGTGGAGAAGATCCACATCGACAAGGCGACGTTTGATGCGATGCATGCCGCTGACCGCATGGCAAACGACAAGCTGAAGGAAGGCATTGAAGGCTTCTCCAAGGCGCTCGAGGACCTGGAGAAGTTCCTGGCCAAGCGTCTGGCCGA
>JAGWNX010000004.1 GCA_028872955.1 Acidobacteriota bacterium
CGGAGTCCGGCCGCAACAGCGCGCACACCGGGGCTGCCGCCGTGCGCAGACAGACCGGAACCTGCCAGCGCAGTGTTGCCGCGTCGCCCTGCGGCTTTGCGACCTCCGGTAGCAGCCGCTGCTGGGTGACGGGCAACCGCCCTGCCTGCGGCGTGCCCAGGCGCAACAACGGTACGCCGGGCTGCTGCAGAAAGCTCCGCATCACCGCATCCACGGGCTGGCGAGAGACCGCCGTCTGCGCGTTCCAGAAGTCCTCTGCCGTGGCCGTGCCATACAAGTGCGCCGCCAGATAATCGTGCACACCCTGCTGGAAGGTCGCCTCGCCCAGGTAGCTCTCCACCATGCCCAGCACAGCGGCGGACTTGTCATAGGCAATGTCGTCGAACAGCTCATTGATCGCATCCGGTGTCGTGGCATCGGCACGGATCGCACGCGTGTGCAGGTAGGAGTCACTCGTCAGCGTGTCGTCCAAGTCCTGCGCCGCATCCTCTGCAATGCCCCACTCAGGATGCCAGGCCGCCGTGGCCTTGGCCTCCATCCAGCTGGCAAAGCCCTCATTCAGCCACAGGTCATTCCACCAGTGCATGGTCACCATGTCGCCAAACCACTGGTGCGCCATCTCGTGGGCAATCGTGCGCGCCACCTCCTTGCGCGCTGGAATCGTGGCCGAGCGTGCATCCAGCAGCAGCTCGGTCTCGCGAAACGTGATGCAGCCGAAGTTCTCCATCGCGCCCTCTTCCATATCGGGCAGCGCCACCAGGTCAAGCTTCGGCATCGGGTAGGGTATGCCGAAGTACTGGTTGTAGTAACTCAGGAAGTGGGTTGCGGCAGCCAGCGAGTACTTCGTCAGGCCGCGCTTGTCCGGGGTTGCGCACACACGGATCGGGACACCATCGGCCTTGCCTTTGCTGCACCGGAAGTCGCCAACGAGAAACGCAACCAGGTAGGTGGAGATGCGTGGCGTGGTGGCAAAGCGCAGCGTGTGACGCGCAACACCGTCCTGTGCGGCCACGCGATGATCGGCAATGAGCGGCGTGTTGGAGATCGCCGTATCGGCAGCGTCTGCCGTGATCGAGACGTCGAACGTGGCCTTCGCTGCGGGTTCGTCAAACGAGGGGAAGGCGCGGCGGGCGTTGGTGGGCTCAAAGTCTGAGACAGCGTAGCGGCGAGTGGCCGTACGGGAGAGATAGAACCCTCGCAGGCGATCGTTCAGCACGCCGGTGTAGTCGATACGCAGCGTCACCAGACCGGCAGGCAGCGGCTGCGGAACGGTGAAGGTAGCCTGCTCCTGCGTCGCATCCACGGCAATCTCTGCCGTCTGTGTCTGGCCGGCTGCGGTCACCTGCGCGCGCAGCAGTTGCAGCTCCGCGGCGTTCAGCGTGATGGACCGGGCAGGCGCATCGAGCGTCAGATCAATGGCAACCGTACCGGTGAAGGTGGCATGCCGCAGGTCGGGCGCCAGCTCCAGGCTGTAGTGCTGGGGGTGGGCGTTGCCTGGCAGCCGCTGCGCCCTGGCAGCGGAGACAGCCGGCAGCAGCACGATGAACAGCAGAAGAAGTCGTCGCAGCATCTGGTACTAGCTTAGATGCTGCTACGGGTTGATTCGTCTGCTGTGGTCGGGCGGCTTACGATGCGCTAAAAGCCCGGCTTGCACCCTGCGCAGGCCGGCTCTGCCGCTAACTGCGCAAGGAGGCTGCACGCTCCGAGTGGCCAGAGAGCTCCGTCGCGCGCGCCTCGGCAAACGCCGCCGCACCCAGCAAGGCGCAGGAGTCGTCCAGAATAATGCGGACCGGCACTGCCTGCAGCAGCGGCGACAGCCGCCCTTTATCCAGAAAGGCGTGCAGAAACGAGCCATTCTGCAGCGTCTTCAAAATCTTGGGTGCGATGCCGCCGCCCAGGTAGATACCACCCATCGCCAGGGCCTTCAACGCCATGTTGCCGGCCTCCGCTCCGTACGCCGCAGCAAAGATCTTGAGCGTCTCAAAGCAGATGGAGCTGCTGCCATCTTCGGCACACTGGCCGATCACGGCGTTCGGATCCTCTGCCGCCAGCCGGTCGCGCAGCCACTGCGGCTCATCCAGCTTCTCCACATCGCGCAGGTAGGCGTAGATGTTCTTGATGCCAATGCCGGAGACGACTCGCTCAAAGCTCACACGGCCGTTCAACGTGCGCCGCAGATACTGCAACAGTGCAATCTCGCGATCCGTGCGCGCGGCAAAGTCGCAGTGTCCGCCCTCTGAGGGAATGGGCACATGCGTCTTGCCGTTCCAGATCATCAGCGCCTCGCCCAGCCCGGTGCCGGCAGAGACCAGCCCGCGATGGCCCTGCGCGTCAGCATCGCCCGCATGCAGGGTAAAGATGCTCTCCGGCGCTAACTCAGGAATGCCGTATCCGTTGGCCTCAAGATCGTTGATGAGAAAGATGTGGCGGATGCCGAGCGACTGCTGCAGCTCCTGGGTATCCAGCACCCAGGGCAGGTTCGTCAGCTTCAAGCGTCCGTCGCGCACCGGCCCCGGGCAGCCAAAGCACGCCGCCAGAATCTCGCCGCTGGCTGCGCCAGTCAGCGTCAGAAACTCGCGCACCACGGCGTCCAGCGAATCAAACTGATGCGCGGGAAACTTATGGTCGCGCAGCGCATGCAGCTGCCCGTTGGCAAAGTCATAGAGTGCCAGGTGGACCTTGGTGCCACCTACATCGCCTGCAAGAATCATCTAACGTAGCTCCAGCTGGCCGGTTGCGGTCGTCTTATCCGGCTCAGGCAGCTTATCTGCTGCAACCGCGTCAAGCAAGAGGGTGAGCCGCCCGCTGGAGGGACGAATCAGCTGCGAAGGCAGTGTCTCGGGATTCCACGGCCCCTGGAATACCTGGGCAACCACCTCAGTCTTGGCCGCGCCCTCAATCAGAAAGACGACCTCCCTGCCCTGGTTCAGCACCGGTGCCGTCAGCGTAATGCGCCAGGTATCCTTCTGCGGCACATGGTTGGCGATCACCAGGTCGGTGATGTTCTCCAGCCCCTCCGTGTGCGGAAACAGCGAGGCCGTATGGCCGTCGTCGCCCATGCCCAGAAAGATCAGGTCAAAGGTCGGCGTCTCGGCACCCTCCAGCCGGAAGGCGTTGCGCAGCGAGGACTCGTAGCGCGCAGCCGCTACGTCTGGCTCCAGCTCCCCTTCCATGCGGAAGATCTGCGACTCCGGCAGCGGCACCCTGGCCAGCAACGTCTCTCGCGTCATGCGGTAGTTGGAGTCAGGATGTGTGGGTGGCACGCAGCGTTCATCTACCCAGAAGAGCTGCAGGCGATCCCAGGGTACGCTGGTCGCAAACGGCTGTGCAGGATCTGCCAGCAACTGAAACATGGCACGCGGGGTGCTGCCGCCCGAGATGGCCACCCGCGCCAGCCCACGCGCCTGCGCGGCCGCCTGCACACTGCGCGTAAACAACTCCGCAGCCTGCAGCGCAACCGCGCCCGCAGTGGTGGATACATGGTAGGTAACAGTTACAGCACGAGGCATGGTTCTTGAGTCTCTCTCCGGGTTAGAGCTTGCGCCACTTGCGGCCTTCGGACTCCAGCAGGGCATCGCCCGCCGGCGGTCCCCACGTCCCGGCCGGGTAGTTGGGGAAGTCCTTCACCGGATCCTTGGCCCAGGCCTGCAGCAGCGGTGTAATCAGACCCCAGGTTGTCTCCACGCCGTCGCGATGAGCGAAGAGCGTGCCGTCGCCCAGCATCGCGTCCAGCAGCAGACGCTCATACCCGTTGGCCGACGACTTGCCAAAGGCCTCCGCGTAGCTGAAGTCCATGGTCACCGGGCTGATCTCCATGTTCGGCCCCGGCACCTTGGCGCCAAAGCGCAGCGAGATGCCCTCATCCGGCTGGATGCGCATCGAGATCACGTTCGGGTGGATACCCAGCGGTCCCTTGCCCTCCTTGAACAGCAGCAGCGGCGGCTGTTTGAACTGGATCGTGATCTCCGTAACGCGACGTGCCAGGCGCTTGCCCGCGCGGATGTAGAACGGCACACCCGCCCAGCGCCAGTTCTCCACCTCCAGCCGCAGAGCGACGTAGGTCTCAGTCTGCGAGCGCGGATGGACGCGATCCTCCTGCCGGTAGCCGACCACGGGCTTCTTATCCACCAGGCCCGGGCCGTACTGGCCGCGCACGGCGTCTGCCGGATGAATTGGATTGATCGCCTTCCACACCTTCACCTTCTCGGCGCGCACGGCAGATGCCTCAAACGAGACCGGGGGCTCCATGGCCACAAAGCTGAGCAGCTCCATCACGTGGTTCTGCACCACATCGCGCAGCGCACCGGCGGTCTCGTAGAACGGACCACGTCCCTCGATGCCGATCGACTCCGCCGCCGTAATCTCCACGTGATCGATGTAGTTGCGGTTCCACACATTCTCAAAGATGCCGTTCGCAAAACGGAAGACCAGGATGTTCTGGACCGTCTCCTTGCCCAGGTAGTGGTCGATGCGGAAGATCTGATCCTCGTCGAAGACCTTGTTCACTTCGTCGTTCAGCGCGCGGGCAGAGTCCAGATCGTGACCGAAGGGCTTCTCGATGATGACCCGCACCCAGGTCTTGCATCCATCGGGCTGCGTCTCCACGGGCGGCTTGGCCATGTTGTGCTCGCCCAGGAAGTTGATGATGTCCGAGAAGTACTCCGGCGCTGTCGCCAGGTAGAACAGGCGATTGCCGCAGGTGCCGTTGGCCTGGTCGATGGCCGCCAGCTTGCGGTTCAGCGCATCGTAGCCCGCAGCATCGTCAAAGTTCATGGCATGGTACTGGATCTTGCCGACGAATGGTGCCAGCTTGGGATCTTCCACATCGACCCCGCCACCAGCGATGATGCCGTCACGCATGTCCTCCGCAAAGCTTTCCTCCAGCGGACGGCGTGCGACACCCACGATGGTGATCCTCTCCGGCAACAGGCCACCCTGCTCCAGGTGATAGAGAGCCGGCAGCAGCTTGCGCTTCGTCAGATCGCCCGAGGCACCGAAGATGACGACGATGCAGGGGTCAGGAATCCGTTCCGACTGGGGCGCGGCTGGCGCGGCGTGAGGCGTAATGTGCGGTTCGTTGCTGGGCATTGCGATCTACCTCTCGTTGTGTTCTTAGGCTTTCTTGACTTCGTGGCCACCAAAGGCCCCGCGCATGATCGAGATCATTCGATCGGTAAAGTTGTTCTCCTCGCGCGAACGCAGGCGGCGAATCAGCGACTCGGTAATCACCGGCGCGGAGATGTTCAGGTCGATCGCCTCGGTCACGGTCCAGCGGCCCTCGCCGGAGTCCGGCACCCAGGCCTCCAGGCCGTCCAGCGTCGGGTTGTGGTCCAGGGCGCCCGCCGTCAGATCCAGCAGCCACGAACGCACCACCGAACCCTTCTGCCAGATGTGGGCAATCTGGGTCAGATCCAGATGCAGAGGCTCCTTCGCCTTCATGATCGAGAAGCCCTCGGCGTAGGCCTGCATCAGGCCGTACTCAATGCCGTTGTGCACCATCTTGACGAAGTGCCCGGCGCCGGATGGGCCGACGTGGCCCCAGCCCTCGTTGGCTGCGGGTGCCAGTGCTGCGAAGATCGGGGTAAGCCGCTCTACGGGCTCCTTATCGCCGCCGATCATCAGGCTGTAGCCCTCCTTCAGCCCCCACACGCCGCCCGAGGTACCGCAGTCAATGTAGTGGAAGCCCTTGGCCGCCAGCGCCTCATGGCGACGCTGCGTGTCCTTGTAGTTGGAGTTGCCGCCGTCAATCAAGGTATCCCCGGGCTGCATCAGCGCCTCGAGCTTCGCAATGGTCTGGTCCACCGGATCGCCCGCAGGCACCATGATCCACACCGCGCGTGGAGCCGGGAGATTGGCCACCAGCTCCTCCAGCGAGTTGACGCCCAGCGAGCCCGAAGCCGTCAGCCGCGCCGTCGCATCCTGGTTGAAGTCGAAGCCAACCACCGTATGGCCAGCCAGCCGAAGCCGCTCCGCCATGTTGAAGCCCATCTTGCCAAGTCCGATGATTCCGAGTTCCATCTCAATTCACCTTTCGTGCTTCGTTTGCCGAGATCCAGCAGAAGCTGATGTGTTGCAGGGCAGCCCGCACCGCGGCGGCCCCTGCAGTCAAGGAGAGTGTCACTCGCCCTCCGGAAAGTCTGCTCCGCGCGTGACCGCCTCCCAGGTGGTCACCTCCTGCTGGAGCCTGGCCAGTTTGCCGTGCAGCCGCTCCAGCGCAACCGAGCCCAGCAGCAGCCGCAGCGGGGGCTCCGGCGACTCCACCACCTGCATCATGGCATGCACAGCCCGCAGCGGATCACCCTTCTGCCGGCCATTCTGCTCCGCAAAGTAGCGGCGAATCCCCTTGCTGGCGGCTTCGTAGTCCTCAATCTGCTGCGCCGCCACCACGCCCGAGCGCCCCAGAAACTCCGTGCGGAACGGACCCGGCTCAATCAGCGTGACGCGAATGCCCAGCGGCGCAAGCTCCGCCGCCAGCGCCTCAGACAATCCCTCCACGGCAAACTTGGTGGCGTTGTAGTAGCCCATGCCGGGGGTCGAGACCAGCCCGCCGATCGACGAGAGGTTGAGGATGTGGCCGCTGCGCTGCGCCCGCAGATGCGGCAGAAACGCCCGCGTCACCTGAATGAGACCAAAGACGTTGGTCTCAAACATCGGGCGAAACTCCTCCTCCGTCGCCTCTTCAATCGTTCCCGCCAGGCCATAGCCGGCGTTGTTCACCAGCACGTCCACCTGGCCGAACTGCGCGATCGCCAGCGTAACGGCGGCCTCCACCTGGCCAGCATCCGTCACATCCAGACGCAGCGCCCGGGCGCGGTCCGGGTAGCGCGCCTCCAGATCAGCCACCTGCTCCGGCTTGCGGGCAGTGGCAACCACGCGGCCGCCGGCCTTCAGAACCTCTTCCGCCAGCAGACGGCCGAAGCCCGCCGAACAGCCGGTAATAAACCACGTACGGGTTGTCGTATCAGCACTCATGCAGTCAAAGATGCAAAAACGCGGCAAATGGGTTCCGGAGAACCACAGACTTTCTATCGGCGGAACCTGCCTGGGGTTCACTCCCGGGCAGACACCACCCTCCCGTCAGGCCTTCAGCGTGGTTCCCGCAGCGGCAGGCATGTACTGCCGTTCAATGTCGTACACCTTGTTCAGGCGGCGAACGAAGCGCTCCTCGGTCCCCAGGAACTTCGCGTTCAGGTACGACGAGGCCACCTCAAACGCCAGCGCCGGACCAATAATGCGAGCGCCCAGTACCAGCACGTTCATCTCATCGTGCTCCACACCCTGGTGGGCAGAGTAGGTATCGTGACACATACCGGCCCGCACCCCGGGCATCTTGTTCGCCGCAATACAGACCCCAACGCCGGAGCCGCAGATGAGAATGCCCCGCTCGGCCCGGCCCTCCATCAGCGCACGGCCTACCAGAACGGCAAAGTCAGGATAGTCCGAGGGCTGCGTGTCGTACGCGCCCAGGTCCTGCACCTCGTGGCCCAGCCCGGCTACATACTTGCGAACCTCTTCCTTCAGAGGAAATCCGGCGTGATCGGCGGCAATGGCAATCTTCATAATCAGTATCTTCCCAGTGCGACGCGATTCAGTGCGTACGGCGATCCTGCGTCTCGCACAGACATGGCAGGAGCCTCTAGCTGCAACAGCAGAGACATACGAGAGGGGGGCGAGACTATCGCCTCGCCCCCTCTGTGCTTCCCTTACTTCTTCACCAGCTTCTTGGCGTGCTCCACCACGTTGGAGACGCTGATGCCCAGCTTCTCCATGGCAATGGGACCCGGTGCCGACGCGCCGAAGCGGTCCAGACCGATGACGGCACTGTTGTGGCCCACCAGCTTGTACCAGCCCATGGTGGCACCAGCCTCAATCGCAACCTTCGGCGTGCCCTCCGGCAGCAGGCTGGCCTTGTACTCGGCCGACTGCTCGTCGAAGATCCGGAAGCTGGGCACGGAGATCACCGTAGCCAGGATTCCGGCGGCCTTCAGCTCCTCGGCGGCCTTCAGGATGATGGGCACCTCAGAACCTGCCGCCAGCAGGATGACGTCCTTGCCGTAGGACTCCAGCACATAGGCGCCGTGGCGGACGCCAGCCAGCACCTTGTACTTCTCGTTGTCCAGCACCGGCAGATCCTGGCGCGAGAGAGCCATGAAGCTGGCGCTCTTACGCTCCAGCGCCAACTGCCAGCACGCCGAGGTCTCATTGGCATCCGCAGGGCGGAAGTCCGTGAGATGCGGAATGGCACGCAGGCTCATCAGGTGCTCAATCGGCTGATGGGTCGGGCCATCTTCGCCCAGGCCGACCGTGTCATGCGTAAAGACGAACAGCGTCTGCACGCCCATCAGCGCAGCCATGCGGATGGCGGAACGGCAGTAGTCCGAGAAGACGAAGAACGTCGACGCGAACGGAATCAGCCCGCCGTGCGCCGCGATGCCGTTGGCCATGGCGGCCATGCCAAACTCGCGCACGCCAAAGAAGACGTTGCGGCCGGTCGGATCCACGTGGAAGCTCGGCGAATCCTTGAAGATCGTCTTGGTGGAGGCCGTCAGGTCGGCAGCGCCGCCAAACAGCTCCGGCACCACACCGGCGATCGCGTTCATCACCACCTGGCCTGCGTTGCGGGTGGCCACGGCCTTCTCGGTCGGGAAGACGGGGATCTTCTTCTCCCAGCCGGCGGCAAGCTCGCCCTTCACCACCCGATTGAACTCGGCCGCAACCTCCGGATACGCCTTGGCATAGGCATCCAGATTGGCCTGCCAGGCCGCGCGTGCCTGCTGGCCGCGGGACTTGATGGTGTCCCAGTTGGCGCGGGCGGCATCCGGCACGTAGAAGCTCTTGTCCTCGGGCCAGCCCAGGTTCTTCTTGGTGGCCTTCACGGCGTCGGCACCCAGCGCCTCGCCGTGCACCTTGTTGGTGCCGGCCTTGGGGCTGCCGTAGCCAATCACCGTGCGCACGCGGATCAGCGTGGGCTTGGTCGTCTCCGCCTTCGCCGCCAGAATGGCGTTCTCCAGCTCCACCAGGTCGTTGCCATCGGCCACGGAGAGCACCTGCCAGTGGTACGCCTCAAAGCGCTTGGTCACGTCCTCGGTGTAGGAGAGTTCGGTCGGGCCATCCAGCGAGATCAGGTTGTCATCGTAGAGCACGATCAGCTTGCCCAGGCCCAGCGTACCGGCCAACGAGGCCGTCTCGTGCGAGATGCCTTCCATCAGGTCGCCATCGCCGCACAGCACATAGGTGTAGTGGTCAATCACGTTGTGCGCATCGCGGTTATAGACCGCCGCAAGATGCTTCTCTGCCGTGGCGATGCCGACGGCCATGCCAAAGCCCTGGCCCAGCGGACCGGTGGTCACCTCAACGCCGGCCGTCTCGCCGTACTCCGGGTGGCCCGGGGTGTGCGAGCCCCACTGGCGGAAGCTCTCCAGCTGCTCCATCGGCAGGTTGTACCCGGAGAGGTGCAGCACGCCATACAACAGGCTGGAGGCGTGACCATTGGAGAGGATGAAGCGGTCGCGATCGATCCACTTGGGGTCCGACGGATCGTGCTTCATCAGCTTGTGGTACAGGAGATAGGCGATAGGGGCGCATGCCAGAGGAGCGCCGGGGTGTCCGGACTTGGCCTTTTCAACGGCATCGACGGCAAGAAAACGGAGGGCGTTGATGGAGAGTTGGTCTAGCTCTTGCTGCTGCATGGTCTGGTGCGTATCGCTCATGTATTTCCTTCTATGGACTCAGGAGGCGAGGCTCCGTCCAACCCGGGTGAACTGGGTCGGCCCCGAAGCTCGTTTCTGGATGTTTTAATTCGCTTCTACTAGTGTACTCGCGCGAAACGGTGAATTGCAGTTCATTCCGCTCTGGATTCCCGCGGTGTTTCGGTCTGGAATCAGCCCTGGGTGATGGCTACAGAGAAATTTCTACCAAGCCACCTGTCGTCCTGCGGCCAATAGAGTGTGAATTGAATCGTCCCTGCCTGCCCCGGCGTGGTGGGGATATCCGCATACGATCCCGGATAACCGACCGGATGCGCCGTCGTGGTCTGCGAGGTGGCCCAGTTGTCCTGGGTCCACAGCACACGAAAGGGGGACGCATCCAGGATGCGCAGCTTAAGTCCCGCCGCGACGCGGGTTACCGGCCGCGCTACCTGGAAGATCTCCAGCTGGTTGCGGAAGGTCCGCTCCTGCTCCGGTACGGCATAGCGCTCCTCGACGGCCGAGATGCGGTCAAACACGCGTCCATCCGAGACGGAGCGCAGCAGTTTGATGTACTCCGCATGAGCCCAGACCAGAGGCTGAGCCGAGCCCGCCGAACGGCCAAAGTACATGCCCTCCGACGGCAGATCCGCATAGTCCCAGATCTGCTCCGGCAACATGCCGCCGATCGAGCTGAACCGCTCCAGCGCCGTAATGTAGCTGTCGACGTTGCGCCCGGCGGCCAGTTCGTAGTGGGCGCGCTCGCCGGTCATAATCGGCCAGGCGCGACCCTGCCCCCACCCTTCGTAGGGCCCGCCGTCCTTCCGCTGGCCGTAGCCGTCATGGTTGTACCGGCGCCAGCAGGGGCCAAAGGGCGTCTCAATCTTCAGCACCGCGTCAACCACCTTCAGCGAATCCACGATCAGCGGATCGTCGGCCCGGCGCACACCATAGCGCACCAGCTCCAGAAAGCCCCCGTCGATGACCTCGCGCGCCTCAAAGTCGTACCTCTCCTCCGGGCTGCGGTTGGCGATGTGGATGCATCCCGGCGCGGCCTGCGGGTTGTAGAACGGCTCCCCGATGCTGGGCGGGTTGATGCGCATGTAGTGGTACTTGACCTCGGGGTGCAGAATGCCCTCGCGGGTCGTCGTCCACTCGTCCAGGTGTGCCTCCAGCCAGTCGGCGTAACCCTCCAGAAAGCTGGCCAGCTCCACGGCCTTGTGTCCGCGTGCGATGTCGGCTGCGCAGATAAGCCCGGAGATGACTGCGGCCAGGGTTGAGGGAGAGTAGCCGGCGTTCTCCTCCCAGCGCTCCTGCTGCGTGATGGGCGCATACCGCACCAGAAACGCCGCCGCGCGCTCGACAAAAGGAAAGACGTCAAAGTTGCCCAGTTGTCCCAGCTTCCAGATGCGCCAGGCCAGGATGATGGGAAACGCAACCTCATCCAGCTGGATGCCCGTCCAGTAGGGCGTTCCGTCGATCCAGAAGTTCTGGGCGAAGCCGCCGTCTGGCCGCTGCGTGCAGGCCAGGTACACCAGCGCACGCAGTGCCGTGTCGGTGCGTCCGCAGGCCAGCATGGAGCTGGCGGACTGCACCATGTCGCGCGTCCACACCAGGTGATAGCCGCCCAGGTCGTCGTCGCTCTTCGAGGCTCCCCACGGAATCGACGCCGACGCGATGAAGGCACCGGGATACGACTTATCCTCGTGGGTCAGGATGATGTTGTGGCTGATGCGCATCAGCCTGCCGCCGTCCGTGGCCGCGTCCGCCAGGCGCTCCGGCGAGTTGGCGCGCAACCACTGCGTGATGAACCGGCTGCGATGCAGCTCGTAGGGGGTGGCCAGGGTCTGCATCAGCCCGGCCAGCGCGGCGTGGTGACCATCGCCCAGGGCAATGGCAATCGTAAACTCGCGGTGCGTCGCGACATCGATCTCGCCCATCATGGCGACGTTGCCGTTCAGCGCCTGGCCAAACTGCCAGTCCATCTTCATATTGCCGGAGAGGTCCTGATAGCCGTCGCTGAAGCCGACGTAGCCGCAGGAGGTGCGGGAGAACCCACAGGAGGCCCCCATGGCCAGTGAGGTGTGATGCTTCCAGGCCAGCAGCGTGCGCTTGCCGGCGATCTCCACCGAGCGGGCCGAGTTCCCCGCGCCGCCGCCATCAACATGCGGAGCCAGCAACGCGTAACACTTGAGCCGCGACAGAAACTCTTCCTCGCCGCTGATCTGCACGTTGACCAGCACCACCGGATGGTGCGGGTCCGTGACGAACTCCTTGGCAATGCTGTACCGCCCCTGCAGATCGTCCGCTACCACCCGCACGGCCAGAGCGCGCGGATCGATGTAGTGGAAGTCATACTCCAGGTCGCGCTTCTCCTCGTGGAAGAACGTCTCTCCGTCGGTCAGCAGCAGCTCCATATCCCGAATCTGCGGCCGATCGATCGTCGGATAGTAGATCTCGTTCAGGATGCCGTGCGACACCGTAAACCACGCACGGCTGGAGGCGGCATACGCCGTGGAAACTGCGTCTTTCCTGCTGGAGGTCCAGCGCGGTTCCAAACCCGGAGCGCCAAAGGCGGGGCCATCGTCGTCGAGCCAGCGGTAAGCAGCGGAGAGTGAGCTCATTGCAGGCTATTAGAACCTAAAAGTCCATCGAAGGGGAGAAAGAACCTGCGGGGTGCATTTGGATTGACACGGATGCGCTATGATTCGATTGGCTGGACCATGCTCTGTGCATCGCCAGCTGCTTGCGTCGCATCGAACCACTACGCGACGCATCTGCGACACTGACGGCTCTGCTGCGCGGCCCGAGGCCCAAGCGCTGCAGACCCAACGTCACGCAAACCGGATTCCGGCTCAGGACCAACGAATTACAGGAGATGAAATCGTGGCTTACGAACTTGCCCCCCTTCCCTACGACTACACGGCGCTGGAGCCCCACATCGACGAAGCGACCATGAAGCTGCACCATGACAAGCACCACCAGGCCTACGTCACCAACCTGAATGGCGCCATTGAGAAGCACCCGGAGCTGGGTGCGAAGTCTGCCGAGGAGCTGGTCGCCAACCTCGCCAGCATCCCGGAGGATATTCGCAAGATCGTGCAGAACAACGGCGGTGGCCACGTGAACCACACCATGTTCTGGGAGATCATGGGACCGAACGGTGGTGGCGACCCGACCGGCGAGATCGCCGAACAGATCAACAAGGACTTCGGCTCGTTCGAGGCGTTCAAGAAGCTGTTCAATGAGACCACCGCGAAGCAGTTCGGCTCCGGCTGGGGCTTCCTGGTCTTCAAGGGCGGCAAGCTCGAGATCGTCACCAAGCCTAACCAGGACTCGCCACTGACCGACGGCCTGTATCCGATTCTGGGGAACGACGTGTGGGAGCACGCCTACTACCTGAAGTACAACAACCGCCGCCCGGACTACCTGGCTGCCTGGTGGAACGTGGTGAACTGGGCTGAGGTCAACAAGCGCTTCGCCAAGGCTCGCTCGTAAGCACTCCCTGCGCAGGCAGCACGCAAGGAAAGGGTCGCCGGTCGGCGGCCCTTTCTGCTGTGCGTTTCTGCTGTGCGTTTCTGCTGTGCGCTTCTGCTGTACGAACGACATCCGTTGCCCCGCGCGCAACAGCATCCGACGGTGCCTGCCAGAGTTGGGCCTGGCAGTGGAGACGAAGGCCGACCGCTCCGCCTACACGTCCAGCCGGTTGGAGGCCGCCACCCGCGCGTACCACAGGCCGGAGTCCTTGATGGTGCGGCGCTGGTTACGAAAGTCGGTGTAGATCAGGCCATAGCGCTCGGTGAAGCCCTCGGCCCATTGGAAGTTATCGAGCAGCGTCCAGGCGTGGTAGGCGCGCACGCGTGCGCCGTCCTGGATCGCCCGCGCCAGCTCCGCCAGCACCTCGCGGTACCACTGGATGCGTCGAACGTCCGGGACGCGACCGTTCAGCTCGGCGTCCGGCTCGTCCAGATAGCCGCATCCGCTCTCCGTGATCTCCAGAATGGGATGGTTGTACTCGCGCGAGATCTGCATGGCCAGGTCATAGATGCCGCTGGGCCAGACCTCCAGCCCGGCATCGGTCAGCGGGCCCTCCGTAGGCATAGCTGCCCGGAATCGGGTGTAGGGGTCGCGCCCGCCGGGCGAGTTGCTCTCGATCTCGGTGCCGCTGAAGTTGCCACCACTGCGGAACTCCTCCTTACTGGCGTCCGCGACGATGCGGCGCGTGTAGTAGTGGAAGCCGACCCAGTCCAGGGGCGCGCAGAGCAGCTTCTCATCGCCTGCCCGGAAGCCCATCTGCTCATAGGGCGGCTCGCCGACGAACGCCTTGGGGTAGCGGCCGTGCATCGCCGCCTCGAGAAAGAAGACGTTGTTCATGGCGTGATATCGCGCGGCGGCAGCGCGGTCGTCGTCGGAGTCTGTCCGCGGATAAGCCGGGGCCATCTCGTAGGCGCTGCCAACCGTCGCGTGGGGCGAGGCGGCCTTGATGGCGCGGTGCGCCTCGCCCTGAGCCAGCGCCAGCGTGTGTGCGGCCTTCAGAAAGTCCGTAAAGCTGGTGCGACCGGGCGGAAAGGCGCCTGCAGCATACCCCATGAAGGCGATGGCCCAGGGCATATTGAACGGCGCCCAGACGGTGATGCGATCGCCCAGATGCCTGGCCAGTATGCCCGCATAGTCGGCAAAGTACTTGGCCAGGTCGCGGTTCGGCCAGCCACCGCGATCCTCCAGGGCCTGCGGCAGATCCCAGTGGTAGAGCGTGCACCAGGGTCGAATGCCGGCCTCCAGCAGTGTGTCCACAAAGCGGCTGTAGTGGTCCAGCCCCTTGCTGTTTGCTGCCCCGGTGCCCGTGGGCTGAATGCGTGGCCAGGAGATGGAAAAGCGATGGCTCTTCTGGTTCAGGCGCTTGGCCAGCGCAATATCCTGCGGGTAGCGGTGGTAGTGGTCGCAGGCGACATCTCCGGTAACGCCGCCCCGCACCTTGCCCGGCGTGTGGGTGAAGCGGTCCCAGATGGACTCGCCCTTGCCGTCCTCGTTCCACGCGCCCTCCACCTGATAGGAGGCAGTCGCCGTGCCCCACAGAAAGCCCTGCGGAAAGCGTGCCTGCTGGATGACGGAGTCTGGAATGGAGCCGGGAACCGGAGCAGTGCCTGCAACGGCAGTGCCCGCTGCCACGGCAGCTTTGCCGCTGGAGACGAGCGTGACACCGGCAAGTGCAGCCATAGAGCGGGTGGTGAACTGTCGACGATTCATAAGGCTCCTTGATTGGCTACTGGCTTTGCCAGACGGCTGCCGCCGAGTCTGGGCTCGAGAAGTGGCGCGGCTAAGTTATACCAAACGCGTACGGTCAGCGTCTGAAGCTACCTTGGCCTCCCAGCCGCCTGGCCGCGCAGGCTATGTGGTACAGTCAACCCCACTGCGAGTGCGGCACCAGAGACTCCCCCGGATGGAAGCGTGAATGACAACCAGACATCGGCACGCCCCCATCTGGCTGATGGGCCTCTCCAACGCCTCGTTCGGCCTGTTTGGCGGGTTTACCTCGGTCGTATTTCCGCAACTGCTGGCCGCACAGCACGTGCCTGAGACGCAGATCGCATCGCTGACTGCGGCGACCTTTCTGCCGGGCCTCTTCGGCTGCTTCGTGGCGCCCATTCTAGACGTGCGTTACAGCCGTCGGCTCTACGCTACGGTGTTGGCAGCAGTGGCCAGCATCCTGCTGGTGTGCGCCATCCTGCAGCAACAAAATATCCCTGCAGAGACTGCGCTGCTGGTGGCGGGCTTTGCCAGCGTATGGCTCTCGGCCTCCGCGCTGGGTGGCTGGCTCTCCAGCGTTGTGCCCACTGACGCAAAGAACACCGTAAGCATCTGGTTCCAACTGGCGAATGTTTGCGGTGGCGGCACCATGGCCGCATTGGCTCTGCCGCTGCTGCGCAACACGCCACCCAGGCCCGGTGCCCTGGCACTGGGCGGGCTGGTCATGCTGCCCACGCTCATCTTCCTCTGGATTCCTGCTCCGGGACCAGACCGCCGCCTGGCCAGGGAGAGCTTTGCCGAGTTCTTTGGCGAGTTGCTGGCCATGGTGCGGCGGCGCGAGACGCTCCTCGCGATTCTGCTATTTGCCGCGCCCTCCTCCACCTTCTCGCTGACCAACATCCTGGGCGGGCTGGGTCACGACTTCAACGCTACGGAGCGGATGGTGAGCCTGCTCAGCGGATCCGGTGGCGTAGCCGCTGGTATCGTAGGCAGTTCGCTGCTGGCCCCTCTGGCCAAGCGCTTTGCGCTGCGGCCGCTGTATCTCGGCATCGGCATCGTGGGCGGGCTGTTCACGCTCAGCCTGCTGGTGCTGCCGCGTGCCGCAGAGACGCTGGGGCTGGCTATTCTGGGAGAAGGACTCTTCCAGGCGCTGGCCTTTGCCACGCTCACCGCCATCACCATGGAGACGATTGGCCACCACAATGCGCTGGCCGCCACGCAGTTCGGCGTCCTCTCCTCCGCCAACTATCTGCCGCTCATCTACATGGCGATGGTGGACGGCGCAGGGTACAAACACGGTGGCGTGGTGGGCAGCTTTGCGCTGGACGCCGGAGTGAGCATTGCCGCATGCCTGCTGCTGATCCCTGTCATGCGCGCCTTCCGGCCCCGGCAGCAGACGATCGCCGAAGCCAGCGATTAAAGCAGCGCGGCTGGCAAGAGACTCTCTCACCAGCCGCGCATACTTGTAACTGAAGTAGGTCTCTACTCCAGCGTAGAGCCGCCACGCGTACCCTTGGGGCGACGGTTGGCCTGCAGCACCTTCTTGCGCATGCGCAGGCTCTTGGGCGTTACCTCCACCAGCTCATCGTCGGCGATGAACTCGATGGACTGCTCCAGCGTCAGCTGCTTGTAGGGCACCAGGCGCAGCGCTTCGTCTGACCCTGAGGCACGCATATTGGTCAGCTTCTTCTCACGCACACAGTTCACGTCCAGGTCGTTATCGCGCGAGTGCTCGCCGATAATCAGCCCCTCGTAGACCTCGAAGCCATCGGGCACAAACAGGATGCCGCGATCCTGAATGCCATCGAGCGCATAGGTGGTAGTGACGCCTGCACGGTCCGAGATGAGCGCACCGGTGGGACGCTGCGGAATCTCGCCCGAGTAGGGGATGTACTCACCGGCGATGGAGTTCATCACAATGGTGCCGCGGGTCTCGGTCAGCATCTCGTTGCGCAGGCCAATCAAGCCGCGCGACGGCACCTTGAACTCCATGCGCACACGACCGGAGCCGTGGTTGGCCATCTTGACCATCTCGCCCTTTCTCGGTCCCAGGCGCTCGATCACGGTACCGACGAAGTTCTCCGGAATGTCGATGGTCAGAATCTCAGAGGGCTCCATCAGGTTGCCGTCGATGCGCTTGGTCACGATCTGCGGACGCGAGACCATCAGCTCAAAGCCTTCGCGACGCATCATCTCAATCAGCACGGAGAGCTGCAGTTCGCCGCGCCCCAGCACCTTGAACGTATCGGGCGAGTCCGTCTCCTCCACGCGGATCGAGACGTTGGTGAGCAGTTCGCGCTCCAGGCGCTCCTTCAAGTTGCGCGAGGTAACGTACTTGCCCTCACGGCCGGCGAAGGGTGAGTTGTTGACCGAGAAGTTGATGGCGATGGTGGGCTCGTCGATGGTGATGAGCGGCAGCGGCGCGGGGTTCTCAATGTTGGTGATCGACTCGCCGATGGTGATGCCCGCGACACCTGCGATCGCAACAATGTCGCCCAGCGTGGTCTCGGTGATGTCGGTCCGCTTCAGGCCATCGAAGCTGAAGAGCTTGGTGATCTTCACAGTCTCCAGCGCGCCGCTGGCCTTGGAGACGGCGACCTCCTGACCGGTGCGCAACGTGCCGTTGAAGACGCGCGCAATGGCGAGGCGGCCCAGGTAGTCCGAGTAGTCCAGATTGGTGACCAGGATCTGCAGCACGCCCTCAGGATCGCCCTTGGCGGGTGGAATGGTCGCTTCAATCAGCTCGAACAGTGGCTGCAGGTCGGTGCCCGGCTGGGCGATGTCCAGGGTGGCGGTGCCGGCCTTGCCGTTGGTATAGATGACGGGAAACTCCAGCATGGACTCGTCGGCGTCGAGGTCGATGAACAGGTCATACACCTCGTTCAGCACCTCCTGCGGGCGGGCGTCCGGGCGGTCAATCTTGTTCACCACCACGATCGGCGTCAGCTTGGCCTCCAGCGCCTTGGAGAGCACGTAGCGGGTCTGCGGCAGCGGACCCTCGCTGGCGTCTACCAGCAGCACAACGCCATCCACCATCTTCAGCGCGCGCTCCACCTCGCCGCCAAAGTCCGCGTGGCCCGGCGTATCCACGATGTTGATCTTGGAGTCCTTGTAGTGGATCGCGGTGTTCTTGGCCAGGATGGTGATGCCGCGCTCTTTTTCCAGATCGTTGGAGTCCATCACGCGGTCGGCCACCGCCTCGTTGGAGCGGAAGGTGCCGGACTGGCGGAGCATGGCGTCGACGAGCGTGGTCTTGCCGTGGTCGACGTGGGCGATGATGGCGATGTTGCGGATGGTCTGTTTGCTCACTGCAGGTGTACGTCCTGTTCTGTAAAGATGCCGCGATGGGCTCTGGATGGGTCTTAATCGGTCAAAATGCGTTACTTCCAGTGTAACCCAGTGACATGACAGGACTGAAGCAGGCGGCGGAACTGAGCCCGGGAATCGGGATTTCCTGAGCTTCAGCGCAAAAACCAGGCACCGCAGAAAAGAAGCTGCTAGCGCGCATAAAGAATTGTTGTTTGCTATCCCGCTCCCAGGCAGAGCCTCTATACTCACACCACTTACATGCACACAGCCCAGGGGAAACAGTTCGAGCAAACCGCGCTGAAGAACTATCTGCTGGATCATGCGTACGACGAGATGTTCCAGGGACCGGGACAGCTGCATCCACACTACGATCCGCTGCTGGAGCACTTTGCTTCGCTGCCCGCAAACGAGTTGCAGCGCCGCAAGCAGGCCGCCGACCTTAGCTTTCTGAACCAGGGCATCACCTTCACGGTCTACGGACGCGAGGAAGGCACCGAAAAGATCTTCCCCTACGACCTGCTGCCGCGCATCATCACCAGTGCGGAGTGGGCCACCGTAGAACGCGGCCTGACCCAGCGCATCACTGCCCTGAATCTCTTCCTGCGCGATATCTACAACGAAGGGCGCATCCTGAACGACGGCATTGTGCCGCGCGAAGTGATCTATAGCTGCAAGCAGTTCCGCCGCCAGATGATGGGCCTGCAGGTGCCACGCAACGTCTACATCGCCGTCTGCGGTACCGATCTGATCCGGCTGGAGAACGGCGAGTTCGTCGTGCTGGAAGACAACCTCCGCGTGCCCAGCGGCGTGAGCTACATGCTCACCAACCGGCGCGTGATGAAGCGCATCTTCCCGCAGTTGTTCAGCATGTACAACGTCAAGCCGATTGAGCAGTACACCCAGCAACTGCTGGGTACGCTGCGCTCGCTGGCACCGGAGGGCCGTCCGGAGCCGAACATTGTGCTGCTCAGCCCGGGCGTCTTCAACTCCGCCTACTTTGAGCATGCCTATCTGGCCCGCCAGATGGGCATTGAGCTGGTGGAGGGTCGCGACCTGGTGACCCACGACAACATCATCTACATGCGCACCACCAGCGGCCTGCGGCGTGTTGATGTCATCTACCGCCGCGTGGACGACGACTTTATCGATCCGCTGGCCTTCCGGCCAGACTCCACACTCGGTGTCGCCGGCCTGTTCAACGCCTACCGCGCCGGCAACGTCACGCTGGCCAACGCCTTTGGCACCGGGGTCGCCGACGACAAGGCGCTTTACGCCTACGTGCCCGACATCATTCGCTACTACATGAGCGAAGAGCCCGTGCTGAAGAACGTGGAGACCTACCTGATGGCGCGACCCAAGGAGCGCGAGTACGCGCTGGCCAACCTGGACAAGCTGGTGGTGAAGGCCGTGGGGGAGAGCGGCGGCTACGGCATGCTGATTGGGCCGCAGGCCAGCAAGGCACAGCTCGCCGAGTTTGCCGAAAAGATCAAGGCGGACCCGCGCAACTACATCGCCCAGCCCACCATCACCTTCTCGCGGGCTCCGTGCCTGTTCGGCGATGAGTTTGAGCCGCGCCACGTTGACCTGCGCCCCTATGTGCTCTACGGCGACAAGGTGACGATCGTGCCCGGCGGCCTGACCCGTGTCGCGCTCAAGCGCGGTTCGCTGGTCGTCAACTCATCGCAGGGCGGTGGCAGCAAGGATACCTGGGTACTGAGCGAGTAGGGGGAGAGAGCGATGCTGAGCCGAGTCGCCGACAGTCTGTACTGGATGAGCCGGTACCTGGAGCGTGCCGAGCATGCGACACGCCTGCTGGACGTGAATCTGAACCTGATGCTGGATGAGAGCGCCGCCAGCGCTGACCGTCGCTGGTTGCGCGTGCTGCAGGCGCTGGGCAATCCGCGCGGCGTCTTCTGGAAGGGTGACCCGTATGCGCTGACCCGCGAGCTGGCTCTCGATACCGGCAACAAGGGTTCGATCGTCTCCTGCATCATCAACGCGCGCGAGAACTCGCGGCACGTCCGCGAGCAGATCTCTACCGAGCAGTGGCACCAGCTGAACACGCTGTATCTGCAGATGACGCGGCCAGAGCTGCAGGCCCACCTGATGAGCGACATGATGATGAGCAGCGACGACCTCATCGGCTTTCTGCAACTGGTGATGGAGGCGGTCCACCAGTTCCAGGGCGTGAGCGACTCCACCATGCGGCATGGCGAGGGCTGGCAGTTCATCCAGGTGGGCCGCTACATTGAGCGTGCCGAGGCAACCGCGCTGCTGGTGGCCGCCTATCACGAAGACCTGTGGGGCCATCCCGACGCCGCGACCGAGAGCAACGAGTACCTGGACTGGATGGGACTGCTGCGCTCGGCCACTGCGTTTGAGGCCTACTGCAAGGTCTACACAGCAGACCTGGTGCCCGACAAGATCCTCGAGTTTCTACTGCTGGATGAGGAGTTTCCGCATTCGCTGCGCTTCTCCATCGACAGTCTGCAGCATGCGTTGGAGGCGATTCAGCGCGTCAGCGGCAAGACGCGTGCCGAGCCGCTGCGCAAGCTGGCCGGCAAGCTGCAGGCGACGCTGAGCTACAGCAGCGTCGATGAGATTCTGGAGCGCGACCTGATCGCCTACCTGCGCGAGATCCAGGTGCAGTGCCGCGAGATTCACGAGATGATCTACGAGCTGTATGTGGACTACTCCATCCAGGCCGCGCTGGCAGGCTAGCTGCGCACCTTCAACCGATTCGCACTGCAGAGAAGAGGCACGCGATGTACTATTCGATTCGCCACTTGACCAAGTTCCTCTACAGCCACCCAGTGAGCGAGAGCATGATGGAGACGCGGATGCATCCGCGCACGGATCACAATCAACGCTGCCTCACCTTTCATCTTTCGGTCAGCCCTCGGTGTCGCGTCTTCAGCTATCGCGACCACCTTGCCAACCAGGTGCACCACTTTGACATCCCGGGCCAGCATGGCCAGCTGGTGATCGTGGCTGAGAGCCTGGTGGAGGTCGAGCCGGCCGTGCAGATTCCCTCGTTTCTCGCGCCTGAGGCGTGGGACGACCTGGATGAGATGGTTCGCCAGGGCGACTATGGAGAGATGCTCTTTCCCAGCACCTACACGGCACCGACCCCGATGCTGGACGAGCTGGCAAAGAAGCTCGAGCTGCGGCGGCGTGACGATCCGCTGATGGTGATGCACGAGCTGAATCGCAAGCTCTACGAGTACTTTGAGTATGTGCCGCAGTCCACGAAGGTGGATTCTCCGATTGACGATGCGCTGGGCTCGCGGCGCGGCGTCTGCCAGGACTTTGCCCACATTGCCATCGCGCTTATCCGGTCGAAGCTGCAGATTCCCTGCCGCTACGTGAGCGGATACCTGTACCACGGGCAGCGCGATCTGGATCGCTCTGCCAACTCTGCCACCCACGCCTGGGTCGAGGTGCTGCTGCCCCAGCTGGGCTGGGTGGGCTTTGACCCCACCAACTGGCTGGTGGCCGGTGACCGCCACATTCGCACCGCCATCGGCTGCGACTACGAGGATGTCCCCCCGACCCACGGCATCTTCCGCGGCGACGCTGCCAGCGAGCTGACCGTCGCCGTGCAGGTGACGCCCAGCGAAGAGGCGCCAGCGCTGGACCAGGAGCTGCCCGTGCCGGAAGACTGGTCCATGCTGGTGGAAAAGGCGACGCAGTTGCCAGAGCCCGCACCCAAGCTCTCGCGCCTGCAGCAGTTGATGGCGCAGCAGCAACAGCAGTAGGTTTTCGATCCGATTTGGTTACAGATTCAGCTTCTTGAAGATCCGCTCCGGAATATGCCGGATGACGAACATGATGGGCAGCCACAGGAAGGGCACGTAGAGCACATCGCGGCGCGCAGCAATGGCGGCGACGATGGACTTGGCCACCTGGTCGGGGTCGGCGAAACTGCTGCTCTTGGCCATGCCTGCGGTCATCGCAGTCTTGACCGGGCCGGGTTTGATGGTCAGCACGGTCACACCCTCGCGATCCACGCGGTTGCGCAGCCCCTGCAGAAACACCGACAGTCCGGCCTTCGACGAGCCATAGACGTAGTTCGACTTGCGGCCACGGTCGCCAGCGACGGACGAGAGGACAGCGAGCGTGCCCGTGCGGCGCTGCACGCAGAAGTTCGCCAGCCAGGTGAGCAACGAGACCGGCGCCAGCAGATTGGTGTACAGAATCTGCGCCGCCGCGTTGAACTCCTGCTCGGCCTCTTCCTGGTCGCCCAGAATGCCGTGCGCCAGATAGGCGATGTCCATGCCACCCAGCGCGTTGATGGCGTGCGCCAGCAGGGCCGGGTGCTGCTCGGTGTCGTCCAGATCGGCGACTGCCGTATCGACGAAGCCGGCGCCACGCACCTGCAGATCCTGCGCCACGGCGGCGAGCTTCTCTGCGCTGCGGGCAACCAGAAACAGACTGGCACCCTGCGCGGCCCAGATGCGGCAGGTAGCCTGTGCGATGCCGGAGGTGGCACCGAGCACCAGGATCTTCTTGGGCGTGGTCACGGTCTGACTCATCGGAAGAGTGGGTCTCCTGTCACTCGCTCCCAGAAGCTTGAGGTCAGGAGCGGATCTTTGTAGCGGGCAAGCTGCTGCCACTGGGGATAGAACGCCTGGAACTGCGCTGCGGTCATGGCGGCGTCCTTGGCAGGATAAAGGCGGCCGCCAAACTCGCGCGTCATATCCGCAAGTCGCTCGACCAGCGGGAAGGTCTTGTCCTGCTTGATGGGGAAGTCCAGCGCCAGCGTGATGCCGGGGCGCGGAAAGCTCATGAGCCCCGGCGAAGGCACATCGCCGAAAGCCTTCAGCACTGCCAGAAAGCTGGCAAGGCCAGACGCGGCAACCTCGCGCAGAATGGCCACCGTTCCCTCGCGCGCGTTCTCCCACGGAATGGCGTATTGAAACTGCAGCAGTCCGCGTTTGCCATACATGCGGTTCCAGTGCAGCACTTTGTCCAGCGGATAGAAGAACGGCTCGTAGTCCTGCAGCGCCACCACGCGCTGGTGCAGTTGCTTGTGAAAGAAGACGCTGTTGAAAAGGCTGACCGAGAGTGCGTTGAGCGCAAAGCCCGGCGCCTCAAACGGAAAGACCAGCTTCGGCTCCGGCGAGGGCGTCAGCTCGCCGGGCTGGCGCGAGTGGTCGCCCTGCATAAAGACGCCGCGGCAGAAGTTGCGGCCGGTGGAGGTGCAGTCTACCCAGCTCACCGTGTACTCGATGTTCTGGCTCTGCGTGGTCAGGTCCAGAAACTCATCGATGCCGTGGAACTGGATGCCTTCGTAGTCGATCTTGCGCGAGACGATCGGCCGCAGCCGCAGGGTGGCCCAGCTGATAAACCCGGTCAGCCCAAGCCCGCCGATGGTCGCGGCAAACCAGTCGGGGTTCTCCGTGGGCGAGCAGATGCGGCGCGAGCCGTCCGAGCGAACCAGCTCCAACTGCGTAATGTGGCAGCCAAAGGTACCGGCCACATGGTGATTCTTGCCGTGAATGTCGTTGGCAATTGCGCCACCCAGTGTGACGTACTTGGTGCCCGGAGTGACCGGCAGAAAGAAGCCGCGCGGCACGGCAAAGTCCAGAATCTGCGCCAGCGTCATGCCGGCCTCGGCGGTCAACAGGCCCGTCTCCGGGTCAAAGGCGATCAGCCGGTTCATGCCGGTGGTCACCACCAGGTTGCCGTCTTTCAGCAGGCAACTATCGCCGTAGCTCCGACCCATGCCTACGGCCAGTGCTCCATTGGCCAGCCCCTCGGTGGCGGGCAGGTACTCCTGCTGCCAGTGCAGGGGAATCAGGTTGGCAGCGTAAGAAGGGTAGCGACCCCAGGACTCAAACCGCCCCGAGGACACCGCCTGCTTCGGATTCGCCGGATTGCTCATCACCAATAGGATACCGGCAGTTGGCCCGCGGCCAGCGAACAGGAAGCTACTCGGCAAACAAAAGAGGCATGGCTATATGCCATGCCTCCCTGTGTTTCCGACTTCCCTGTGTTTCCACCAACCTGCGAGCTGCGCTTAGGCTGCTGCCTTGGCGCGAGCGGCCTTGGCGGCGGCAAGCGCCGACTTGGCCTGGGTGGTAAGGGTGGTGAATCCGGCAGCGTCATTGGCGGCGATATCGGCAAGCACCTTGCGGTCCAGCTGAATGCCGGCCAGCTTCAGGCCGTTGATGAAGGTCGAGTAGCTCATGTTGTTCAGACGGCACGCGGCGTTGATACGCGCAATCCACAGGGCGCGGAACTGGCGCTTCTTCTGCTTGCGGCCGATGTAGGCAAACATCAGGCCACGCTCGACGGCCTCCTGCGCTGCCTGATAGAGCTTGGACTTGGTGAGGAAGTAGCCACTCGCGCGCTTCAGAATCTTTTTGCGGCGGTCGTTCCGTTTCGTACTCCGTTTGACACGGGGCATCGTGCTTCTCCTTTTGCGTACTGCGTGAAAGCGGCTGGAGGCAAGGTGGCCTCTTCACTCGCTATGCAACTTCAAGTCTCGGTGGAGCGACGTGCGCTGCTCCAGGGGCCATGAACGCTTGGCTGGCCCTTCGCTCGTATTCGTAAGCGGCTCGACTTGAAGACGTTGTTCCTATTGCCGGCTCCGTACTCCCTTGCGGGAGTCACGGCTCAGGCGTAAGGAATCATGCGGGCAACAGCCTTGTGATCCGCATCTGCGATGAGCGAGGAGAGGCCAAGCTTGCGCTTGGTCTTGGTCGCCTTCGAGGTGAGGATGTGGCGCATCTTCGAGTGGCCGCGCTTGAACTTGCCGCTACCAGTCTTCTTGAAGCGCTTGGCTGCGCCGCTGTGGGTCTTCAGCTTGGGCATGGTGAATCCTATGGTGTTTCTGGTGTTTCAAGACAACCACCCTAGTGTAGCGGAAGCTGCCCCGGCTTGGGAAGCGGTTTTCCTGCAGCCACCCACACAGCAACGCCGCCCATGCGCTGAAAAGCATCGCTTTTCAACAAGATAGGCGGCGTGATGATGCAAGGGGCGGGGAGGGCTGCTTGCAACGGGTTGCTGGTTACTTGGGAAGGATGGTGGTGCCACCGCCCGAACCCGACGTGCTGCCCGAGCCAGAGGAGGAGGAACCAGAAGAGGAAGAGCCGCCGCAGGAGCCACCGTCATCGTCATGGTCCCGATGTCCGTAGGCATGCCCCTGGCCGTTGTTGCTGTGGTAGTGGTGGTCGCGATCTTCAGCCTGGCAACCAGAGCTGCGGTCGTCGTGATCGCGGTCCGAGTGATCGCGATCCTGTTGGTGGACATTCGGACTAAACGAGGTGCCCTGCTCGCAGGCAATCGCCGAGGAGGTCATGATCGTCATATATCCGGCCAGGAGTGGCAGAGCAACGAGACGTGTGAGCTTCATAGAGAGTTAACCCCTTTGGTTCATCAATGGTGGCAGCATAGCAAGCCGCTGGTGGGAGGGCTGTACAACTTTCGCGGCAGCCTGCCCTCCCAGTCTCCAGCCAGGGGTGAGGATGGAGATACCCGAGGGCGGCTGCAGCCTCCGCAGCGGCCTATACTGCCAGCATGCAGGCAGAACACCACCAGACGATGCAAAGCCGGGCCTCGGGAAGCCCCACCCTCACCAGTCCCCGGCAAGCTGGCGCTCTGGTGCCATACTCAGTTGCCTTGTCGACGGAAGGCCGGTAGCGCGCTCCGATGCTCTTTGGGTCATCCTCGTTTCTGCTGGGCTTCCTTCCCGTCGTTGTGCTGGGTGCCATCGCGCTGCGGCGGCTGGGGGGCGCACTCGCCAGCCGCTGGTGGGTTCTGGGCTGTTCGGCGGTCTTCTACGCCTGGAACAGCCCCCGTCATGTCGCGGTCCTGACGGTCTCCATGCTGCTCAACTGGCTTCTGGCCCGCACCATGGTGCGCTTCCAGTGGCAGGCACGGCTCCGGCTGCTGCAGCTCGGGCTGCTGCTGAACACCGCAGCGCTCAGCATCTACAAGTACACCGGCTTCCTGGTCACCACGGCTGCGGCAGTGCTGCATCGCAACTGGCGAGCCCCTGCCATTTCGTTTCCGCTGGGCATCAGCTTCTTCACCATTGTGCAGGTCATGTACCTGCTGGACTGCTACGAAGAACTTGTGCCTGCGCTGGGTGCGCTGGACTATGCCACCTTCGTCAGCTTCTTTCCCAGCATTCTCTCCGGACCGCTGGCGCGCGCTGGCTTACTCCAGCCGCAGTTGCAACGCCTGGGTGGAGAGCCGGGCCGCACGGCAGAGCAAGTGGCGCGAGGCCTGTTGCAGTTTGCCATCGGCATGTTCAAAAAGATCGTCTTCGCCGGAGCCTTCTCTTCGGTGGCCAACGTGGGCTTTCAGCGTGGCGCGCATCTGTCTGCCCTGGAGGCGTGGCTGTGCAGTGCCGCCTACACGCTGCAGATCTACTTTGACTTCAGCGGCTACACCGACATGGCCATCGGCTCTGCCCGCATGCTGGGCGTCGAGCTGCCGCGCAACTTCAATGCCCCGCTGCGCTCGCGCTCCATCATCGAGTTCTGGCAGCGCTGGCACATTACCCTCTCCAACTTCATTACCACCTATCTGTACACCCCGATTGTGCGCCGCTTCCGTAAGATCACCCTGGCGAAGGCCGCGTTGGCCACTCTGCTGGCCATGACCATCGCCGGGCTGTGGCATGGGCCGTCCTGGAACTTCGTGCTCTTCGGCATGATGCACGGCGCGGGCCTGGTGGTGAACCAGTACTGGCGCAAGAAGAAGATGCCTAAGCTGCCCGGCTGGCTCTCTCTGGCCCTGACGCTGCTGCTGGTGAATACCGCGTTTGTAGTCTTCCGCGCGGCAGACCTGGCCCAGGCCGGTACCGTGCTGCGCACGATGCTGACGCCGCACCACGCCGCCGGCCTCGAGTCGCTGCGTGCCGCGCGGTTGGATCTAAGTGCCTTCAAGGTGCTGGTTGCCATGCCAGCGGGCGTACTCGCCGCCTTTCTGGGGCCAAGCTCCGACGAGTGGTGCCAGCGCTGGCAGCCCACTGCCTGGACCGCCCTGGGCGTGGCCGGCATGGTGATGATGAGCATGATCTACCAGATCTTCAACGTATCGCAGGACTTTGTGTACTTCCGGTTTTAGGGAGCTGGGTATGAGCTACAAGCGATGGCTGGGCATGGTGGCGATGGTGATGGTTGCGATCACCGCGCTGCTGGCGGCGGCGATGCTGCAAAGCATCGGCTACGTCCGCACCGAGCGCTTCCGCGCCAACGCGACAGACCCCTACCTGCTGACCGAAGAACGCGCCTTCCATCTGCGCCACCAGGAGTGCGACGTGCTGATCTACGGCGACTCCACCGCGCTGACGGGCGTAGCTCCGCAGGTGGTGCAGCAACGCACCGGCCTGACCAGTTGCAACATCAGTGTGCCGGTCAGCACGCTACTGGTGCTGGGCACGCTGCCGGTAGATGCCTATCTGCAACAGAATCGCAAGCCACGCATTCTGGTGCTGCAGCTTGGGCCGGAGACGCTGTACCTCTCACATCGCTGGGAGACCCAGGCCGCGGACTACCCAATCGCCCTGCTGCTGCGCGACCAGCCCACCGTGCGGGCCCTGCAGCAGCTGGCCCTTCATCCCGCGCAGGCCGTCCTGTTCTTCTGGCCGGTTACGCGGTACAGGCTGCTGCCGGATCGCGGCAAGGTGGCCACCTTCCGGCAAACGTTTGGCCCGGCGCTGCAACGCGCGGACCAGCAGGGCGGCCTGCTGACGCTGCCCTCGCCTGCGCAGACCGCATGCGACACGGTGCCTCGTGCTCTGGCCAGCCAGCCAGACCTCGCCTGGCTCGACGAAATGCGGCAACGCTATGCCGCGCAAGGCATTATGGTGGTCGTTCGAGCTTCGCCCGTGCCGGCCTGCGATCCTGACCTGGTGCGCTTCCAGAGCGAACTGGCAGGGCACGTGGACATGAACGTGCTGCCGCTGCCGATCACGTACTTCAACGACCGCAACCGGCACATGACAGCCGAGGGCGCGCGGGTCGAGACGGAGCAGCTGACGGACCTGCTTAGCAGCCATCTCCCCGGCCGCGTCAACACCCCGCCAGCCGGGCAGTAACCCAAGTTGCTGCAGCAGGTTACGCGTCACTGCCGGGCAGCCGGATCAGGGTGCTAGCCCGTTGTCCTGAGATACACCGGCGTTGCCATAGGAGTAACCCTTTGCGTGGTATACTTAAGGGACGGAGCTGAGGGTCAGGCCACGTACAAAGTGCAGGATTGACGCGGGTTTTCTCGCGTTCGCCGCAGAGTACCACCGGACCACGCGACCCGCTCCCAACCAGCCCTGCGGAATGGAGTTCCATGGCATCGACTGCGATCCCGACCGAGACCGAGCTTTTGACTGTCACCACTGAGGCAGACGCCTCCCCGAAGAGCGAGACCAAGGGGTATTCCGCAGAGAGTATTACGGTGCTGGAGGGGCTGGAGGCGGTTCGCCTGCGCCCGGCGATGTACATCGGCTCGACCGGCGACCAGGGCCTGCACCATCTGGTGTATGAGGTTGTCGATAACTCCGTGGACGAGGCGCTGGGCGGCCACGCTACGCGCATCGACGTCACGATCCATGCCGACAACTCCATCACCGTCGTCGACGACGGGCGCGGCATTCCTGTAGACAACAAGACCATGCCCAACGGCGAGGTGTTGCCGGCGGTGCAGGTGGTGCTGACGGTGCTGCACGCGGGCGGCAAGTTTGACTCCTCCAACTACAAGGTGTCGGGCGGTCTGCACGGCGTGGGCGTGAGCTGCGTGAACGCGCTGAGCGAAGAGTTTGACGTGGAGATCTGGCGCGATGGCTTCGCCTGGACGCAGGACTACAGCAAGGGCATCCCCACCAGCAAGCTGCGCAAGATGGGCCCCTCCAAGCGTCGCGGCACCAAGGTGCACTTTCTGCCGGATAAGTCGATCTTTACGGTGACGGAGTACAACTTTGACACGCTGGCCCAGCGTCTGCGCGAGCTGGCCTTTCTGAACAAAGGCCTGGAGATCCACCTGACCGATGAGCGTGTGACGGATGCCAAGACCGGCGAGTTCAAGCACCAGGAGTTCAAGTACATCGGCGGCATTGCGGAGTTCATCAAGCACCTGAACAAGGGCAAGGCCGTTCTGCATGACAAGCCGATCTACATGGAGGCCGAGCGCAATAACGTCGTGATGGAGATTGCGCTGCAGTACAACGACGCCTACTCCGAGACGGTGTTCACCTTTGCCAACAACATCAACACGGTGGATGGCGGCACGCATCTGGCAGGCTTCAAGACCGCGCTGACCCGCACCATCAACGCGGCCGGTCAGGCGCTAGGCCTGTTCAAGGATGTGAAGGAGAACCTGAGCGGCGACGACGTGCGCGAGGGTCTGGTGGTGGTGATCAGCGTCAAGCTGAGCCAGCCGCAGTTTGAGGGACAGACCAAGGGCAAGCTGAACTCGGATATTGCAGGCACGGTGCAGGCCTTCGTCAATGAACGGCTGGGCGCGTTTCTGGAGCAGAACCCGCAGGTGGCCAAGCGCATCATCAACAAGGCGATTGACGCTGCCCGCGCACGCGAGGCCGCCCGCAAGGCTCGCGACCTGACCCGCCGCAAGGGCGCGCTGGATGGCGGCGGCCTGCCCGGCAAGCTGGCCGACTGCAGCGAGCGCCAGCCGGACCGCTGCGAGCTCTACCTGGTGGAGGGCGAGAGCGCCGGTGGCACCGCCAAGCAGGGCCGCGACCGCCGCTTCCAGGCCATTCTGCCGCTGAAGGGCAAGATTCTGAACGTCGAGAAGGCCCGCTACGACAAGATGCTGGGCCATGAAGAGATTCGCGCCATGATTACGGCGCTGGGCTGCGGTATCGGCAAGGAGGACTTTGATGTAGCCAAGCTGCGCTACGGCAAACTCATCCTGATGACCGACGCCGACGTGGATGGATCGCACATTCGCACGCTGCTGCTGACGTTCTTCTTCCGTCACATGACGGAGTTGATCAAGCGCGGCCACGTGTACATTGCACAGCCGCCGCTGTACCGCATCAAGAAGGGCAAGTTTGAGCAGTACATCAAGGACGACCGGGAGTACGTCTCCGTGATGGTGAAGCGTGCCTCAGACGGCATGGTGATCACCTACGGCGAGGGTGGTGCCCGGCTGGAGGGAGCCGCGCTGACCAAGTTTATGGGCCAGCTGAACGAGTACCTCGGCTTCCTGGATAAGGTGCAAAAGCGCCTGCGCAACGAGCAGGTGACCACGGACTTTGTCGAGCTGTTTGCCCATGAGGGCTCTTCGCCCGCCCGCAAGGAAGACTTCCAGTCCCCGGCCAAGCTGAAGGAGATGCAGGCCCGGCTGAAGGCAATCGTGAAGGAGTACCAGTTCCGCGCGGTGGGCGAGCCTGTTCTGGATGAAGAGCACCAGACATGGTCGGTAGAGTTTACCGACGCGCAGGGCGCGGTGCGCAGCATTGACTGGGCGCTGGCCAGCGCTGCCGAGACCCGCCAGCTCCTGGCCAAGTACGCACAGATCCAAGACAAGCTGAAGGGGCCGTTCTCCATTGAGTACGCCACCAGGCCCGGCAAGCCGGAAACGGCTGAGGAGGCCGACGACACGGCAGCAGCCGAGGCGGGCGCTGAGGCAACGGAGTCTAAGGGTCGGCGTCGCGCTGCGCAGGAGCCGGTCGAGAAGAAGACGGCGCGCGAGGTCTTCGAGTACGTCATCGAACAGGGGCGCCGCGAGTACCAGGTGCAGCGCTACAAGGGCCTGGGTGAGATGACCTCGTCGCAGCTCTGGGAGACCACCATGGACCCCGAACGCCGCACGCTGATGCAGGTGAAGCTCGAAGACATCGCCGCATGCGAAGAGATCTTCACCACGCTGATGGGCGAAGACGTCGAGAGCCGTCGCAAGTTCATTGAAGAAAATGCTCTGGACGTGAAGAACCTGGACATCTAAGGTTCGGGCACATACTTCAAAAGGCCTCGCCACGCGGCGGGGCCTTTTTGCATGTGCGCGGCATACCCTGCGCTAACCCATATGGCGGACGATGAGCTGCGGGATGCGGACGTTGGGCGGCTGCGTGCATACGTAGACGACGGACCCGGCGACCTCAGACGGCTCCATCATGCGGGAGTTGTCAATAAACTCCTGCGTGCGACCGTGACCCAACGCGAACTCCGACTTGACTCCGCCCGGGCAGACAACGCTCACCTTGATGTTGTGCTTGCGCAGCTCTGCATCCAACGACTGCGCCAGGCCGACCTGGGCAAACTTCGTGGCCGAGTAGACCGCCTCGCCCGCGGCACCCTGCAACCCGGCGACCGACGAGACGAAGATCACCGTGCCGGAGCCCTGCTGGATCATCGACGGCACGGCGTGGCGCGTGAACAGGAATCCTGAGCGCAGATTGGTATTGAGCAGCGCATCGTACTCTGCGGCCGAGGTCTCGACGAAGGGCTTGTAGTCACCGATGCCGGCGTTGTTGATGAGGATATCGAGTCGGCCCAGGCTGGAGAGCGCAAGCCCGACGGCCTGCTGTGCGGTGGCCTCCTCGGCCGCGTCGCCGACCACGGCCAGGGCGCGGCAGCCCAGCGTGGAGATCTGCTGGCAGAGCGCGGCGAGCCGCTCGGCACGGCGCGCAGTCACCACCAGGTCTGCCCCCTGGCGGGCCAGCGCCAGCGCAGTAGCGTGGCCAATGCCAGAGCTGGCCCCGGTAACAAGTGCGACCCGGCCGACGAGGGATGCGTGAGCGGTGGACATGATCTGGCTGCGACTCCTCAGCGTGGATGCTACCATCCGGCTATGTCGATGCACGAGACAGCGGTGCTGGTGGAGGCAACGGGCCTGGTGAAGGAGTACACCAGCGAAGGCCGCCGCAGCCGCGTGGTAGACAACGTCTCGCTCACCATTCGGCGCGGGGAGACGCTGGGGCTGGTGGGCGAGTCTGGCAGCGGCAAGAGCACCGTGGCGCGCATGCTGCTGCGGCTGCTGGAGCCGACGGCGGGCCGCGTCTGCTTCGACGGCATCGACGTGCTGCGGGCCTCTGGCGCGGAGCTGCGCGCGCTGCGTCGCCGCATGCAGATCGTCTTCCAGGACCCCTACGCGGCGCTGAACCCGCGGATGCGTGTGCGCGAGATTCTGGCGGAACCCTTCGCCATCCACCGGGTGCAGCCCAAGGGTGGCCTGGAGCCGCACCTGCGCACCATGCTGGCGCGGGTCGGGCTGGAGGCGAGTGCCCTGCCCCGGTACCCGCACGAGTTCAGCGGCGGCCAGCGGCAGCGCATCAACATTGCGCGCGCCCTGGCGCTGCAGCCCAGCCTGGTGGTGCTGGATGAGCCCGTCAGCGCGCTGGACGTGAGCGTAGGCGCACAGGTGGTGAACCTGCTGCGCGAGCTGCAGCGCGAACACGGCCTGACCTACCTGTTCATCTCGCACTCCATGCCGCTGGTGCGCTACCTGTGTGACCGCGTCGCGGTGCTGCGGGGCGGGTGCCTGGTGGAGGAGGGCGATGCCCTGCACGTGTGTGACGCGCCGCGCCAGCCCTACACGCAGTCGCTGCTGGCTGCCACGCCCGAGCTGCCGGTCCGCTGAGAGCGACCCGCTGAACGTGCAGGCCGATCCATAGCTGCCAAATAGTTCGCGACTCTTCAGGGTGCATTAAGCCTGGCACGCCAGACTAAGAACACGCAGCATCCATCCACGGAGGATTCACATGAACACAGCCCGCAACATCGTGTTGGCAGCACTTACTCTCTCCGCCACTTTGGCGGCCCACGGCAGCTCCGACAAGCGAATTACGGCATCGCAACTGCCAGCGCCGGTGCTGGCGATTGCTCAGAACGAGACGAAGGGCGCTATCATTAAAGGCTACGCCACTGAAGTAGAGAACGGTGCCCGGGTGTATGAGGTGGAAACCGTGGTAGCGGGTCACACCCGCGACCTGCAGATTGCCTCCGATGGCACATTGAATGAGATTGAAGAGGAGGTACAGTTCGACTCTTTGAGTGAGCCTGTTCGCACCAGCCTGATGGCAAAGGCTAAAGGCGCGCGCATTGTGAAGGTGGAATCCCTGACCAAAGGCGGCAAGCTGGTTGCCTACGAGGCAGCAACCGTGCGCGGTACTCGCCACGGTGAGGTGCAGACAGGCCCCAGCGGAGAAACGCTGTCGCACGAAGAGTAGAACCGTCATGCATGCTTAATGGCCTGGTACCGCACTGGCACTATTTGTGGCTGGTGACCGCATCGTTGATCGCCGGCGTGATGAACGCCATGGCCGGCGGTGGCTCGTTCGTGTCCTTCCCTGCGATGCTCACGATGGGCATTGCACCGATCCAGGCAAACGCCACGAACACGGTGGCGCTGTGGCCGGGCCAGGTCACCAGCGTGACGGCGCTGCGGCACGACCTGCGCCGCGACCTGCTGCCGGTGGTGCTGGCGGCTTCGGTGCTGGGTGGCGTGGGCGGCGCGGTGCTGCTGCTGCACACGCGGCAGATCACCTTTCTGCACATGGTTCCGTGGCTGCTGCTGGTTGCGTCCGTGCTGTTCGGCCTCAGCGGGCCGGTGGGCCGGTGGCTCAAGGCACGCTCAGATCAGCCACACAAGGAGCGCAGCGGCGGCAAGTTGGCCCTGTTCTTTGCCCTGTTGCCGGTGTGTCTCTACATTGGGTACTTCGGCGCGGGCGCGGGCTTTCTGATTATGACGGCCCTGGCGCTGTTTGGCCTGGAGAAGATGCATGAGCTGAATGCGCTGAAGGTGACGGCGGCGTGCCTCTCGAACCTGAGCGCCGTGGTTACATTCATCTTTGGCGGGGCCATTGTCTGGCACTACTGCCTGCTCTCCATGATCTTTGCCGGGGTTGGTGGCTACGTGGGCGCACTGTACGCCCGACGGATGAACGCCAACGTGCTGCGCACCATTGTGGTGGTGACGGGCTGCGCCATGGCCGCCTACTTCTTCTGGAGGAATGGATGACCGACTTCAGCAGACCATCCGTCGAGATGCTGGGCTTTGCGGCAGCCACGCTGACGACGACGGCCTTTGTGCCGCAGCTGGTGCGCGTCCTGCGGCTACGCTCGGCACGCGACATCTCGCTGGGCACATTCCTCATGTTTTCCGTGGGCGTGCTGCTGTGGTTTGTGTATGGGATCTTGAGTGGATCGAAGCCGGTGCTGGTCTCGAACGGAATTACCCTGCTGCTCTCCGTGAGCATTCTGGGGTTGAAGCTCTGGTATGGACACAGCAACGCAGGGGAAGGGAAAGAACGATGAGTCACGAGGGCATCAGGATAGTGAGCGCGGACGAGGCGAAGCGCGATGCGGAGCTGGCCAGGCTGCCGCCAGAGGCCACCTCACCGCAGAAGATCCGGGTGAAGAAGACCGAGGGTACCGGAGTCGAGATCGACTGGAAGGACGGCCACCACAGCGCGTGGAGCTTTGCCTGGCTGCGCAACGGCTGCCCGTGCGCCACCTGCCATGACGAGCGCGAGAAGAGCGGCCGCAAGCCCGGAGAGGCAAAGCCCAAGCCGCAGACGCTGCTGATGATGTATGAGGAACCGCCGCGCCCCGTTGAGGTGACACCCGTCGGCAACTATGCGCTCAAGTTCAAATGGAACGATGGGCACGAGGCCGGAATCTACAGTTGGGAGTATTTGCGCCGCGTCTGCCGCTGTGCAGCTTGCCAGCAGAAAGACAACCTGCTCTAGGGTGTCATCCGCAGGTGTAGCCCATCTGCTGCAACTGCACAAAGGCCTGGGCTACGGTCTCGACCTGCAGCAGGATGCTGCGGCTTTTCGGCTTCAGCACGCCGTGCGCTACGGCGTGGTCCAGAAAGCGCACCAGGTCGTCGTAGAAGCCGTTGATGTTCAGCAGCACGATGGGCTTGTTGTGCAGGCGCAGCGTCTGCCAGGCCAGCACCTCAAACATCTCCTCCAGCGTGCCGTAGCCGCCCGGCAGGATGAAGAAGGCGTCGGCCTTCTCACTCATCAGCGCTTTACGCGTGTGCATGGTATCGACCACGTGCAGCTCGGAGATGCCTTCGTGCGCGACTTCGAGATCGACCAGCACCTCTGGGATGACGCCAACGACGTGACCACCGGCCTCGAGACATGCCTCGGCGACAGCGCCCATCAGGCCCACCTTGGCCCCACCGTAGATCAGGCCCACGTTCCGCGCTGCCAGGGTTTGGCCAAGCTCTTGCGCGGCCTGGCGGTAGACGGGGCTGGCGCCCTCCGCTGAGGCACAGTAGACGGCGATCGAGGTGAGTGCAGAGCTCATAGCAACAGCATAGCCTGCGCCGTGCCGTGCTGGCGTGAATGGACGATTGCAGCACGCAGGATTGTGGCAGCGGAGGTGCAGCACCGGGCCGAGCACTCTGGCAGTGATGTGCAGTCGGCAGACAAGCGTTCCACGGTGGTTGTGAATAACCGGGGAGTGCGCAGAAGCCTGCACTGGCGCGGCTGCGCGGCAGTAGGCAGCAGGCAGCTCTGCGCCTAAAATCATGAAGGGAGTGTGAGACCGTTGAGCCGATTGCTCGAGAAGATGAACCCGCAGCAGCAGGAGGGCATCCGCACGGTCGATGGCCCGGTGCTGCTGCTGGCTGGTGCTGGCAGCGGCAAGACGCGCGTGATTACGCATCGCATCGCGTACCTGATTGAAGAGCGTGGTGTACCGGCCGACCAGATTCTTGCCGTCACCTTTACCAATAAAGCCGCGCGAGAGATGCAGGAGCGCGTGGAAAAGATCCTGGGCCATACCACGCTGGCCAAGCCGACGCTGGCCACCTTTCACAGCTTCTGCGTGCGCGTTCTGCGCCGCGATATCGAGGCCATGCGGCAGAACGGCAAGGGGCTCACCAAGACCTTTGCCATCTACGATGAGACCGATCAGCAGGCCGTGGTGAAGGCGGCGCTGAAGCGCCTGGCCATTGACGATAAGAGCCTGAAGCCGCGTGTCGCGCTGGGCCGCATCAGTTGGGCCAAGAACCACATGATCGACCCGCAGGAGTACTTCCTGGCCAGCAGCAATCCCATGGAAGAGCGGATCGCGCATATCTACGAGATCTATCGCAAGGAGCTGGCCAAGGCCAATGCGCTGGACTTTGACGATCTGTTGCTGGAGACCGTTCGCCTGCTGAAGGGGTACAGCGACGTGCGCGAGCGCTACAACCGGCGCTATCGCTACGTGATGATCGACGAGTACCAGGACACCAACCGGCCCCAGTACGAGCTGATGAAGCTGCTGGCCGGCGACCACAAGAACATCTGCGTCGTGGGCGATGAGGACCAGTCCATCTACAGCTGGCGTGGTGCAGATATCAAGAACATTCTGGACTTCGAGAAGGACTTTCCTGAGACGCGAACCATCCGGCTGGAGCAGAACTACCGCTCCACGCAGATCATTCTGGAAGGCGCGAGCGCCGTGGTGGCGCAGAACACGCAGCGCAAGGGTAAGAACCTCTTCACCACGCGCGAAGGCGGCAGCCTGATTGGCTACTACGAAGCGCCCGATGGCGAGAACGAGGCGCTGTTTATCGCAGACCGCATCCAGAAGTACCTGCGCACCGCCGGGCAGGAGCAGGATCAGCCGCGCTGCGCCGTGCTGTACCGCACCAACTCGCAGTCCCGCCTGGTGGAAGAGGCGCTGCGCCGCTACGGCGTTCAGTACCACATGGTGGGTGGCTTCAGCTTCTACGACCGTGCAGAGATTAAGGACCTGCTCTGTTACATGAAGCTGGTGCTGAATCCACACGACTCCATTGCCCTGTCGCGCGTGGTCAACTCGCCGCCGCGCGGCATCGGCAAGACGACCATGGAGACGCTGGAGCGCATGGCCCTGACCACCGGCATGAGTGTGTGGGATGCGATCGCCCGTGCGGCAGAGGAGAAGCTCTTACCGGGCCGCGCGCTGAGTGCGCTGGAGACCTTCCGCCGCCTGATTCTGGACGCGCGCGCCATGCTGGGGCCGGGCTTTGCCGAGCAATTAGCCGCCGATGCCCGCGGCGAGCAGCTGGGAGACGCAGCCGAGTTGAGCACGGCAAGCCTGGGCGATGAGGCTGCCGCGCCGGAGCTGGACACGCACCTGGGTGAGGCGAGCGATGCCGACCGCGACTTCGACACCAGCTTCAACTTCGGCTTCGACTTTGGCCCCACCGAAGAGCGGAGCACGATTGCTGCAGAGAACAGTACCGACTCGGACGCGGCGCACGGCATTGATCTTGCGAGCTTCAATCCATTCGCACCGGTGGTGGAGAAGCGGAGCAACGCTGCACAGAGCAGCAGATCTGGCAGGCGCGAGGCCGCACCGCCTGCAACCTCGCAGGTGGCTGAGGCGCGCGGCCGCAACGAGGATCGCCCCGCATTCCGCCAGCCCGGTGAAGCAGCCACACTGCCGGAGCTGATTAAATTTCTGAACGACCGCAGCGGCTACATTCGCTCGCTGGAGGAGGAGGCCACGCCAGAGGCCTTCTCGCGCATTGAGAACCTGAAGGAGTTGGCCAACGCCGCACAGGACGCGCAGGAGCGCGGCGAGACGCTGCAGGAGTTTCTGGACCACGCCGCGCTGGTCTCTGACGCAGACAGCTATAGCGAAGAGGCGCGCGTGACCTTGATGACCCTGCACGCCGCGAAGGGACTGGAGTTTCCGCTCGTCTTTCTGACCGGCATGGAGGAAGGGCTGTTTCCGCACTCGCGGACGTTTACTGACCCCACCGGCATGGAGGAGGAACGCCGGCTGTGCTACGTGGGCATGACGCGCGCCATGGACACACTGGTGCTGACGCGCGCCCGCTACCAGCGCCGCTACGGCAGCGACATGCCAGAGGCCAGCGTGGCCTCGCGCTTCCTGGAAGAGGTGCCGAGTCGGCTGGTGGAGGACTTGGGCAGCCCGGCAGCACGGCCGCAGTTCAGCAGTGGCGAGTCGAGAAGCGGCTTCAGCGGACGTCCCTATGCCACGCCGTATCCAAAGCGCGGCGGCAGCGCAGAAGAGGGCGAACGCCACTACAGCTACGAGGATGAAGATCAATCGCAGAGCTATGGCAGCAGCAGCGCGGCGCGGCGTCCTGCGGTCACGCGTGGCGGTGGCGGCTCGCTGGATAACATTGCCAGCTTCTTTGCGGCGCGCGGACAACGGCCGCCCGCGACGGCTGCCCGGCCGAGCGCAGCCAAAGTGCCCGTGCCGGAGCCGACCGGCAAGACCGGTCTGCGCCAGGGCACCCGCGTGCGCCACCCCAAGTATGGCGAAGGAACTGTCTTTCGCCGCGAAGGGGATGGGGATGACGCGAAGATTACAGTACAATTTCAACAGCACGGTGTGAAGAAGCTGGTGGAGAGGTTCGCCCAGCTCGAGCGCCTCTAGCCCACGCCGCTGGAGCCAAACAAGGTTCACACTGGCGCATCTCTAGACCCACAGAAAGATTGGCATTCGTACATGGCAAATACCAAGAGCATTACCGACAAGACAGAGCGCAAGAAGATCAAGCGGGCAGCACGCAAGAAGGCAGCTCCGAAGGGGCCGCGGACCGGAGCTCGCGGCGAGAATAAGGCCAAGGTTAAGAAGGCAGCACGCGGCCAGTCGAAGCGCTAACCGGCCGAGTACGATAACCCAGAAGCCCGCACGTCGGCAGCAGCATGCCACGTGCGGGCCTTCGCATCTGGTGCAGGACACATGGGCCACCCGGCCCTGGGTGGTCAGGATGCGCAGGACCTCCCCCCGACGAACGATAGTTGCTGGAGGAGCGGACGCTGGGCAGACAGATCTTTGCAACCAAGTCGATCGACAAGCTGATTCACGAATCAGAACAGGCGGAGCACGCCTTGCGCAAGACGCTGGGCCCGGTCTCGCTGACGGCTCTGGGCATCGGCGCGGTCATCGGCTCTGGCATCTTCACCGTCATCGGCGTGGCTATCGGCGGCAATCCATCCAGCCAGGCCAGTTGGACAGACTCGCCTGTGCTTGATCTGATCGTCGGCTGGCTGCACCACACCAGTGGCGTGGTGGCGGGACGGCCGGGTGCTGGACCTGCGCTGGCGGTATCGCTGGTGCTGGTCGCCCTTGTCTGCGCGCTCACCGGGCTCTGCTATGCGGAGCTGGCCAGCATGATTCCCATTGCAGGCTCTGCCTACACCTACACCTATGCCACGCTGGGCGAGCTGGTGGCGTGGATCATCGGCTGGGACCTGATCCTGGAGTACGCCTTCTCGAACATGAGCGTGAGCGTGGGCTTCGCCGCGCATCTCGTCGACCTGCTGGACTGGCTGGGGCTGCACTTCTCTCCCCGATGGCTGAGCCCTGCGTATCTGCCGCTCGGCCTGCAGGCACTGGACAACAGCTGGATCTACCAGCCGGGCTGGCACGCTGGCTTCAACATTCCGGCGTTTCTCGTGGTGCTGCTGCTTACCGTCGTTCTGGTGCGCGGCATCCGCGAGTCGGCACGTACCAACAACCTGATGGTGCTGGTCAAGATTGCCGCCATCCTGGTGTTCCTCTTCTTTGGCGTCAGCTTCATCCACCCGGGCAACTATGTCCCGTTCTCGCCCAATGGCTGGAGCGGGGTGCTGGCGGGCGGCTCCATCATTTTCTTCACCTACATCGGCTTCGACTCCGTCTCCACCGCCAGCGAGGAGTGCCGCAACCCGCAGCGCGATGTGCCCATCGGGATTCTGGCGACGCTGGTGGTATGCACCGTGCTCTACATCGGTGTGGCGCTGGTGCTGACCGGCATGGTGCCGTGGCGCTCCGTCGCAGGCGATGGCGCGCCGGTTGTAAACGCGTTGAAGCGCGTGAGCCTGCTGCCGGGCGGCCATCGTCTGCACTGGGTGCGCCTGGCGGTGCTGGTGGGAGCCATTCTGGGTATGGTCTCCTCCATCCTGGTCTTCCAGCTCGGACAGGCGCGGGTGTGGTTTGCCATGAGCCGCGACCGGCTGCTGCCCTCGGCCTTCAGCCGCGTGCATCCGCGCTATCGCACACCGGCGTTTGCCACCTGGGTGGCGGGCGTGCTGGTCGCCATTCCAGCCGGTCTGTTTGACGTGGGCACCTTCGCCGAGATGTCGAACATCGGCACGCTCTTCGCGTTTGTCCTGGTCTCCATCGGCGTGCTGGTGCTGCGGGCGCAACAGCCTGAGCGCAGGCGCGGCTTTCGCGTGCCCTTTGGCCCTGTGGTGCCAGTGCTTAGTGTGTTCTTTTGTGTGCTGCTGATGGCTGGCCTGCCCAGCATTACCTGGGTGCGCTTCTTTGTATGGTTGGCGGTGGGGCTGCTGGTGTACGTCTTCTACTCGCGCAGGCGAAGTGAGTTTTACCGTCCACAGGCCTAAGATAGGGGAATGACCCCACGCAAAAGCGCGAAACAGAGTGAGCCGGATCCGCGGGAGTGGTTGCGCGGCCTGCCCAAGGTTGAGCTCCACCTGCACCTGGAAGGAACCATCCTGCCTGCAACCCTGCTGGAGCTAAGCCGTCGCCACGATGACGTGCCGCTTACGCCCACTGAGGCTGAGGCGCTCTATCGGTATGAGAACTTTCAGGGATTCATGGACTCCTTCAAGGCTGTCTCCTCGCGGCTGAAGGGGCCGGACGACTACGAGCTGATCACCTACAACATGGTCCGCGAGCTGGCCGCACAGGGCGTGGTGCATGCTGAGGTCTACATCTCCTTCGGCATTCTGTACTACTGGAAGAACGCTGCGATTGAACCCTATGTGGAGGCCATCGAGCGCGGACGCGTCCGTGCCCAGCAGGAGTTTGGCACCACCGTGCTCTGGCTCATCGATGCCGTTCGGCACTTTGGCGCGGAGGAGGGTGCGAAGGTCTTTCGCAAGGCCGCAGCGATGCGCGCGCAGTATCCCAGCATTGTGGGCATCGGCATCGGCGGCGATGAGGCACGCGGCAGCGCCGACCTCTTTCGCGAGAGCTATGCTGAGGCCAAGGCCGCCGGGCTGCGTCTGACCGCGCACGCCGGCGAGACCATTGGCCCGGAGAGCATCTGGTCCGCCATCAACATTGGAGCCGAGCGCCTGGGCCACGCGCTGAGCGCACAGCATGACGAGGAGCTGATCGGCGTGCTGGCCGAGAAGCAGATTCCGCTGGAACTGAACGTGACCAGCAACATCCGCACCGGCTGCTGCCCGTCGTTTGACGCCCATCCCGTGCGGCAGTACTTCGAGAGCGGGCTGATGGTCACCATCAACTCCGACGACCCGCCCATGTTTGGCACCAACCTGCTGGAGGAGTATCTGCTGCTGCATCAGCGGTACGAGTTCACCCTGCAACAGATGCGCGAGCTGGCCGCGAACGCCGTGGAGGCGAGCTTTCTGCCACCAGCGGAAAAGCTTGCGCTGCTGCAGCGGGTGGAGCAGTACGGCTACTAGCGACCGTCTGGCGCGGGCACCATCACGGCGTTCGGGTCTACGCGCGGAATGCCGAAGTGGCCGCTCAGGTGCACCAGGTCCAGCGGACGCAGATCACAGGCCACCTGAATCACGCTCATGTCGCGGGAGCTGCGGGCCAGCACGGTGACGCCGTCGATGTCGCCACCAACATAGTGCAACCATAGATCCGTAACCATGCCCCGGGGCTGGGCGGTGTTGCCGCCCGTCTGGTTGACGTTCACCAGGTGCTTCCATCCAGCAGCGTGATAGCTGCGGTTCAGCGACTCCAGGGCCTCGGGCGCATAGAACGCGGGGCTGGAGTAGCGGTAGGTATCCACGGCGATGCTGTGCAGCGCGGCAGTGGCGCGAGCGCTCTCCAGCCCGCCCTGCACCAGCACCTGCTGGGCCTGTTGCAGCATGTCACGATCAAAGACGAAGCCGGTGTGTGTGGCAGTCTGGCTGGAGAGAGTGCTTAACGCGTCCTGAACTCCAGGCGGCTGCTGGGCGAGCGCAACCGATGTGGCGAGTGGAGCCAGCGCTGCCAGCGCAAGAGCAGCAAGTGAACGACGTAGCGTGCGGCGATGCAGTTCCATGGTCGAAACTCCCTGCACCGTTAGACCCCAACCAGCGGCTGGAGTTATCGCGTCCGGCTAGGATTTTACGACCGCCCCCTACTGCAGAGGCCGCGGCGAGAAGTAGCCCTTCTGGGCGCGCACGTGGAAGCGCGGGTCCAGCGCCTGCAGGTAGATCGTCCGGAAGGAGCCATCCATCTTTAGGCCAGCCGGTCGGTAGACCAGCAGGTACTGGCTGCGCAGCTCTTCTTCGATGTTGTGGAAGCCGGTCGCCACGTCTTCGATCTTGACCGGATAGAACGCCTGGCCGCCAGTGGCCTCAGCGATCTGGCGCAGAACGTCGTCACCCTTGTCCTTGCTGGGGCTTACGTTGGTGCTGATGGCGTAGACGATGGTCTGCGCGCGCTGACACATCTTGATGGCGTCCGACTCCTCCACGCGGGAGTAGTTGTCGTCGCCGTCGGAGACCAGGATGAGCGCGCGCCGCACGGCTGTCGCTTCGTGCAGGGTCAACATCTGGTCGCGGCAGGTCTTGTAGAGCGAGTCAAACATCGCCGTGCCACCGCCCGGCCGCAGCTTGCGAATGCCCTGGTTCAGCAGGTCGATGTTGTTTGTAAACGGCTGCTCCAGATCCGTCGCGATGTCAAAGCCCTCAACAAAGGCGCGGTCGTTCAGATGCAGCACCTGCAGCAGGAACTCGATGGCCGAGTCCTGCTCAAACTGAAAGCGCTGCCGGATGGAGCTGGAGGTATCCAGCATGATGCCGACGCGCAGCGGCAAGTTGGTCTGCTGGCGGAAGTCGAGCACCGCCGACGGAGGACGTCCATCGTCCAGCAGGCCGAAGTTCTCGCGGCGCAGATCCTTGATAAAGCGGCCCTTCTTGTCCACCACGGTGAAGATGAGGTTCACTTCGTTCGCCTGGACTTTGATGGTGGTGATGGGCTCTTCCGACTGCTGCGCATCGGCAGCCGGTGCCGCGGCAGCAGCAGGCGCAGAGTCCTGCTGTTGCGCCTGGAGACCGGAGGCAGCGCCGAAGATCGCGAGCAGCATCGCCACCGGAAGCACACGGCGCAGGAAAGGGGAGGAGGTAAGGCACGGGTCGTTCACAGTGTTGATTTTACCGAATCCAGCGCCGCACCGACACGCAGTGCCGCCAGCAAAGACTCCAACTCGACCGGCAGTGGTGCCGTAAGGTCCAGCGTGCTGCCCGTTCGGGGATGCCGCAGCACCAGATGAGCCGCGTGCAGGAAGTTCCGCTCGAGCGCCAGTTCCGGTGCATCGGGCGCGTGCAGCTGATGCGGCGCGCCGTACAGCGTATCGCCTACCACGGGGTGGCCCAGCGCCTGCAGGTGGACTCGAATCTGGTGGGTGCGTCCCGTCTCAATGTGCACCTCCACCAGCGAAAAGGCCCCGTAGCGCGACTGCAACCGCTCCAGCACGTGCACATGCGAGATAGCTGAGCGTGCCCCGGGTACGTCCGGCCCGCGACGCGTCGTCATGCGCGTGCGGCGCAGCAGGTCACGGGCGACGGGCAGCGTGATCGTGGTGTCGTCCTTCGGTACATGCCCGTGCACCAGCGCAAGGTAGGTCTTCTCCAGCGCCCGGGCCGCGAACATCTCGCCCAGTTTGCGGTGCGTCACATCATCCTTGGCCACCAGAATCAGACCGCTGGTCTGCTTGTCGAGTCGATGGACGATGCCGGGGCGCAAGTCTCCGCCCACCCCCGAGAGCTGCTGAAAGTGGAAGAGCAGCGCGTTCACCAGGGTGCCGCGATTCCGCTCGTCGTCGCTGGCACCGGCCCCGGCATGCACGGTCATGCCGGCGGGCTTGTCGATGACGGCCAGGTAGGTGTCCTCGTAGACGATACGGAGCGGAATCTCCTCTGGCGTGGCGTGCAACGGCTCCGGGTGGGGTGCGCCATGAATCTCCACCTGCTCCCCGCCAGCCAGCTTCCGCTTCGGCTTTGCGGTCTGGCCATGCACCAGCACCTGTCCGGAGTCGATGAGCAACTGCACGCGCGCCCGGGAGATCTCCGGTATCGCCTGGGTCAGATACTGGTCCAGGCGCAATCCAGCCGCAGCAGCGGGCACGGTCAGCACCCGCACCGCATCGTCGGTCAGCGCATCGTCCTCCAGCTCCAGTTGCGGAATCGGCTCCGGCTCCGGTGCCTCCACACCGCGGGTGGCGACGTACTGCGGTCGCACGGTGCGTCGGCGCTGGCCCTTCGGCAGCATATTCTTAGAGGGCATCGGCAGCACGCTCCGGGGCCGGGACCGACTGCGGCCCCAGCAGATAGATCACCCCGCCAGCAAAGCACAGAAGCAGAGCGAGCCACTGGATGGGATCGAGCATCGCAGCCATCCCGCTGGGAAGCGCCGAGTCTTCAAAGCTCGGCTGTCGCAGGAAGGTCAACAGGAACTCTGCCAGCCCCGACACCAGCAGCGCCAGCGCAGCCGTGCGTCCTGCAGGCAGAGCCCGGCGCAGGGTAGCCAGCAGCAGGGCCGTGGTGCCCAGTGCAGCAAGCGCTGCGTACAGAGCCACAGGATAAAGATGCGTAAGACCGCTGGGCGATGGGATGCTGGTCACCCAGTTGACTGGGCTTGCCGTCACCATGCCGGGATCGCTGCCGTCGGCCAGATGTGCCGCAGCGAGGAAGGCCCACACCAGTGTGGCGCACGGAGCCCAGGCGTCCAGCACGCACAGAAGCGGCAGACGCTGCACCCGCAGGTAGATCACCGTGCAGAGCAGCGTGAGCCACACGCCCGTGGCGGAGAGGCTGGGCAGCGTGAGCAGCAGCAGCGGTGCGGCTAGAAAGCTGGACAGGTTGGTGAGCACCAGAACCAGCCGCGAGAGGACAAACGCCGCCAACATGGCAAACAGCGAGGCATCCCACACGCGTTCCGCATCCAGGCCCACACGCTTTGCCGTGCGCTGCGAAAGTCCCAGGGCCGCCATCAGCCCAAGCGCGGCAAGGGCGCCGTAGGTGGGCACCACGAACCGGCCGAGGTGGAGAAGATAAGGATGCATCACTGGAGGCTGCCGGAGTCGGCAGCGATGAGGTAAGAAAACCGACCCGCGGGGCCGTGTGCGAAGCGCTGGTGAACCCGTCCTAAGACGGTGGGACCCTGCCGTGGTTCTTTAGGCATTCCGGACTGGCGGACGTTGCACACCGAACCATGTATACGAGCCAGGCCCCTGTTCAATGAATGTTGGTTCAACCAGCGGGGATCGCGGCACCTGCTTTGCAGGCCGGTCTCTTAGCTTGGATGCTACTTGCTACTCCGGGGAATGGCAAGTTGACGGCAGTTGAGTGAATTTGACCTCATCACCCTGCGGCTGCTCCCATTGCTAACCGACCTTGCGGTCTTCCAGCACCTCGTCCAGCATGCCGGCCAGCGAGCCTGCGCGTGAGCGCATGCTGCTCTGGGACTGCGAGACGCTGCCCGAGAGCTGATCGTAGCGCTGACGAAGCGTCGCCAGCTCATCGGCGATATTGAGCGCGGCCAGCACGGCCACACGCAGAGAATCCACCGTGCTGCCGTGCGTGGCCACGGCGCGCATCTTCGCATCCACAGATTGCGCCAGCTGCTGAATGTAGCCTGGGTCCGTGCCGCGCAGATGGTAGACCTGGTCGTAGATATCGACCGTCACAGCCTCAGGGGCTGCGGCTTGCGTGCTGGGGGCTGGCATCGGGTTAGGCTCAAGCATGTCGTCCATCTTGCCTCCTTCGATTCGGGGAGCTTAGAGGAGTTCGTCGATCTGCTGCAGCATCTTCTCCACCCGCAGGCGCACGGTGTCTCGCTCCTGGGTAAGCAGGTTCAACTGGGTGTTGGCTGCGGCCTGCTCGGCTGCCTGCGCAGCAAGCTGCTCGCGCAACAGGGCGACTTCGGCCTCGGCGGCTGCCCGGGCCTCACGCTCGCGCTTTACGATCTCGACAGCGCGCAGAACCTTCTGTTCGAGAGCCTGAAACTCATCGACGCTGATTGTAGCGGTGCTCATATTTCTGAAGTATAGACGTCCGTGCCGTGGAATTCGTGGGCGAAATCTACGCCCGCTGCGTGCCACCCAGCGCAGTCAGTGCGTTGACGATCTGTGCCTGCCAGGCCGCCAGCTCATCCTCGCGCAACGTCCGCTCCTGCGACTGGAAGACCGCGCGCACCAGCAGCGAGTAGACGCCAGGAAACTTCTTGTGGTCGCGCCATACCTCAACCGGCCGCAGCGTCTGCAGCTCTGCAACTCCGAGGCCCAGAATCGCCTGCTCCGCCGCGCCCCACGCCACTGCTTCCGGAAAGACGAACGAGAAGTCGCGCTCCACGGCCTGGTAGCGCGAGAGCTCGCGTGCCGTAATGTGGCGAAGGGAGAGCTGGTACAGTGCGCCCAGGTCAAGTTGAGCCAGGTAGACCGGCTGGCGCAGCTTGCGCGCAGCCTGCTGGGCCGAAGCCAGTTCGCCAAAGCTGGCGAGCGCCTGGCCGTTGACCAGCACCGTGGCGCCGCGACCGGGCTCGGCCCAGGCTGGCGCAGCGGCGGTGAACGCCACACTCTCGGTAGCAAATAACGAGAGCAACGACTCCAGCACACCCTTCAGCTCAAAGATCGGCGCGTCCTGGGCGGAGTACAGCGTGCTGGCCACCACCGGGCCGGTCAGGCCCAGCGCCAGTTGCGGCGTCTCCACCACGCACTGCGTGGTACCGGTAAAGGCCTGCCCCTGCTCAAACAGCCTCACCTGCTTCACATCGCGATTCAGGTTGTGCGCGAGCATGGCTGCCATGCCGGGCAGCAGTGAGGGTCGCAGCAGCGACGCCTCTTCCGAAAGCGGATTCTCCAGCGCAATGCTTCCCTGCCCCGGCGTGCCAAAGAGTTCTGCGTCCTGCTGGCTGGCGAAGGTGCTGGAGATGGACTCCGAGTACCCCAGTGCGAGCAGCCGCGTGCGCACGGCAGCTTCGCGGGCAGCGGTGGCATGCGCCACCACGACACCGGGTGTGGGCAGCGTATTGGCAAAGCGGTTGTAGCCGTAGACGCGGGCGATCTCCTCCACCAGGTCGATCTCGCGCTCCAGGTCGAGCCGCCACGAGGGCAGCTGCACCGCAAAGGAGTCCGGCGTCTGCTCGGTCAGCGTGCAGCCCAGCGCGCTCAGGTACTGCGCCACAATCTCGCGGGTAATGCCCTCCGGATGCACGGTCGTGCCCAGGTGGCGCTGCACCTGCTGGACGGAGAGCGCAATGGGCGGCCGCTGCGCGGTGCGCGCCTGCACCGACGGCACCACAACGTCCACCAGCTCGCCCTCAATCGTTCCGCCAGATTGCAGAATGAGCCGCGAGACCAGGTCGTTGGCAACGGGAGCGGCGTTGAAGTCTGCGCCACGCTCAAAGCGGTGCGAGGCATCCGTATGCAGCAGGTGGCGACGCGAACTGCGACGGATGCTGGCGGGGTCAAACCACGCAGCCTCAACCAGAATGTGTTTGGTCTCCGCCGTAATCATGGAGTCCCAGCCGCCCATCACGCCCGCCAGTGCCAACGCCTTCTTCTCGTCGGCCACCACCAGGTCATCGGCCTCCAGGGTGCGCTCCGTGCCATCCAGCAGACGCAGCTTCTCTCCCCGGCGAGCCAGCCGCACCACAATGCCGCCCTCAATCTTGTCCAGGTCAAAGGCGTGGGTGGGGTGCCCCATGCCCAGCAGGGTAAAGTTCGAGGCATCGACGGCGTTGGAGATGAGCTTCTGCCCCAACAGGTTGAAGTAGTGCGCAACCATGCCCGTGCTGGGCGCAATGGTGACGTTGCGTAACACCCGGGCAGTAAAGCGACCACACAGCTCTGGCGCCTCAATGCGTACCGGGAACGGCGCTGCCGGGGTGGCGGCGGGCAGCGCGGTAGAGTGCGGTGCCAGCGGCAGGTCATAGATGGTGGCCGCCTCGCGCGCGATGCCGTAGTGGTTCATCGCGTCCACGCGATTGGTGGTGATGTCCATCTCAAAGAGGTGGCCATCCGGGCCAAGCGAGTGGACACCCTCCACGGCGATACCGCGAAGTGTCAGGTCCTGAGCAAGTTGTTGGTCGTCCACGGCGATATCCGGGACGGCGGAGCGGAGCCAGCTGGTGAGAATCTTCATGACGGACCGTACCAGTCTAAATGCTGCGAGGTACCCTGGCGCAGATGAGGCTGCAGGAATGGCCCCACGAGCACCTGTCGGCAGCCTGAAGTCCGCCACTTCAGGTATGCTTCGGTCAGTTTCCCGCCAGGAGGAAGACGATGATGCGCATGTTGCTGCACTGGATGCTGAACGCAGTGGCGCTGCTGTTGGTGTCGCGGCTGGTCCCCGGGTTTGAAGTGACCGGCTTCGCCTCTGCGCTGATTGCTGTACTTGTGATCGGCCTGCTGAATGCGACGCTGGGCCTGCTGCTGAAGTTTGTGACGCTCCCGCTGGGCATCCTGTCGTTCGGCCTGTTCTTCCTGCTCATCAACGCCCTGATGCTGCGCTTCGCCAGCGTGCTGGTGCCGGGCTTTGTCGTTACCAGCCTTGCGGCGGCCTTCTGGGGTGCGCTGGCGCTGGCGATCCTGCACCTGCTGTTTGGCTTTCTGGTGATGAAGCCGCAGAACAGCTAGCAGCGCGGGGATGGGCTGACCTGTGCTCGGTTAGATGCGCTGCGCGTGATGTTAGCGGGGCTCGGCTGCCTTAGGACTGGACGGCCTCAGGCAGCCCGGTGGGCAGGCCGTCGAGGCTGCGGGTGTTCTTCTCGCGCCGATACTCCACCAGTGCGTCCTCGCCCTTGACGCTGGCCCAACGCAGCAGCTGGTCCCGCTCGCCACGGTACTCATAGAACGGGACGTTCATGCCGCAGGAGGTCTGAACCAGGTCGATGACGGCCAGAATCATCTGCCGCGCACCCGGCGGCTCCTGCCCGTCAAAGTGGCTGGCCAGCAGGCTGTTGTAAGCGGCAGAGTGGCGCGGCAGCACCCGCCCCTGACCATAGAGCCGCATAATATTGGGCGCGCCTTCGAAGGCGCAGAGCATCAGCGTAATGCGACCATCGGCCAGGATGTGCGCTGCCGTCTCGTTGCTGCTTCCGGTCAGGTCCAGGTATACCACTGACGTCGGAGAGAGCACCCGCAGCGAGCGCGCATCCTTGGGCGAGAGATTAATGTGGCCATCCGCAGCCGCCGTCGCATGGAAGAAGACCTGCTGCCGCTCAATAAACTCGCGATGATCCGGCCCGATGCTGGCAAACTGTTTCCCCATCGTCCCTCCATGTGTCGCCAAAGTGTCGACGATGCTGCGCCAGAAGTCTGCTACGCAAACTGCTCCAGAAAGCGCATATCGCCTGAGTAGAAGTGGCCGATGTCCGAGATGCCGTGCTGGATCATCGCAATGCGCTCCACGCCCATGCCAAAGGCGAAGCCGGTGATGCGGTCTGCCTGATAGGCCGGCTGCTTGCCAAGCTCCACTCTGCGCTCGTCCACCGCGGCAAACACCGCAGGATCCACCATGCCGCAGCCCAGCAGCTCAATCCAGCCGGAGTGCTTGCACTTGCGGCAACCCTTGCCACTGCAGAAGATGCAGGATATCTGCACGTCGGCCGAAGGCTCCGTGAACGGAAAGAAGCTGGGGAAGAAGCGCGTCTTGACGGAGGCCCCAAAGAGCGCCTTCATGGCGTGGTCGAGCGTACCCTTCAGGTCAGAGAAGGTAATGTTGGTATCCACGCACAGACCTTCCACCTGGTGGAAGATGGGCGAGTGCGTGGCGTCGGCGGCGTCGTTGCGATGCACCTTGCCGGGGATGACGAGACGCAGCGGCGGCTCCTGCGCAATCATGCTGCGAATCTGTACCGGTGACGTGTGGGTACGCATCAGCAGGCGGTCGCGCGAGGGGCGCGATTGCTGCTCTGCGATCACCAGCGTGTCCTGCGTGTCGCGCGCCGGGTGGTTGGGCGGAAAGTTGAGCGCCTCAAAGTTGTAGAAGTCGCTCTCCACCTGCGGGCCAAGGTTGGTGGAGTAGCCAAGCTGATGGAAGACCGCCACGATCTCGTGCATGGTCTTGAGCAGCGGATGCTGGATGCCCGGGGTATGGGTGGTACCGGGCAGGGTAAAGTCGATGGCTGCGGCCTTGGGTCCGGCAGCAACGGCAGGAGCCTCCAGCGCGGCCTCAATCTGCTGCTTCAGCTGGTTGAAGCGTATCCCAAGCGGTTTGCGCGCCTCGGCCGGGGCAGACTTGAGCCAGGCATCGCTGACCAGCTTCAGCCGGCCCTGCTTGCGGCCAAGCCACTGCAGGCGGAAGGCCTCAACGTCGTTGAGCGTCGCGGAGGTCTGGCACACCTCCTCGGCCAAAGTGGCAAAGGCAGCGTCGAGGGAGGGTTCGTCAAAGGCGGCAAGCTGAGGAATCGTGTCGTTCATGGTGGTCAACTAGTAGGGTAACTCACAGCGAGGCGAGCACAACCAGCAGCACCAGCAGCCCCAGCAACAGGCTGCGGCGGTCGGTGACGGCGTAGACCACCGGGTCCTCGTCCAGCTGGCCGCGCGAGGCCAGCATCCACAGGCGGCTGAGCCACAACAGCAGGATGGGCACCAGCAGCCACAGACGGCTGGTGTGGCCGTACAGCTCGGCCGCTGCCAGGTTGGAGATGTACAGCGTCAGCACGGCTACGGAGACGTATCCGGCCGAGGTGCCGAAGCTGCGCAGCTGCTCCAGATCCTGAATGTGGTAGCCGCGTCCGCTGGCAATGGCGCCACCGCGCTCGCGCAGGGCCTCCAGCTCCGCAAAGCGCTTGACGAAGGCCAGCGACAGGAAGAAGAAGATGCTGAAGCTGCCCAGCCAGGGCGAGATGGCGACGCCGGTCGCCGCTCCTCCGGCCAGAATGCGTATGGTGTACAGGCCGGAGAGCACAATCACGTCCACCAGCACGGCACGCTTGAGCCGCAGGGAGTAGGCCAGCGTGGTGGCGAGGTACACCAGCAGCCAGACGCCAAAGCTCAGGTGGTAGGGGCCATCCAGCACACGCTCCGGGGCCAGGTGGCGCACCAGCCGGGGCAGCGCAAGCGCCAGCGTGGCCGAGGCGGCAAAAAACAGCAGCAGCACGGCCACACCCGCCTGCACCGATAGATCGCCCGCAGCAAACGGCCGCCGTCGCTTGCGTGGATGGACGCGATCGGACTCCACGTCCAGCAGGTCGTTGATGATGTAGGTGGCAGAGGCACAGAGCCCGAAGGCCAGAAACGCCGTGCCGGCGCTCAGCAGCAGCGTTCGCTGGAAGGTGTGGGCCAGCAGCAGGGGCAGAAAGAGCAGCGCATTTTTAGCCCACTGGTGCAGGCGCAAGGCACGCATCCAGGCCCGCAGCGGCGCTTCCCGCTCCTCAAAGACCAACGCCGGACGAATGCCCGCCGAGCGCAGCCGGGCGCGCAGACCCGCCGTCGGATTGGCAACCATGGGCTGTTGGCATGCCTGCAGCAGGCACAGGTCCGGGCTGGCGTTGCCGATATAGCTGAAGCCTTGCGGGAAGCGCTGCTGAAATGCGGCCAACTTGTTGCTGCCGGCCAGGTTCAGCGTCCCGTCTGAGGCCAGCACCCCGGCAAACAGCCCCAGATGCGCCGCGACACGCTCAGCCAGCCGCAGATCGGCGGCGGTGGCCAGGTAGATGGGGCGTCCGGTGGCGTGCTGCTGCTCAAGATACTGCAGCAGGGCTCGGTTGTAGGGCAGATGCTCGACATCGAGGGCCACGGCATCGGTAAGGTGCTGCTTGAGCGCCGCCTTGCCCTGCAGCAGCCAGCCCGGCAGACGGAGCAGGGTAGCCGGAGACTGGCGGGCCAACACCAGCGTAGAATCGTACAGCGTATCCGACTTAACCAGCGTGCCGTCCAGATCGACACAGAGCGGGACATCAGGTTGGGGCGCACCGTAGTTGGGCAAGGCGAACTCGTCCTTTGGGGCAGTAGGCAGCAGAAAGAGGTCCTCTGCGTCGCGGCTGACACGCAGAAATTACTTGCAACCTATAACATACGACTTTCGTCATTATGACGTGTGGGAGCGTGCCGTGCAGCACCGGCAGCTATCGAAAACGTCCATCTTGAATCAATATCTCTAGGAACGGTGGGAGTACCATGTCATCTCTGCACATCTCAGCCCCGGAACAGCGCGCGGACGCGGATAAGGGCGCCAGCCAACCCGAAGTGCCGCAGCAGGGGTCCTCGGGCCGGAAGTGGGTGGTTATCGCAGTCCTTCTGCTGGCGGTCGTCGCCGCCGTGTGGAAGATCCGGGCGAATCGTGCCGAGCAGGAGGCGCAGAGCAACCGGATGATGGCGATGGGCGACCGGCCGGTGCCGGTGCTGGTACAGCCCGTGGTGAGCAAGACCATGCCCATCTATCTGACGGCGCTGGGGACCGTCACGGCCTACAACACCGTCACCATCAAGTCCCGTGTGGACGGGCAGCTGCTGCAGGTCTTTGTGCGCGAGGGTCAGGCCGTCCGCAAGGGCCAGTTGCTGATGCAGATTGATCCGGCTCCGTACCAGGCCGCACTGGCCCAGGCGCAGGGCAATCTGGTGAAGGACCAGGCCAACGCGGCCAACGCTGAGGCCGAGGCGGCGCGATACACGGCGCTCTACCAGGCGGGCGTGGTCTCCAAGGAGAGCCAGCAGTCGCAGATCTCCAGCGCGGGCCAGGCCAGCGGCTCCATTGACGCGGACAAGGCCGCCATTCAGGCGGCGCGGGTGAATGTCGCCTACACGCGCATCACCTCGCCGATCGACGGCGTGGTTGGCCTGCGCCAGGTTGACCCGGGCAACATCGTCCACGCTTCCGACACGACGGGTCTGCTGGTCGTGACCCAGGTGCAACCGATTACCGTCATCTTTACCCTGCCCGAGGACCAGGTTCCGCAGGTGCAGCAGCTGGTGCGCGCAGGCAAAAAGCTGACGGTCGAGGCGTATGACCGCTCGCAGAGCACGCACCTGGCGACCGGCACGCTGTTGACGCTGGACAACGTGATCGACACGACCACCGGCACGGTGAAGGGCAAGGCAGTCTTTGATAACCGCGATGGGGCGCTGTTTCCGAACCAGTTCGTGAATGTGCGGCTGATTCTGGAAGACCGGCCTAATACGTTGGTGATTCCGGCAGTGGCGCTGCAGTCTGGCGTGAACGGCAGCTTTGTGTACGTGATGAAGGCCGGGCAGCAGGCTGCGGCGCAGCCCTCGGCAGAGGCCGCAGCGGCTCCGGGTGGCGCATCAGGTAGCGCATCAGGTGGTCATGGCTTCAACGGTCCTACCGGCACGGTTGAGGCACGGTCGGTCAAGGTGGACTTGACGGAGGGCGCTCAGATTCTGCTGGAGAGCGGCCTGCGGCCGGGCGAGATGATCGTGGTCGACGGGCAGGAGAAGCTGAAGGACGGAGCCAAGGTGATTCCGCATCAGGCCACGGCGCCGGCAGCACCCGCAAGTGGGGCGGCGCGTCAGCCTGCACCGGCTGATGCGGCTGCGGCGCAGCGCCACACCGCGCAGGAGAAGCAGCCATGAGCCCGTCACGGCCGTTTATTCTGCGGCCGGTCGCCACCGCGTTGCTGATGGTGGCCATTCTGCTGGCGGGCTTCGTCGCCTACCTGCAGCTGCCGGTCTCGGCACTGCCGCAGGTGGATTATCCGACGATTCAGGTGATGACGTTTTACCCGGGGGCAAGCCCGGAGGTGATGGCGTCGTCAGTGACCTCACCTCTGGAGCGGCAGTTCGGCCAGATTCCGGGCCTGAGCCAGATGACCTCCACCAGCTCGGGTGGCGGCAGCGTGATTACGTTGCAGTTCACCCTGGCGGAGAGCATCGACGTTGCCCAGCAGGACGTGCAGGCCGCCATCAACGCGGCCTCCAGCTACCTGCCCAAGGATCTGCCGAACCCACCGGTCTACAGCAAGGTGAATCCGGCGGACGCGCCGATTCTGACCCTGGCGCTGACCAGCGATACGCTGCCGCTCTCGCAGGTGGAAGACCTTGCCGATACGCTGCTGGCCCAGAAGATCTCGCAGCTCTCCGGCGTGGGCCTGGTTTCGATTGCGGGCGGGCAGAAGCCTGCGGTGCGGATCCAGGCGAATCCGATGGCACTGGCGAACTATGGCCTGAGCCTGGAGGATGTTCGCTCTGCCCTGGCGACGGCCAACGTCGACCAGGCCAAGGGCAATCTGAACGGGCGCACACAAGCCTACACCATCGGCGCGAATGACCAGTTGCTGAGCAGCGCCGACTACAGCCAGGTGATTATCGCCTACCGCAACGGATCGCCAGTCCGGCTCTCCGACGTAGCCAATGCCGTGGACAGCGCCGAAAATCTGTACCAGGCGGCGTGGATGGGTTACGCGGCCCGGTCGGCCAGCACCGATGCCAACGGCCAGTCGGTGGCGGCGCAGGATGCGGTGCTGAAGCCTGCGGTGATCATCAACATCCAGCGCCAGCCCGGTGCCAACATCATCGGCGTAGTGAACGAAGTAACGGCGCTGTTGCCGCAGCTGCGCAGTTCCCTGCCCAACAGCGTGTCGTTGCAGGTGCTGACCGACCGAACCAACACGATTCGCGCCTCGGTCAAGGACGTGCAGTTTGAGCTGGTGCTGACCATCGCGCTGGTGGTGATGGTGATCTTCCTGTTTCTGCGTTCGCTGGCAGCCACCATCATTCCGTCGGTCGCGGTGCCGCTGTCGATCATCGGCACCTTCGGCATCATGTACCTGCTGGGCTACAGCCTGAACAACCTGAGCCTGATGGCGCTCACCATCTCCACCGGCTTCGTCGTGGACGATGCGATCGTCATGATCGAGAACATCGCGCGCTACCTGGAAGAGGGCGACACGCCATTGCAGGCCGCGCTCAAAGGCTCGGAGCAGATCGGCTTCACCATCGTCTCGCTCACGGTCTCGCTGATCGCCGTGCTGATTCCGCTGCTGTTCATGGGCGATATCGTCGGCCGGCTGTTCCGCGAGTTTGCGGTCACCCTGGCCGTCACCATTCTGGTCTCGGCGTTTGTGTCACTCACGCTGACGCCGATGATGTCGGCCCGACTGCTGAAGCACACGCCCGAGAGTGAGCAGGGCGCCTTCTACCATCAGAGCGAGCGCTTCTTCAACGCCGTGATTGCGCGCTACGGCAAGGGCGTCAAGTGGGTGCTGCGCCACCAGACGCTGACGCTGCTGGTCACGCTGGGCACCTTCCTGCTCACCATCTACCTGTACATCATCGTGCCCAAGGGCTTCTTCCCGGTGCAGGATACGGGGGTGTTGCTGGGCATCACCGAGGCACCGCAGACAGTCAGCTTCCAGGGCATGTCAGACCGGCAGCAGGCGCTGGCACGCATCATTCTGCAGGACCCCGATGTGGAGAGCGTCTCCTCGTTTATTGGGATCGACGGGACCAATATGACGCTGAACAGCGGCCGCATCCAGATCAACCTGCGCGACCGCGAGCAGCGCACAGCCAGCGCCGTAGAGGTGATGCAGCGGCTGCAGCCCAGGCTGGCCCAGATTGACGGCATCCAGTGCTACCTGCAGCCCCTGCAGGACCTGACCGTGGAAGATCGCGTGAGCCGTACCCAGTACCAGTTCAGCCTGGAAGATGCCAACCAGGAAGAGCTGACCGAGTGGACCGCTCGCGTGATGGACAGGCTGAAGCAGATTCCCATTCTGACGGATCTGGCCAGCGACGAACAGTTGAGCGGTCTGAACGCCAACCTGGTGATTGACCGGGATACGGCAGCGCGATTGGGCATTACGCCGCAGAACATCGACGACACGCTCGACGATGCCTTCGGTCAGCGCCAGGTCTCCACCATGTTTACGCAGAAGAATCAGTATCACGTGGTGCTGGAGGTCGCGCCGAAGTTCCAGCGCACGCCGCAGTCGCTGGACAACATCTATGTGAAGAGCTCCAACGGGACACAGGTTCCGCTGTCAGCCTTTACGCACTTTGAGCCTACGCAGACCTCGCTGGCGATCAATCACCAGGGGCAGTTTCCGGTGGTTACGCTCAGCTTCAACCTGGCACCGGGCAAGTCGATTGGCGATGCCGTCACCGCCGTCAACCAGGCCACCCGCGAGCTGAATATGCCGGCCAGCGTCCATGCGGAGTTCCAGGGCACGGCAGCCTCCTTTGAGGCCTCGCTGGCGAATGAGCCCATCCTGATTCTCGCGGCGTTGATCGTGGTCTACATCGTGCTGGGCGTGCTGTACGAGAGCTACATCCACCCCATCACCATCCTCTCCACGCTGCCCTCGGCGGGCGTCGGGGCGATTCTGGCGCTGCTGCTGTTCCACGTCGATCTCAGCGTGATTGCGCTGATCGGCATCATCCTGCTGATCGGCATTGTGAAGAAGAACGCCATCATGATGATCGACTTTGCCCTGGAGGCAGAGCGCGACCACAACATGCCGCCTGAGGAGGCGATCTACCAGGCCTGCCTGCTGCGCTTCCGCCCCATTATGATGACGACCATGGCCGCGCTGCTGGGCGGCGTGCCGCTGGCGCTGGGTACGGGCACCGGCAGCGAGCTGCGTCGTCCGCTGGGCATCACGATTGTGGGCGGGCTCATCGTCTCGCAGATTCTTACGCTGTTCACCACACCGGTGGTGTATTTGTTCTTTGACCGCATCGGTCGACGGTACTTTGGCTCTGCAGAGGCGGATGCGGAGATGCGGGCCCATGAGCTGCAAAGCCCCGTAGGAGCCGACTGATGGCGATCGACCTGAAAGGCGTGCACTTCTCCGCTCCGTTCATCAAGCGGCCGGTCGCGACGTTTCTCCTTTCGATCGCTGTCATCCTGGCGGGTATCGGGGCGTACACGCTGCTTCCTGTGTCGAGCCTGCCGCAGGTGGAGTACCCGGTCATCTCGGTAGGTGCGGCGCTGCCTGGGGCCGATCCGGAGACCATGGCCAGCGCGGTGGCCACGCCGCTGGAGCGCCAGTTCAGTCGCATCGCCGGCATCAACCAGATGACGTCGAGTTCGACGATGGGCACGGCCTCGATCACCATGCAGTTTGACCTGAGCCGTGACGTCAATGGCGCGGCTCGCGATGTGCAGGCGGCCATCAACGCCGCGGCCAGCCAGCTGCCGGCTAATCTGCCCGCGAACCCGACCTATCGCAAGATCAACCCCTCGGACGCGCCCATTATGATTCTGGCGCTCACCTCCGACACGCTGGGCGTTCCGCAGCTCTATGACGCCTCAGACAGCGTGCTGGCACAAAAGATTGCGCAGGTGCCGGGCGTGGGACAGGTGTTCACCGGCGGCAGCGCCAAGCCCGCAGTCCGGGTGGAGGTAAACCCCACGCAACTGGCCGCCTACGGAGTGGGGCTCGAGGCTCTGCGTGCCGTCATCGGTCAGGCAAACGTGAATCAGGCCAAGGGCTACCTGATGGACGATACGACGCGGATGTCGATCAGTTCCACCGATCAGCTCTTTGGTGCCGATGCGTACAAGTCGCTGATTGTGGCAACGGACCGCGGCCCCGTGAGCACGGCCTCGGCGAACAGCGGACTCCCCTCCTCGCTGCAGAGTGCGGTGGCCGCCAGCAGCAGTACTGCCGCCAGCACAGCGGCGGCGCCAGCGCCAGCACAGGGCTCCCCGGCCCAGGCACACGGTGCGCTGCGCATTTCGGATGTGGCGGAGGTGACGGACTCGGTCGAGGACATCCACACCGGCGGCACGTTCAACGGCACGCCAGCCATTCTGGTCGTTATCTTCAAGTCGCCTGGCGCCAACGTCATTGAGACGGTGGACAACATTCGTAAGCGACTGCCGGAGCTGCGCGCGTCCATCTCGCCGGCCATTCGCGTGGATGTAGCACTGGACCGCACCTCGACGATCCGTGCCAGCGTTCGCGATGTCACGCGCACGCTGGTGATCTCGATTGTGCTGGTCATCCTGGTCGTGTTTGCGTTTCTTCGGGAGTTCCGCTCTACGTTGATTCCCAGCGTCTCGGTGCCGCTCAGCCTGTTGGGTACGTTTGGCATCATGTACCTGCTGGGCTACACGCTGGACAACCTGAGCCTGATGGCGCTCACCATCTCCACCGGGTTTGTGGTGGACGACGCCATTGTGGTGATTGAGAACATCAGTCGCCATCTCGAGGCAGGCATGAAGCCCTTTGACGCGGCGATGCTGGGCTCCAAGGAGATCGGCTTTACGGTGCTTTCCATGAGCACCTCACTGATCGCCGTCTTCATCCCGATCCTGTTGATGGGCGGCATCGTCGGGCGACTGTTCCGCGAGTTTGCCGTCACGCTGTCCGCAGCCATCCTGGTCTCGCTGGTCGTCTCGCTCACCACCACGCCCATGCTGAGCGCCAAGTTTCTGGAGCCGCACGACCGGCGCAAGCACGGCGCATGGTTCAAGCGTGGCGAGCGGGCGCTGGCGTGGATGACGGAAGAGTACGCGCGCGGCCTGCGCTGGGTGCTGAAGCGGCAGGGTTTCATGCTGGCCGTCACCATTGGCACATTTGTCCTCAATATCTATCTCTTCATCCTGGTGCCGAAGGGCTTCTTCCCACAGCAGGACACAGGTCGGCTTACGGCGATGGTGCTTGGGCAGCAGGACGTCTCCTTCGACGACATGAAGGCGAAGATGAAGACGCTCGCCACAATCGTGGAGAAGGACCCTGCGGTGGAGAACGTCATGGCCTTCCTGGGTGGTGGCGGCCCGGGCGGCGGCGGCTCCAACAGCGGGCGAATGTTCATCTTTCTGAAAGACAGCCAAAAGCGCCTGAAGGCGGGCGATACGACCGATGTGATCATGAGCCGACTGCGGCCCAAGGTCAGCGGCCTGCCCGGAGTGCAGCTGTTTCTGCAGCCGCAGCAGGAGCTGAACATCGGCGGACGTCCTACGGCGACTCAGTACCAGTACACCCTCACCTCAGACAACCTGGACGATCTGGACACATGGGCTCCGCGCCTGGAGGCAGCGATGCAGAAGCTGCCCGCACTCAAGGACGTGGCCAGCGACCAGCTCAACCAGGGGCTGCGCGCCCAACTGGTGATCGACCGGGACACGGCCAGCCGCCTGGGCGTCTCGCCCCTGGCGATCGATGCCACGCTCTCCGATGCTTTCGGACAGCGTCAGGTATCGACCACCTACAAGTCGCTGAACCAGTACCACGTGGTGATGGAGGTGGCTCCGCAGTACCAGGCTGATCCGGATGCGCTGAAGAACATCTACGTGAAGAGCACGAACGGCAGCGAGGTTCCGCTGGCAGCGGTCACGCACTTTGAGTCGCAACGCATTCCTCTGGTCGTCAACCACCAGGGCCTCTCGGCAGCGGCCACGCTCAGCTTCAACCTGACTCCCGGAGCGTCGCTGAGTGAGGCAACCGAGCAGATTGAGCAGGCACGCATCGAGATTGGCATGCCATCCACCGTTCATGGCGGATTCCAGGGCTCGGCGCAGGCCTACCAGGCCTCACTCTCCTCGGAGCCGTATCTCATTCTGCTCGCCGTCATCTCGGTCTACATCGTGCTGGGCATGCTGTACGAGAGCTTCATCCACCCCATCACGATTCTCTCCACGCTGCCCTCGGCAGGTGTCGGCGCGCTGCTGGCGCTGCTGCTGTTCAAGGTCGAGCTCAGCGTCATTGCGATGATCGGCATCATTCTGCTGATCGGTATTGTGAAGAAGAACGCCATCATGATGATCGACTTCGCCCTGGTGCAGGAACGCGAGTACGGCAAGCCGCCGCAGGAGGCCATCTACGAGGCGTGCCTGCTGCGCTTCCGGCCGATCATGATGACCACCATGGCGGCGCTGCTGGGCGGCCTGCCGCTGGCTCTGGGTACGGGCACCGGCAGTGAGTTGCGCCGCCCGCTGGGCATCACCATCGTCGGCGGACTCATCGTCTCGCAGGCGCTCACCCTGTTCACCACGCCGGTGGTCTACCTGATGTTTGACCGGCTGCGTGCCTTCCTGGCCCGGCTGCGGGGCAAGAGCGGCGAGATGCAGCGGCTTCCGCAGGTGGTTGCTGGGGACTAGCCTGCCCTGCGCGCACGGCAGCGCACCACGAAAGCGGGGCCACAGTCCAGTGACTGCGGCCCCGCTTCTTTGTTCCCTATTTAGCTGCTTGGAGTGTTGCCCGTCAGGCCGTCGCCGGAATCAGGCTGGCCTGGGACGAGTTCGGGGCTGGATCGTCCGTTGCGCGGCGGCGCTGCAGCGGCGACTGATAGCCGGTAGCCACAGACGACGTCTCAATCGGGAAGTAGGCGCTGGTAAAGTACTGCTCCAGCATGCGGTGCGTATTGAAGAACGCCCCGTTGATCGCGATGCAGTGGCGCTGCATCGCAGCCCAGGCCGTGGGGTTGGCATACAGCGGGGCAATGGAGTGCTGCAGCTTCTCGTACAGGCTGTTGGCCTCAGCTTCTTCCGAGTCGCCATCCTCAATCGCCCACCCGGTAATGTTCTCGGCGCAGCCTTCGATCCACCAGCCGTCCAGGATCGAGAGCGAGGGCACACCGTTCAGCGCGGCCTTCATGCCGGAGGTTCCAGAGGCTTCATACGGGCGTCGCGGCGTGTTCACCCAGACGTCAACCCCCTGGGTGAGCGCAGCGCCAAGGTCCCAGTCATAGTTCTCCAGGTAGACAATCTTGAGCGCCGAACTGCTGAGCCGCGAGGCTGCCGCGAAGACATCGCGGATCAGGCCCTTGCCTGCATTGTCGGCCGGGTGCGCCTTGCCCGCGTACACGATCTGCAAGCCGCCGATCTTCTCCGCAATCGCGACCAGGCGTTTGGGGTCGTGCAGCAGCAGGCTGGCCCGCTTGTAGGTCGCCACGCGCCGGGCAAAGCCCAGGGTCAGCACCGTGGGGTTAAACTTCAGCCCGGTGCGCTGCGCAATGGTGCGAAACAGGCTCAGCTTGCCCTTCAGGTGCGCGTGCGCCACCAGAGCCGGATCGATGCCATAGACGGAGCGGAAGTACTGGTTGTCCGTTCGCCAGGCCGGAACCTGATCGTCCAGCAGCTCCTGAAACGCGCGCGACAGCCAGGTGGCCGCGTGCACGCCGTTGGTAATGGAGTGCACCGGATACTCCGGAAACATCTGCTGCGAGACCTTGCCATGCTGCATGGCGACACCGTTGACGTAGCGCGAGAAGCGCAGCGCGATGTAGGTCATATTCATCAGGCCGTTGTGCAGGCAGCCGATACGCTCAATGGCGGAGGCGCGCTCGTGGCCCAGCACCTGGTACATCTGGTCCAGGCCGAACTGGTCATGCCCGGCCGGCACCGGCGTGTGCGTGGTAAAGACGCACTGCCGTCGAACGGCTTGAATATCGGCCTCGGTTGCATCGCGCAGCGAGCCACCCTGCAGCTGGGTCTCCAGCAGCGCCAGCGCCAGCAGCGCGGCGTGGCCCTCATTCATGTGGTGCACCTGCGGCTTGACGCCAAGTGCCGAAAGGATGGCGATGCCGCCCAGGCCGAGCACGGCCTCCTGGCAGAGCCGGTAGTACGTGTCGCCGCCGTACAGATGATCGGTCAGGCGACGATCCCACGGGTCATTGCCCTCGATATCGGTATCCAGCAGGAACACCGGCAGAATGTGGCCGGTGACACCGATGACGTCAAACCGCCAGGCGCGTACCTGAATCTCGCGGCCCTGCAGGCTGAGTGTGACGGTCTCGCCAGCCTGGGGCAGCGTGGTCTCTGGCGACCACGGCACGTCCGTCTCCGTCTGTTGCCCGACAGAGTCCAGGTGCTGCCGGAAGTATCCACGCCGATGCGCCAGCGACACGGCCACCATCGGGGCTGAGGTGTCTGCCCCCGAACGCAAGGTGTCGCCAGCAAGCATGCCAAGTCCGCCCGAGTAGGTCGGCAACGAGGGGGAGAGGGCAATCTCCATGGAGAAGTACGCGATGGTGCGATTGGAGAGATCCGGGGCGGGGTACGACGACGAGACGAGGCTCATGCGAACGGGTCCTTGGGCTCGACGGCCCTCCAGCAGATGAAACTGGACCGACGAGGTTCCGGGAGAGACGCAGCCAGCGCGTAGCAGGACTGTCTTGCTCCCTGAATGTCACTTCTAATGGTAGCAAATGCCATGTCAAAGCTGCGGGAACTATGGTAACCCGAAGAGGGGATGGACTTGGCCACGGCTGAGCTGCCGCGCGAGCTGCTGCCTGCCCTAGAACCTGTCGTGGGTGATGAAACCAAGCCGCAGCGCCAGCCCCAGACCACCGGCCAGCACCAGCGCCAGGGTGGTCCACGGTGCTGCGGTCGAGAATCGCTTGCGCGCCGCCTGGATGAGCAACAGGATGAAATAGATTGCCAGCATCAGGAGCAGGCCGTCCCAGATAAAGAAGCGGCTGACAGCAGCCGAGGTGGCGCCATCGAGCGTGGTCTGCAGCCGGAACGGACGCGCGAAGCTACCTGCCGCAAAGACAAGGAAGAAGAGCAGGAACTGCAGAAGGATACTGAACACACGCTTCATGGGCGTCTCTCGCGCGGGCGACGAGCGTGCCGGAGCGGAGAGCACTGCGGCACGGCACGTCGAAAGATAGAGCCAGTGTCGCAGGGGGGCTGCCGCTTGGCAAGCATCTTAAGTGCCTGAGATGCCTCAGGATGCGCCAAACTAAACATCACACAGGGTGACTGCCTCTGCCAGCGACGTGAGCGGATCGCGGCTGGGCACAAACTCATGGGCAACATAGCCCTGGAAGCCCGTGGCGACAATGGCACGCATGACCGCCGGCCACTGTACCTCCTGGGTATCATCCAGTTCGTGCCGCCCGGGGACTCCGCCCGTGTGGTAGTGGCCGATCCAGGCGGCGTTGCTGCGGATCGTCTGGATCAGGTCCCCCTCCATAATCTGCATGTGGTAGATGTCGTAGAGCAGTTTGACATGCGGCGAGCTCACGGCGGCTGCCACCTCCACGCCCCAGGCGGTGAAGTCGCACATGTAGCCCGGGTGATCCCGCTTGCTGTTCAGCAGCTCCAGGTGGATGGTAAGGCCGTGATCCTGCAGGATGGGCAGCAGGCGGCGGAGGCCTAGGATGGTATTGCGGGCCCCTTCGGCATCGGAGAGGCCCTCGCGCAAGCCCGAGAAGGTGATGACGTCCGTAACGCCGGCGTGCTGCAGCGCGGGCAGGTTCTGGCGCAGGCCCGCCTCAATCGCCGCGTGGTTCTCCAGCCGGTTCAGGCCGCGGTTGATCTCGCCGGCACCGGCGTAGCCCATGGTGCAGCGCAGCCCATAGCGGGCGGGCACCTCAAACTCCTCTGGCTGCAGCAGGTCAATGCCCTGCAGGCCAAGCTGGGCAGCAGCGGCACACAACTGGTCGAGCGTCAGCCCCTTGTAGCACCAGCGCGAGACAGACTGGCGGATTCGGCCCTTGCGGGGGACCGGAGCGGCGGTCACGGAGCTCGCCCCCCCGACCGCTGCCTGTGCCGCAAGCGGGGTGGCAGCGCCCAGCAGCGGAGCGAGCGCTGCGGCGGAACTGTGCTGCAGAAGTTGGCGACGGGTCATTTGGCTCATGGCGCGGTCTTCCTCAGGGCAGCATGTGAATCGTGTGCAGCCAGGTCTCTGCCAGCGCCGGCCAGTGCGTAATGGGCTGATCCGTGGGTCGCAGGCCAAAGCCGTGACCACCGTCGGCGTAGAGGTGCAGCTCCGCAGGCACACCAGCCTGCTTCAGGGTCTGGAAGTAGACCAGCGAGTTCTCTTCATGCACGGGGTCATCCTCGGCCTGCAGGATGAAGGTCGGCGGCGTCTTGTCCTTCGCCGGGTCAACCCCGGGGGCGATCTTGTCCAGCGCCGGGCCGACGGCCAGGTAGCCCGGGTAAAGGACGAAGGCGAAGTCTGGCCGGGCAGAGGCCTGTCCAACGGCCTCGCCGGGGCGGCGGTAGTCGTAGTGGGAGCTGAGCGTGACCACCAGATGCGCGCCTGCGGAGAAGCCCAGTGCGCCGACGCGATCCGGATGAAGATGCCACGCAGCCGCGTGCGCACGCGTGATGCGCATCGCCTGCTGCGCGTCCTCCAGGTCGGCGGCGTTCTCCGGGTAGTGATTCGGGAAAGGCACGCGGTACTTGATGAGGGCGCAGTTGACGCCGATGGAGTTGAGCCAGCTGCAGACCTCGGTCCCCTCCAGGTCATAGGCCAGAATGCGATACCCACCGCCGGGAAACACCACCACCGTGGTGCCGGAGTTGTGAGCGGCTGGCGCGGGGTACCAGGCCAGTGTGGGATGGCTGACGTTGGTCAGGTGCATCAGCGGACGACCTGCGACCAGACGATCCGTAGGGAGCGTGATGTCCTTCTCCACCGGGTCGCCGGTGTAGGCCTCTGGCGCGCCGTTGGGCCAGAGCGGCAGGGTAACGGACTGGGCGACCGCCAATGTGGTGGGTGCCAGCAGGGCGAGCGCAGCGGTGAGCAAAAGGGCCGGAGTTTTCACGCACACATAGTACGTGAATCCTGCACAGCGAACCACTCGGGCATCCGACCGCCCGGGCAGCGGTCGGATGCCGCAGGAGGGCTGCTGTTGCTAGTGCTGCGCGGCCTCAAACACCTGGAAGCGATGCTCCAGCTCCCACTGCTGCGTCGCCTTGTCACTGCTGTGCAGAAAGGCGGCACAGGCGGCTGTGGGCTTGGCGCTGCCGATGGGTTGGGCCGCGCAGGCAGCCACCGTACGGGTAAAGACGTCCTGCTGCAGCCAGAGGTCTGGCCCGGCCAGAAAGCTGTGCTCCAGCCCGGTGCGAGCCATGTTCTTCAGGTCCACATAGCCCAGGTGGAACTCCTGCGCGGCGCGCGTGTACTCGTGGGTCATGTCGATGCGCGAGACGCCCTCATCGTCGGTGGAGAGCGAGACCGGCACATGCGCGGCACGGTAGGCGGGCAGCGGATGATCCTTGCCACGGACGCCGAGGATCACGTCGTTGGAGGTCAGGTTGATCTCCACCATCACATGGCGCGCGGCCAGTTCGTGCAGCAGCGCGTGCGGGTCGTGCTCGTACATCGCATCCACGCCGTGGCCGATGCGCTCGGCGTGGCCCAGCTCGACGGCTTCGCGGATGTGGAAGCTGAGGCCATCCGGCGGCACCAGGCCCGGGGCCAGTTCCCCGGCGTGCAGCGAGATGTGTACCCCGGGATAGACGCCGTGCAGGTAGTCGAGCATCAGCATCTGGCGGTGGTACTCGTGCATCGCCAGGTACGCGTCCTCAGGCTGCACGAAGTTGATGCCCACCACGTTCGAGTCGTGCGCAGCCAGTTCAAAGTACAGCAGCGTCTGGGCGAAGACGCGTGGCGCAGCGGCGGCACGCAGCACCTGGCCAAGGAAGCGGATCTGGATGCGGCAACCGGGCGCAGCCTGTGCCGTGCCGCAGTGCTCCAGGGCAGCGCGCGCGGCAAGCGCCTGCTGCAGCTGGCGAGAGGCGGCGGCGATGTTCTGCTGGAACTCCGGCGCGGCCAGCAGCCGACTGCGCATCTGCGCCAGCTCTGCGGGCGTGGCGTCGCGCGGGCTGTCGTCCGGGTTCTGCGGCCACCCAAGCTGCTTGCTAAGCGCGACCGCGGGGCCAAAGCCCGGCGTCTGCATGATCTCGAGATACTGCTCGTTCTGCGCTGCTGCGCGCGTGGCAACTTCGTCCAGCCACTCGCCGGCGTGGCCGTTGCCGACACCGCCGAAGCGGCCAAAGGTGGCGAAGAACTGGTCGTGACCGCTGACGCCGGGCGTGGGGACGAAGCTGCGCATGGAGAAGGAGTCCACCAGCGCGTCGTAGAGTCGCTGATCGTGAAAGACGTCAGCGGCGGGCCGCAACGGCGCGGCACAGGGCTCGTGCAGCGGGGCTCCGGCGGCGTTCTCGGCAAAGGCTGCTGCCGTCACGTCCACACACAGGTGGTCGGCGGCACCCTGGTCCAGGAAGCTCTCCGCGTAGACCGCGCCGCTCAGGTGCATGTGCAGGTCGGCACCCTTCGGCATGTCGGCAAGGAGGGCGTGCAGTTGCAACGGCGAGCTGCGGGCAGCCTCTAAAGCGCGGGCGGCACGGGCCTCACCAGCAGTGGACTGTGCCAACACAGAACACGACAGAAATGGAACCACCAAAAGAGCAGCGATCGAGCGGCGCATGGGCAAGGTCCTTCAGTTGGGGTGTGATGTGTGCAAGCATACCGCACTCCAGCTGCTAGGACTCCAGCTGCCAGAACTCCAGCTGCCAGGACGGCGGTTGAAGTCTGACAGGCACAGCGAACGAACGGCACCGGCACGATTTGGCGGAATCACTCCCGATTGCTATACTGAGTTTGCGTTTGCGTCACGGGCGTTCTGCCGGTGACTTGCTCCCCTGCGACAGGCTGGTGCGACAGACGAGACCCTCAGGCGACCTTGGCGGCCCTGAGCGTGTGCAGCAGCAATGCCAAGGCCAGATAGCTCAGTGGTAGAGCGCGGCCCTGAAAAGGCCGGCGTCGGCGGTTCGATCCCGTCTCTGGCCACCATTAAATCAATAACTTAGCGGCGACCAGATTTAGCTCAAATTAGTCGAAGACACATATTGGACACATTCTCAATACCAGACAGCACCTCTCAGTACCTGTCAGGCGGTCTGTTCTAACTTCTGTTGCCCAGTTTCCGCAATCTCCCTCCCCTCTGACTGCGGCTTTAGCTTGCCCCAAATTTCGCGGGATACACTGCCGGTCTTCACGATGTGCGCCCGAGCGAGGTCTGCATACCGTTCCGTCATCTTGATGTTGGAATGCCCAAGCAGCTTCGAGAGCTCGTAAATATCACCGCCGGACATCATGTACCAGGACGCGAAGGTGTGACGCAGGTCGTGGAAACGAAAGTCTCGAATCTCTGCTCGTTCGAGCAGTTCACGGAGACTCTTGTCCGCACGCTGACGTCCACTTGTTGCGCCGGGCTCAGGGGGCAAAATCCGATCCTCTCCGAGGACAGCCGGATACCTTCGGATCTCCTCAGCGAGTTCGGGTGACAAGGGCACGTGACGTATCGTTCCTTTCTTAAGCTTTGCCCTCACCACGATCAATCCCTCGTTGTAGAGAATGTCTCTCCACTCGAGACGAAAGATCTCCCCGCGCCGCATACCGGTTCCAACGGCAATGAGTACCAACAACCGCAGACGAAGATTCGTCTTGTTGATGTCCTTCGTGCCCTTCCGGTACATCCTCTCGTCGAGAGCGACCATTAATCTTGGAAACTCTTCTTCTGACAGGTAGCGCTTCCGAGTATCGTCGACATGTTCAACTTCCACCTGGTCGGCAGGGTTCCGGTCGATGCCGGTCACTGTCGCCCAGATGGTGGATGCCTTCCTCATCATGTGGTGCATGACGTGGAAGTGGCGCTCGGCTGTGTTTACGGCCAACTCACGAACATCCGTCAGATTGTCGTACCACTCCTGCACAGCCATTCCATCCACCTCTCGTACGAACATTCGGCCAAGCGCGGCACGGATGCCCTCGACGATGCTCTTCTCTCGATCCGCAGACCTTTTCTTTACCCCGTATTGGGTCCAATACTTATCGATCAGGTCGTCCATCCGGTAGTTAATTTGCTTCTTCACATCGAGGTGCCGGTTTTCAGCTCGAAGTGTGAGTTTCTTATCCTGAATTTTCTTTGCGAGTTTTGCCGAGCCGTGAACAATCACGCTCCGTGCGCGGCCTCCCTCTCTCCAACGGACCTTGTACAACTTTTCATCTAACTTTGTGACAGACATCTGACTTCTCCTTTAGTCAATGGGTTCGATTGTGTGTTGCTCGATATAGCGCTTAAGAGCCACTAGATCGAACCGCAACGCACGACCGGCCTTGACGTGAGAAATTGACCGCTCCTGGACCCATTTGTGGAGGGTGTCCACGCTTAGGCCCAAGTATTCGGCCGCATCCTCAACTTTCAGGAGCCGCCTTCCAATACCTTCATTTGACACCAAGCGAGCAGAATTTTCAGGGTTTTCGGCCTTAGGCCTCCGGAGAATTGCCATAACCACTTCCTCCTGCCGGAGTGAGATCTAGAGGTGCTAACTCCGCGCGTTGGGTATATGTAGGGCGAATCCAAATCTCGGTCAAATCTCATTCGTCCCCTCGTAGGGAATGGCATGCTCGTCAGCCGAGCGAATGGTGTGATTTGACTGAGTTTCCGATTGAGACAATCCTGTGCCAGAAGTGAGGAGGTATCGGATATGAAATCAACGAGCGGTATACCGCTGGCCTTTTTCTTGACCGTCATGAACGTATGGGCAGCGTGGCAGTTTGGCGTGCCCCTATGGCAGGTCTGGGGAGCGGATCCACTGAAACGTGTAGGCCTACTGTTGATGTCAGGTATTGCCTCCGCGAGCCTGTGTCATGCCTGGGCACAGATTCTCAAGATCAGACAGCTTCAGCAACGCTTGACGGCAATATCAGCGCCTCCCACCTCGGAGGTTGCCGATGTTTGAGTCAATGCATGCTCTCTCCACAGGCCTAAACTCTGCAGGCTACTTCATCAACCCAGTGATGACGCAGGTCGTCTTCCTCGCGACACGACTGCAGAAGCCTCTCTTGCTGGAAGGTCCGGCCGGATCGGGCAAAACGCAGCTTGCCTTATCTGTCGCTAAAGCGGGCAGGACGCACATTGAACGATTGCAGTGCTACCAAGGCGTCACCGAGGCGCAGGCCATCGGTAGCTTCGACGCCGGGCTACAGCGTCTTTACCTCGAGTTCTCGAAGAATCAGCATTCCGACTGGCAATCACTTCAAGCCAATCTCACTGGACGGGAGTTCTTCCGACCCGGACCGCTGATGCGCGCTCTCGAATGCGAACGGCCATGCGTCTTGCTGATCGACGAACTCGATAAGGTCGACGACGGCTTCGAGGCGATGCTGCTGGAAATCCTTTCAGCTTGGCAGCTCTCCATTCCCGAGTTCGGTACGGTACGAGCGAAGAGCATTCCTTTCGTAGTGCTCACCAGTAACGAGGAGAGGCGGCTAGGGGACCCGATCCGCAGACGGAGTCTCTATGTTCGGGTCGAGCATCCGACCCCAGAGCTCGAAGCCGACATCATCGCCAGCCGCACTCCTGAGGCGAAGGCCAGCTTCCATCGTGAAATTGCTGGCATCGCTCGATCCTTCCGAAACTACTCGCTCGAAAAGCCTCCCTCCGTCTCGGAGATGATCGATTTCGCGCGAGCTCTGCAGGTCTTAGGGACAAATCATGTCACCGAAGATTTACGCGATGTTCTTCTGCCATTCCTGGCAAAAACAGAGAAGGACCGCCGTCACCTAATGTTGCGGGAGGGCTTCAAGAGCCTGCTGAACGACGGTGCGAAATACGCGAAGGAACTTGCTTCGCCTGAGGGGGCTCTGCCATGAAGCCTCTTTATGTTCTTCTGACTATCCTCTTTTCCTGCGCTGCCCAAGGGCAGACAGCTCGCGCCTTCTCCGAGCAGTGTGTGCAACGATATGCCTCCCTCTACCACATCGAGCCGGAAATAATCGCGGCCTTCATTGATGTGGAATCTGGCTGGAACCCGCGCGCCCTGTCTCCCAAAGGTGCCATGGGTCTCCTGCAACTCATGCCTGCAACAGCCACGCGCTTCGGGGCCTTTGACCCATTCAATCCAGAGCAGAACATAGCCGCCGGCACACGCTACATCACCAGGTTAATGTGGGAGTTCCACGGCGATCTGCGGCTCGTTGCCGCAGCCTACAACGCCGGGGATAAGTGGGTGGGCAAGTGGCTCCTCGACTATCGCAATCCCGACGTCGTTGCCTACGTCACCGCAGTCCGTAGGCGTTACATCCTCCGCCGTATGGCGGCATACCCACAGCCCAGGAGATAGACCATGAAACTTCGTTGGCTCATTCCAATCGCTTTCCTGCTCCCCATACGGTCATTCGCTGCAGATGACCAGCATGGCCGTGTAACCACTCTCACTATCCAACCCGGTGCGATCACACAGCTCCATCTGCGACCAGAGTTCGAATCCGTCATTCACCTGCCGGAGGAGGTCACTTCCGTGGTCGTCGGTAGTCCAGGCTCCTTCCATGTGGAGCACAGCGAAGCTGAACCCGCCTTCGTCTACGTGAAGCCTGCGGTGCGCGCCGCGACGCAGAGCGATCTGCTTATCGCAATGAAGTCAGGCCAACACGTCATGCTGGAGCTGATCAGCGACGGCGATGGTGCCCCTGCGACGCAGGGTGTCGACTTCCTTCTGGACTACGAGCCCCGCAAGACGTTCGTCGTGTTTGCTGCGCCTCCGGAGTCGGATGGCTCGGCCTCATCATCTCGGCTGAGCGGGGTCAAAACGAATGGGAAGGCAACCTCTCTGTCTCCGATCGATCAGGCGCTCGCATTCCAGAGCAGCATCAATGCCCCGTCGTGGATGAGGTGGGATGGTCAGCAGATCCAGACGTCGCTTGGCGACATCCGGCAGTTGGGGAATCAGACACTAATTGCATATTCGATCCTCAACGCGGGCGATCATGCGGTGGAGATTGTGGCGCCGCAGATCCAAATGGACGGTCGCAAGTCAAAGAAGAGCAAAGGCAAGAACATTCTCTCGGACCAGCTCCAGGTGCGAAGTTACCGGCTCACGGCTACGAGGCTTGAGCCCGGCGCGCGCGCCGATGGTGTTCTGCTCTTCGACCGGCCGAACTTCAAGTCGTCTATGGACAATCTCTTTCTTCAACTGGCGCAGGCGGATCAAGTCGACCGTCCGGTTCTTGTGAGGCTGCCGTTCACCCCACCCCTTGTCGCAAACAACAAGCACTAGAGAGGAGCAGTTCTATGAACCCGAATCAAAACGGTAATTTCCTAAATACAGAGTCCATGGAAGACCAGACTGTTCTTTTCGAACACTCAGAAACCCCGGCGAAATCGGAACCCGTCGCAGAACCACAAGAGGAGTCTCTGAAATGGGCAACGCGAGCCGATGCGCTGAAGACCGCGGCAACAGGTCGCAAACCTATTCTGCTGCTCGTCGGAAGCCTCGCAGCAGCAATTGTGTTGTTTGCGGTCACGAGCTTCGTCGGAAAGGTGCCCCACAGGAAAGTGCCGGCGCCTTCACAGAACAGCACTGAGAGTGCCGCACCCGCTAAACCCAAAGGGAGTGTCACACCTCTGATGGATACAGTGCGAAATCCCACCCAGAGCAACACCGCTGGACAGCTCACACCAGCCGATATCAACCGAACCAAGGCCAGCACAGGAACCCGGCCCACACCGACGTCCTCGCAGACGTCGTCGCGCCCGGCTTCCTCAACCGACACAACGCTGGCCTCGGTACCGCCCTTCGAATCCACGCAACAGCACTGGGAAGAACCGAGACCGTATGGCGACACGCAGGCGCCCCCACATCCTGCTGCTGCGGGGACACAGCAGAACCTGTTGAAAGAAGCTTCGCTTGTGTTCGTGAAGAAGTTGGAGCAGAACACCGCCAATAATGCGTCCGGGGGAACGAACAGCAATGACGTTACCCCAGAGCTGAACCTGACACCAGGGACGCGGGTTCAAGCGAGGCTTGAGACGCAGGCTTCAAGCGCTGTGACGGCACCGGTCGTCGCCGTCGTCGAATACACCTACTCTCTAGGCGATCGCATTGTGATCCCAGCGGGAGCCCGGGTCTACGGCCAGCTTCAGCAGGCCGATCGAAGTGGCGCGGTGAGTATCAAATTCAACGAGATCGAACTGTTGGACGGCAACCGGGAAAAGATCGAAGCGATCGGGACAAGCCTTGAACTGGGGCCGATCAAAGGGACGGTATCAGGGAAGAACACGGGGAAGAACTTCCTCGTGCGCACCGCCTCCGGAATTGGATCGGTCGCTGCGATGCTAGTGGGAAACAACACCAGCACTGCCTTCTCTCAGGATGACCTCATTCGTGAACGCATTGCGCAAAACATGGGCAATGCGGGCGATACGGAGATCATGAACATGGCCGTCACCAATCACATCGTCGTTTCGTTGCCGGCGGACACGCCGATATACATCGTCTTCACTAAGCGTGAGGCGGCCTCGACACCCTCTCATCCTTCAACAAGCGCAAAACCATAGTGGTAGATGTTCAAGGGTCAGCATGAGCCTCAGCTTCGGCTGGGGCTTCACTTTGCCTAATTGTCCGAATAGTTGAAGCACCGTGCACGTTGCCCAAATCAAGCGCTTCTTGATCATCGTGCAGAATGACGAATTGTTCCCCGGTATATTTCAATGCGCAGAATGACGGATTGTCGGGCTCGGTTCAGATTACATCGCCGAGGATGCCCCATCTATCGGGTATGCGGTGCTCAACCAGCCACACCTAAAAGATTGCTGGACCAGAATAGATACAGGACTGCGCTGTGAGCCCCTAACGGCTCGACAAGGATATTCAAGCCAGGTACTTCGAGACCTTATAAGCCACTGCCCCGATCACTTCCTTCCACTTCCAATCGATCTTTCCTTCGACTTTGAGGCGTCTGATTCCGCTTTCCTTCCATGCCTCTTCAATCGTCGGCGAGTATACGGAGAGTTCGAAGATCGTCATCGACCTCTGTGCACGCTCGGGCAGAGTACGAATGTATTCTGACTCAAGTTCCTGCTTCAGCTCTGTCGCGCCGCTACGAATCGCAGCCTCTGAAATCGGGTCCGGGGGCAGTTGTTCAAGCAAGCGCAGAATCTCAGCACACTGCTTACCGATCAGTCGGAGCCTTTGGGACGCTTCTTCCTTCTTCATCGAATAGTCAATCCCTATCAAGCCAGCTTCTTAAGTTTACGGAACAAGAACGTTCGCCGCGGACTTCTACTACCGGATCGAAGCAGGACTTGCGACGGCAACCGAAACCAATCATCATGCACCGTGACTCCATTTTCCCGGTGGTGGGCCAATCTCCGCAATCATCGACCGTTCGTCAAGGTCTGTCATTGTGCACCGTGGCTAATTGTCCCGCCGCGTATGGCAATGTGCGTACTGCCGTATCTACCTCATCGATGAATCGATCTGCGCAATGACCAATTAGCCGTCGTTTTGTGTCACGCTGCATTGCGCCCGATTGTCCCTCCGCATCAAGCAATATGCACTGCGCACCGTTTGTTGTCCGCATGTATCCAATCCGCACTATGACCCTTTCTAGAGCGCCGCTAGGGCATTTTCCAATGTTTTCCTAAATTTATAGGCGATTCACGTTCTCCGAATCATAGATCACCAGGACATTTGCTCCCCTTTTCCCATTTCTGCGGACCAGATTGGCCCCTCTCCATACTCTGAACGACGATTTCCAAGTTCTCTTCGATTTGACCGAGTTTGCGTTTGGCTCGATGTTTCTCTCGACACGGATGCCCAGAGCAGCCGAGTCCAGGAGAGATAGCTATGACAACCGCACTCACCTTTTGGCGGCCTGCTCGCAAATCCGCCAACTCCGTCTCCACCATTCAGCGCCCAAACAGCACCAGTTGGCCGCATCTCTTCCTGAAGATCGCGCTCATGTTCATGCTCGTCGGCGCTTTCCTGCCCTTTGCCGCACACGCACAGAACCTCGGAACCTCTCCTCAGTTCGGGCAGGCGGTCCAGGGCCAGCAGGCCACAACCGTCGAGGGGACAGTTCTTAACATCGTGAACTGGGGCTGCAACGTGATTGCTCCGGTGATTGCGATTGCCTGCCTTGGCGTCGCCGGCTGGCACTTCAAGTCGGGTCGCGGCTACATGGGCTGGGGAGTGACAGGGGTCGCTTTGATGGTCATCTCTGGGCTGGGACGTATGGCCGAGGGCTTCATCACCCAGGCCGGGTCGATTCAATAGGGGCGACTGCGATGCCTGTGCCGCAATTCCTTTCCGACCTGCTTCAACTGCTGTTTGACCTCGCGGTCCCAGCTGCGTTCTGCACGCTGGCGGCCGCGGGCGTCAGCCTGAGAGCAGAGGGCGGAACGAACTTTCACATTGACGGGAAGTTTGGGAAGTGGATTCTTTGGACTGTCGTTCTGTTGACGATTCCACAGATCCTTTCCTGGGTTGCGGCACAAGGCATCACCGTTCCATCCGCAAGTGGCTCGGTCGGCACGAGCTGGCTGGCGAGCATCGAATCGCTCTTCAAGAACTTCGTGAACGACATTGTTGTCGCGAAGCTGGTTCCATTACTCGCTGCGTACTTCGTGCTCAAAGCGACACTCGACGGAGCTGCCGGAGAGAGTCCCCTCGGATCGATCGTTGCTGCTCTATTCCTGATGTCCATCAGTGCCACGATGCAGCTTTTCCAAGGTTGGAACTCGGGAGGAGAATATGCGACGACCGACATGCTTGGCTCGCTGTGGAACTACATCGCCGACAAGATCATGCCCTCTGCGGCCGGCCTTGCGTGTATTGGGGCGGTCATCAACTTCGTCCGTCATCGTCCCTGGACACGTTTGATCTTCGCTGCAATCGCATTCCTGAGCGTGACAGGACTTGTAAAGCTGTTTCAGGCCATGGCCGCTTAGAAAAGGAGAACCCGATGAGTCTCGATGGAGCTATTACAAATCTCGCATCCTGGGGCGGCAACGTCATCATGCCAACGCTGGCGGGCGGTTTCTTTTCCTTCGCCGTGTACCGCTACAGCAAAGGCGGACCGTTCGAACAGCACCTCTACGGTGGATTCGCATCTCTCATGTGCTCCGGAATCCTCCGTGCTCTCGAGGGCTTTGTCCAGCACGCCGGACCAACCAGTGCGGACGGCTACTGGACGGCGCTGATGAGTCTCGTCAACTACACAGCCAATGTCATTCTGCCGGTTTTTGCGCTTACGCAGCTCGCGGCAATGGCCCTTCATATGGGGGGAGTGCTCGACCAGATCTATCCGGGCTCGACATGGATTCGTAAGTTCGTGGCAGCGATCGGGGCCTTGATGGTCTCTGGCATCGTGCGTCTGGCCGAGTCGATGGTGACACAAGCGCACGGGATTGGAGGATGACCATGAGTCTCGATCTCACACCTGTTCATCGCAACCTGCACACCAAAGTGACATTCCTGGGCCTCGAGTTCGAGGACCTGATCTTCGTGCTCGCCCTGGCAGCACTAATGAATCTGCTGGCTCATTTCGTCGGCGGAGAGAGCCACATCCTGGGCATGCCGCTCAACGTCTTCATGGAATTCGTCGTGCCTTTTCTGGCCGTGCCGTTCCTCATGCTCTTCAAGTACGGCAAGCCGAGGGGCTACCTCCTCGATCTTGTGCGCTCTGTCTTTGCCCCCAAGGCCTGGTGTGCACTTGAGCGAGATTCCGAACTGGTGCAGCCTTATCTCGCAGAAGAGGAGGAATGAGCGATGCGAGCACACGTCACAGCACAGCCAGATGGAAGCATTCTCCTCCGCATGGATGTCGAGGCGGCACGGGCCACGTTTGCCAGTGTTGTCTTTGCCTCCCGATATAACGACGGCGTACGCGGTCTGGAGGAGATCGCGAAGCACGCCCTAGAAGACATACTGGAATCCACCGATCGGAGACATGCGACATGCCGATGACCTATGCCGAACACGACAAGAAGATGAAAGCTCCCGCTATGTGCGAACTGTTGCCCCTCCGCGATCTGCCTGAGGGAGACAACGTGATCGTTCGCACGAACGGCTCATTCGTTGCGGGGTACGAGTTGAAGGGGGTGCTCTCGTACTTCGCGACGGATGGGGAGAGGAACCATGCGAAATCCTCGCTGGAGGCGCTGTTCCGCGGCATCCCCGACGTCAGCATGCGCGTACAGTTCCGCTACGAGATCGCGGAGCACCTCAACGGACTGATTGACGAGTACGTGCACGCACAGCGAACCGATCAGGCGGAGATGATGGCGCTCGACGCCCACCGTGTCTGCAGATGGAGGGAGAAAGAGGCGGAGGGTGCGTACTTCCAGAATCGTCTCCACGTGTATTTCGTCTGGGACCCTCGGATCCATGCCAAGCTCTACCATTCGGTGGAACAGAATCGAAAGCTCGGCGGTTTCACTTTCAGCCAAAAGAAGGCCATCCAGAGAACACGCAAGGAACACGAAACGTATCTTGCCGAATTCGAGTCGATCCTTCGCGGTATTGAGAACTCCCTCGAGACCGAAGAAATCGGCCCACGCCGGCTGCTGACGCAGGAACTCTTCGAAGAGTTACAGTCGGCGCAGCATCCACGACGTCGCGATCGGAGGCCCTATATCCCAGGCGAGGAGATGCTCTCGTATCGCAGCGCGCGGGATCAGGCCACCCATGCCAGCATCCTGAACGAAACCGAGAACTACCTCAATATCGACGGGTATCTGTACTCGGTTGTGAGCCTCAAGGAGCTGCCGGATGCGACCTTTCCTGGCATGTTGCAGAAGTTTTCGACACTAGGCTTTCCGTTGGTTATCAGCGGCCAGGTGGAGATTCCAGACCAAGTGAAGATTCTGAAGGCGTATAAGAAGCGCCTCCAGAAGATGACCGCAGCGCAGAAGGACGCTAACGGAAACTTCAAGTCGAACCCGGAGGCCGAAGTTGCTCAGGCACAGCTCATTCAGGTGCAGCGCGACATCATCTCTTCCTCTTTGAAGACCGCGAAGTTGAGCCTCTCGGTAGTAGTGCGTACTTCCCATGAAGCCGTCAGCTTCCGCGACCTAGAGTCGGCAGAGCGTGAGATCTCCAACCGAACACAAGAAGTCCTGAACGCTTTCACCCATATGAACGGGGCGCGTGGTGTCGTCGAAACCATTGCGAAGCGGCGCATCTTCATCGGGACCCTTCCAGGGATGGGTGAGACGGACAAGCGGGAGCAGGACATGCTTACCCCAAATGCTGCGGATCTGGTTCCGGTGGAGATGCCGTGGACAGGCACGCGAAAGAGCCCGCTGATGCTGTTCGAAACGCCGTACCGGCAGCTGATCCCGTACTCGATGTTCGATCCCGATCTGTCGGACGCCAATGGCCTCTTGATGGCAAAAACGGGTGGTGGCAAGACTCTGGCGGCCCAACAGATGCTCTTGATGGCTGCGCGCAACAATGCCCGCGTCTCCATTCTCGAAAGCGGCGATTCCTATCGGCCCCTGGTTGAGCTGATGGGTGGCGAGATGGTCCAGATGTCGCTCGACAGCACACAGACGATCAACCCGTGGGATCTGCTGCATGGTGAGACGAAGCCATCGAACGACCAATTGGCATTCCTCAAGAATCTGACCCGCCACATGCTTGGGGAGAACACGCCACCTGACCTGGATATCGATCTGTTGGATAGCGTGCTGCTGGAGGCAATCACCTCCACGTACAAACGTTGCAGGGCCAAGAGCTCCAATCCAATACCCCTCTACTCGGATCTCGCTGCGGAACTAGCCCACTGGCAGGACCGTGACAAGAATCAGAAGATCAATGAAATGGCACGCCTCGCGGCAATGAAGCTGCGCGCATGGGTCGATGACGGCCCCTATGCCAAGCTCTTCGATCGTCCTACGACCGTACGGCTCGACAGCCCGTGGCTCTATTTCAATGTGGAGAAGCTGAAGGATGATTCCCGGCTCGAACGTGCCATGAGCCTGAAGGTCGCTCATGCGGCGACTCATCGCGGCTCGGGGAGCGACGGCCTCCCGAACATCACGCTGCTCGATGAGTGCTGGGCCATGCTCGAGTCGCCGATTCTTGCCTCCGTTGTCGTTCAGCTCTTCCGGACAGCACGCAAACGCTACGGCAGCGTATGGGGAATCAGTCAGACGCCGGAGGACTTCGTCGGAACGAAGGATAAGCCCAATCCCTTCGGCGCAGGCATCGTCAAGAATGCTTCCACCAAGATCATTGGCAAACAGCCCGGCGACATGACGACACACCGCGAGTACATGAACCTCAACGAAACGGCCATCAACCAAATCAAAGCCTTCGCGCAGCCGAAGAAGGGGCACAGGGCTGAGTTCCTGATCGCAATCGGTGAAAAGGCCGAGTCAACGCATGTCATCCGGATCGCGCCGACACCGGTGGACTACTGGATCACGACGACTTACCCGCGGGAACGCGTGTATCGGAAGTGGTGGCTGAATGCCCACACAGACGTTCCTCTTTTGTCTGCCTATGAGGGCCTTGCAAGCCTCTATCCACGCGGCCTGGCCGATCTTGCGCCTCTTCCTGAGGAGATGTCCGGAGAGGTTCTGGAGGTGAAAACCCTATGAAGACCACTCGGATTCCTCAGCTCATCAGCTCACTCGGAAATCGCTCGTTCAAGACGCTCCTGCCGAAGACCAGGCCGAAGTGCATCGCCGTTATGGCCGGGCTCGTCGGGATTGCGCTCGCCTTGCCTACGCCGGCACATGCCGATATTCTAGGCGTCTTTGATTCGATCTTTTCGACCATTCAGAGTGACATGGGTGCATCCCTGAAGGCCATCAACCAGATGACGCAGGAGATCCAGCAGCTGTATCAGGAAACCGTGTGGCCGCTCGCGATGGTGAATCAGGCGCGTGGGTTTGTCTCTAATTCCATCACCAGCTACCGCAGCTACATGACGCAGGTCTTTCAGCTTTCTTCCCCAAGTGCGACATTGGCAAACCCACAGCAACTGGAGACGATTCTGCATAGCCGGACCAGTACTCAGATTCCGGCACTCCAAACCAGTTTCACGACGAACTATGGAAGTGTCCCCGCAGTCAATGTCGCCTCGCCACAGGATCGCGTGATGATCGACATCGACGATGCGCTTGGGCAGGAAAACCTTAAGACCACACTCATCGCCGACCAAGGACAGGACCTGGTACTTGCCACGGCGAATCAGATGGAGAATCAGGTTGCGGTCAGTGCACCTGGCTCCACTCCTTTCCTTACGGCACAGGCACAAGTTGCCAATCTTCGCTGCCAGGCTTTCATGCAGAAGATGCTCGCTGCGGAACTGCGGCAAGAGGCGGGGCGCATCGCGCACGACAACGTCCTCATCAAGCGGCGTGCCACTTCAGCCGGCAACCTAAACCAATTTGTGTCGGGGTCCCTGACTCACCAGTAAAGGAGGCAATAATGCCAGACCTGAAGCGTATTACCGACAAAATCCGGCGCCCACTCTTCTGGAAGCGTACGTCTCCACCGGAAACAAAAGCCATCTCCAGCGGAGCGACGTCACAGTCTTCCGACCGGCGTCGCAAGTGGTACGCGCCTACGTTCCTCAAGACAGCGCCCCTTCTGTTAGTGACGGCTCTGTTTGCGCCGAAGGCAGCACACGGGCAGTTCGGAATCGATCTCGCAGCAATCCTCGCAGGGTTATCCAAGGTGGAGACCCTCATGAACAAGTATGTTGCGGCTCCGCTGAAGACGATCAATCAGGCGCAGCAGAGTATCAGCAGCTACGAACAAGAGGTCGTCTATCCGATTACCGCGATCAATCAGGCAAAAAGCTCCGTAACTCAGTTTGAGAACCAGTTCAGCCAGATCAGCACGATGTTTCGTGTCAATGTATCGAGCGCCACGTTGCCGCAGTCGCAGAGTCTCGAGACGATGCTGCTTTCCCGCAATACCAGCAATGTTGCCTCGGTCTCGCCGCAGTTCCAGAACGTCTACGGTGTCGTCATGGCTCAGAACGCGGCGTCCCCCGAAGTCCGCAACATGACGGACATGACCGATGCACAGGCGCAGGACGCTATGAAGCGTGCCATCGCCATCGACGCCTTGGCGGATGCCGAACTCGCGCAAGCCGACAAGATGGGGCAACAGATCGCAACTGCGGCACCGGGGAGCGCGCCCATCCTCGAAGCAGAGGCCGACGTGTGGCTTGTGCGAGCGAATGCCTATACCCAGGCCGCACTCGCTGAGTTGATGCGTACGCGCGGCATCGACCTTGCGAACCAAAGCAAGCGTGCGAAGCTCGGTGCTTCCGACAACACCAGCAATAGCACCTTGATCAATGGATCTCTCACCCAGAGGTAGTCGGCCATGATATCCCTATTCCATCCCGCCACCGCCGCACTCGCGCTCTTTCAGTCGACGCAACTGAGTGTCTTCGAGCGCTTTCTGACGCAGGCGGTCACTGGTATCGACTCGACAAGTATCACTGCCGGGATGCAGAAGGCCGCTTATGTGGTCCTGTTGATTGGGTTCTTGTGGCAGGTATATCAGTCAGCGCTGCACGGCGGGGACGTGCGTGGACTCGGCACCAACCTGATCAAATATGTCGTCACGGCAATCGTGGTGATGAACTATCACACCGTTTTTACCTCGATCAATCAGGGCTTTGTGAACGCCGGCAACTGGATTAACAGCGCATCCGGCGCTACCAGTCTCTTTGAAAACTGGGCCAGTGACCTCAAAACACAGTTCAGTCAGGTTGGATTCCAGAAGCTTTGGGGATTGGTAACAGCCGATCTACCCGGTCTCATCGATGCGCTCCTGATCATCGTTGCCTATATTCTGTATCCAGTCGTCATCGTCATCTTCGGCTTTTTCTACATGCTGTACGGATCGATCCTCTACATCTTTGGGCCGATCGTGATCGCGCTTATGCCGCTCGGTGCCACAAATCGGCTGGCAAAATCCTATGCCGAGAACGTCTTCATCTGGAACGCGTGGCCTATCCTCTACGGCGGTTTCGGTGCTCTTCTCAGTGCCGTTCAGATGGGTCAGATCGGACAGATGCTCAACTCGAACAACTTCCTCGGTGGACTGGGCAATCTCGAAGGCTCGATTCTGATCGGCTTGGCCAGCATCATCTATTCGCTCGCTATTGCAGTTATCCCATTCATCGCGAAAAAGATTGTGAGCGGCGATGTCGGTAGTACGGCCAGTACATTGCTTGGAGCTGCAGCGACGGCCCTTACTGCCGGAGTCGCAGCAACCGAAGGTGTAGCAGCGGGACTTGCAAGCACTTCAGGACAAGCCGTCTCTGGCGGAGGAAGAGCCGCCGCGAGCAGTGTACCGGCCGGTAATTCATCCGCAGCCACTGGATCGAATCAGCCCGCAGTTCCTCAGCGAATGCAGCCAGGAACTGGTGAACAGCAACGTTCGATGACTAGTACCAGCGCAGCCACACCGGCGACATCACCCTCGCTTCCTTCATCGTTCCCTTCGACTCAAGGAGAAGTTGTCGCGGAGGGTATTCGTGGCGGTCTCGAGTCTGCTATCGATCAAACTTCGAAGAACGAAGCGGGTGTCCCATCCCACTCTGCGGCATCCTCAAGTAACAGGGGTAATGGAACGACTACAGCCAAACCTACAGATGACGGCACAGCCTCGCCATCGCGAGGTACCACATCCCCGAAGCCCTCGCACCATAAGGGAAATGGTCCCTCAGCCGGCCTTATGCGGCCCCATGGCCTGGCTACATGGGGTGCATACCACGCTGCTCGACTCGCCACTCAGGGAGCTGTCGGTGGCGCCCGTGCTGTGGGTGCCACTGCAAAAGGTGTTACCAACACCATCGCGAATCCCGTCAAAACGGCTGGTCAGGTGGGTACGAAGGCTGGTCAGATCTCGGGAAACGTAGTGAATGCTGCCGAGAAAACTGCAGCGGTTTCCGAACAAATCGCAAATGGCGTAACGCACCCTCGCAAAACGGTGGGTGCTGGTGCTCAGGCTATGGCAGATGCAGCAAGAACCGCTGTCTCCAATGCATCGTCTACAGTTCGCGGAAGCGCATCAGCCATGAAAACGAATTTCTCCCAAGCCTACGAAAAGACCCGTGTCGGAGAGATGAGCGACGACAAGGAATCCGCATAGACCTCGCATGAGGAAAGGAGAACGAATATGTTCAGCACAGAAGCGGACGTGAAAGCCTCGGGGCCTCGCCTGAAGTACTACGAGATGGATGGGGCGCGGCTCGCCAATGCCAATCGAGCGTGGTTGCTTGCATTCCTCATGGCGATCCTTGCAGTTGTGGCCCTCGGGTTTGCAATCATGGTTTGCCTCAAACCCCCAACGGTGATTCGCATCGGAGCCAACGGAGATGCAGCGGTGCTCGGGCAGTCATCGCCTTCAGTCTCAAGTTCCGCCGGAGATCCCTATCTCACCGAGGTCTTCGTCAAACGCTTCCTCTCCGAATACCTGAACTACAGTCCCTCGAATGTAGATGACCACTGGGCAACAGCACTGAACAAGATGACTCGCAACCTTCGTGCCATGACGATCAAAGCGATGTCTGATGGCAACGTTCGCGGCAAGATCGACGACGACCAAATCCAGTCGGTATTCCATCTTCGCGAAATGGAGCCCGTCACAGGAGAACCCTTGACCTTCCTGGTCTATGGCGTGAAAGACGTGCACCATGTCACGAACGGCGGCGAAGTAACGGACCACTTCGTGAACGAGTACAGGATTCGCCTCGTGGCCGACAGGCGAAGTGACGCCAACCCAGACGGGCTTTGGATCGCAGAGTATAGCGAGCGGCCGATTGATGGCGAACGCCGCAATGTCATTCTCTCGGCTTCCGACCAAAACAACAACGAGTGAGGAGGGTATATCGATGGAGGCAACGCAAGCAAAGATAACCGATGCTCCACCGGGGCAACTGCCCGCGAATCCCGCTCAAAAGAAAGGGCGGAAGGGTCGCAACAGCGAAGAGACAGCTCGGTTCTTTCTCGCCAAAGAAGGTTCCTCTCCCCAAAAACCTGAATTGGGAGAAGAGGCGCAAACCGAAAGCGACGCCCTCATCAAAGCATTCCAGCAGAAGACGGGCGTGATCTACGTAGTGACAGCATTTCGGGCTGAAGCAGAAATACAAGGAGGCAGCCCTGTATTGGTGAAACGGCCGCTCACGAAGTAGCGGCAACGGTCAGCAAACGGCATTCAAAGAGGAGACACACCTTATTCAGGCCACTGTCCTCTCTTGAACCTTATCGCCTGGGCGATGAGGAATTCCATGCTGACCCGGACTCGATCACTGAGGCCTGGTTCGGTTATCCAACCACCCCTAACACGGGCGCCAGGCACAAGTGAAACGAACTCGGGACAGCGAGCTCTCAATCACTCATCTGGAGCGCCAGACAGTGAGGAGAAACGATGATAGCGAACATGACCCAATCCGTGACGGAACACTCGAAGCTCATCCTTGAGCTATCGATTGATGCGTTTGGCCTTGTCACACGCAAAGAATCGGAACTCAACCGGAAAGATACGCTCGAGGGCACGCTCCTCGTGCAGATCTATCCAGGGATCAAAATCGCACGCGTGAGTGTGCCAACTGAACTCGACGCCTACGAGCAATCGTTGGTGGAAAGCCGGATGGCCAACCTGATGTATCAGGGCATTCACTACAAACTTGCAGGCGCGAGCGGTGCGGCGAAGGACGGACGTTTCTACTTCGTTGATACCACCCATGCGAAGGACATTGCTGAGCGCTTTCAGCATTGGCCCGAGGCGGCGATGGTGTACTTTTCCATCCTCATCTCTGATTGCAAGACTGTGATCGATGATCCGAACGTGACTGTTCTTGTCGTCAAGGATCATGTCCTTGGCACCAACGATTGCCGCGGTTGGCTTCGAGAGTCCCTGTATCGGAAGCTGCAGCTTCCCCAGGATCGATTCGCTCAGTTTCGACTGGCGTTCGATGCACGCGAACCGAAGCAGGCGAAAGGCGCTGTCAAGGCGATGAGCGACCGCGTAGCTGACAAGCTCGGGGTCGATATCATCTTGCCGGAAAGCTCCTGTAAGCCCGAGCTCAAGGGATCAGGAAAATTCATCCCCCAGGCGAAGACCACCGGAAGGCTTGTGCAGGGTCCGGTCATTCTGGGAATCAAGCATGTCTCCCGAAGGACCGTTTACGGCTCCAGCTACACGTTGGTCGAAAATGCTTCGGAAGAGGCTCTTCGTACCGAGATCATCCCTCCAACCGTGGAGGAAGTTCGTCAGGTACGGAAAGCATGGGAGGACGGGGATTATTCCGCTCTCCTGAAACTGTTGGGACGGAACGAAGAAGAGGAAATCAGCTTTGACGATAGCTTCGACACCGAAAGCTTCGAAGGGGCTGCAGTCACCGCTTCCCAGGAAGGCTGTGATCCGTCAGAGGCGGTACTGCTGGCTGACAAGAGCGGAAGTGCTATTCGGATTCCGTTCGTTGCCAACCAGCTGAACCGTAAACTGGCACGCTGGGCCTTTCGCGCAATGACAGGTGGGACATTACGTCTTCCTGCATTCGCACTGGCCGACGATGGTGTCCTGATCGAACATGCGGGGAAAATCTACTCCGCATCTGACTGGATTCCGAAGGACAGCGCGATCACTTCGCTCACCTCCGAGCAGAGCTTGTGTGTCCGGTACCCAATACGGATGCAGGAGGATCTGCTACCAGTCCGCCATCTTTCCGATGACGACCTGGTCCCCCGTCTCGCAGAAGCACTCGGCAGATCGGACTTATCCGAAGGCACCGTCCGTCACATCCTGCGTACACAGCTTCGCATGCATGGAGCCTACATCCTGCATTCGGAGACTGCGGCAAAGAACGGTGGTGACTTCGACTATGACACCATCTGCACTATCCCATCCGACCGGTTCCCGAAGTTCGTTCAGGGACGGATCGCCTATGGAGAGCATTTCACGAACCCGGAGAAGACCAAGACCAAGGCCCGCTCCCAGTGGTGGAATGTACATCTGGTTGCCATGAAAGCACGCGGAAACAAGATCGGCTCCATTACCGATCTGAAGACCTCGTGCGTGGCGGCCGGCAGGATTGACCTTGCTTACCAGCTGGTCATTCAACTGCAAAACGCGCTGGACTCCCTCAAACACAAGGTATCCGTGGATGAGGAATTGGTGCGCGAAATCCGCAAACAGGTCAATCCATCTCCCTGGCTTCGCTATAAGCGCGAGCGCAGAGTGACGGACATGCCCATGCACCTCGAAGTCGCCGACACCGACAAGGTGGGCCGGATGTACAACGTGGTGCGCAAGGAACTGGGCGACCTCGAGCAAGAAAAGTCGACCATGGAAGACTTCCGGGGTCTTTTTACAGGCCATTCGGTCAGCAAGGAGATGTTCCGGGAGTGTGAGCTGGTCAACAACGTCTTTGGCTCAGTCGCTTCCAAGATCACTGAACGCGAAGAGAAACTCCGGCTGGAGTTGAACAACGCGCAGGCGTTCTGGGATGCGGGCCGCCAAAGCCAAGACAAGGAAATGAGGAAGTCAGCCGTCATCGCCCGGAATAAGGCGCAGGCGGCAGTCTGGGAGTCGGAACAGGACGCGAAAAAGCAGTTTCGTTCGCTCAACCTGTTCATGCACTTCTGGGCAGAGGGCAAGCAGGACGGCCGGGCAGCCTGGGCGCAAGCAATGGCTCATGTCGTTACCAACGGCAAAGGTACCGGTGCAGCTCTCTTCCATACCTTCCCACAGGAAATAGTCGATGCGTTTGCGGAACAGACCGGTGGCGAAAGTGTTCTGGTCCGCAAGCCAAAGACGATCGATGGATACGTCGAGTTCGATGAAGAACAGCGTGCGTATCTCGTCGAAATCATCCCCAATCCCGGGGCCGAAGACACCAAGAAAGCGATCTTCCTGTTCCAGTACACAGGCAATCGTGAACTCGTCTTCGAAGACACGAGGGTCTCGCCTTATCGGGCAGATCTCTCCTAACCCTGCGGAGGAGGTGCGGACATTCGTCTGTGCCTCCTCTCGCTGGAGATTCTGTCGCCTGGAACAGGCGCACGGAGGAGACTATGAACCGCTTCTTGTTAGCCGGCATGGCGCTGTTCGCATTCTCGGCGAAGGCGCAGAATATTAACTTTTCAGACGTCCAGCACATCCACACGTCCTTGAATCACCTGACGGTGATCGACCTGGGTGAGCCCATCCAGTTCATTGCGGCAGCGGATCCAGACTCCTTCCAGATCGAGCGGGTCGGCGACAAGGTGCTCTTGCAACCTCTCAAGGAAGGCGCTTCCACGAATTTGATTCTCTGGACTGCCTCGCGACAGGTCTCCTATGAGCTGGATGCTCCGGGGGACACCGCCAGGATGAATGTTCTTGTGCGCTCTCTTCCTACATCTGTACACGCTGGGACGGAGACCTCCTCCGCAAAGGAACGTCAGGAGATCGCGGCAACCGCCACCACACAAGCCATGCTTGGCGCTCAGGATATTGTTGCGGATCAACCGTCCAAGAGCCCTTCGAACACCGTCGCAGTGTCCCTCGTCCGCATCCTGCATACGAGCGAAGGGACCTATCTTCAATACCAGGTCGTCAATCACTCCACGACACCCTTCCGCGTAACGACGCCTGCTGTTACCCAGCTCACTCCGACACAGACGTCTGTCTCCCTCGTCGCGCTGCGCAACCATCAACTGTCGTCGCAAACACTCGGCAGCTTCAAGGCCAAATCGAATGGCGCGTCAGTCGTACTCGCAGGACAGATGCAGCAGTCCGATGTGCAGCCGGGAACTTCGACGAGCGGCTTCGTTCTGATTCGTGCCGTCAATGGCTCCACTCCGGAGATTTTCCATCTCGACTTTGGCTCGACCACGTCAGGTCCGATTGTTCTCGCCGTGGTGATCTGAGATGGCAGCCGATCGTTTCGTCACCACGGCTGAGGCCCGGGAGATGCTGCGCCGAGCCTATCGCTCGGATAGTGAAATCAACCTTGAGGCGGTCGTCCGCCGCGCCGCCTCCGACCCGATCAAGCCGCTGTCGGAGAAAGGCCGCATGCGGCCGAGCACGCTTGTGGTAGTCGGCAGCATCATGCTGATCCTTCTCATCGCTGCCTTCTTTTACTTCAGTTTCGGAGGACGCGGATGAGCCCGACGTATGATGATCGCAGGCCAGCGCCGCGCGGCAGCGAAGATGCCGCCGGGATCGTTGTGTTAGGCGGCTGCGCTATTGTCGCGGTGTTCTGGTACATCGGGGTCTCACGCCTGCACCTGCGCAATGCGCAATGCCTCGAGCTATTCCTCGACTTTGCAGTCACCCTCTTTGGAACGGGGTTAGTTCTCTCTGACTTCATTGGCCGGCGCCAGCGGCGGGAAGAGTCCTGGCCGCATCCTGCCATCCACATACCGGGCGAGGTCGACGAGAAGAATCTCTCTCGTGCCCGCGAAGAAGGAAGCACTCTCCTCGGCTACGACATCCATGAGGAGCCGTGGTTCTGGCCGGATTCCGTTCGCCTGAAACATGGTGTCATCGCCGGAGGAACCGGCGCCGGAAAGACAACCTTCTTCCAGAGCATCATCGCGCAGGACCTGAATCGGACCTTCCATGGCAGACGGATGCCCATCATTATCTTCGATGGCAAAGGCGATCAGGCTTTCGTACAAGAGCTGCTGCCGCACATCGAGGCCGCCGGACGCATGGAAGATCTGAGGCTCATCGATCCCTCGAATCCGCAGGAATCGTGGTCTTATAACCCGTTGTACAGCCCAGACTCGCTCTATCAGGAACACGTCAACTTCATCTTCTCGTCCTTCGGTATGCGTGAGGATTTCTTCGCCGGACACCAGGAAGCCTATCTGTCCGATCTTGTTCGCATTCTCTACTACAGCGGCAAGGTCTTCAACATGCGCGATGTGCTGGTAATGGCGCTGGACGAGAAGGTACTGAATGAACAAATCGGCATCGCGCAAAAGCGGATTGATAGCAATCCTGTCATCTCGCTCACCATGCGTCTGAACTTCGAGATGTCTGTGAAGATGATTCGGAAGTCGCTGGCGGACCGGGAGCGCATTGCAAAGATTCAGGGCTTGCTGAATGAATTGCTGGCGTTCCTGGAGGATGATTTGTCCATCGTCACCGGCTCCTACCAGAACATGCTGACCATCGAAGAGGTTGTCGACAAGAGCCTCATTCTCATCATCAGCCTCAACTCCAACAAGAACAAGCGGGCCAGCGAAGCGCTCGGCAAGATCCTTCTACAGAACATCCGGCTGATGGTTGGAAAACGCTACCAACAGATGCTGTCGTTGAATCTTGAGCAGGAGCCAATTCTAAGCGTCATCTGTGATGAAATCGCGCGCTATGCCGACCCGGATTTTCCGCAGGTCCTGCAGACCGCACGAGGAGCCCGCGTCTCGTTCCTATTTTCTTTCCAGGCCGTACCCCAGCTCGAGAACGTCAGCCGCGCCTTTGCCGAAGAAGTCTGTTCCGCGCCGGGCACGAAGATGCTCATGAACGGTACAGACGAGTCCACAGCACAGTGGTTTCTGAAAGCCTCGTCTCGTGTTCTGCGCAAACGCCGCAGTCTTGCTGTCCGCCGTACCGGTATTTTCAGCCAGAAGTACATCGAGACCGGTACCGGCAATGAGAGCGACGCTCGTGAGACGCGCTCGAGGGAAGAACACATTAAGAACATGCCGGTAGGCCAGCTCGAGATCCTCATGGTCGATCCGCGCGAGGGTACTTTGCACTCTCACCTCCATGGGCGACGGGCGTTCTCCTACCGCCCGGAAGAGATGAAGTCGGCTCTCTATCCGCGCATGCATGACGTCATCGATCCCAACGTGGGAGCCAATCTGCGTTTCAGTAACGATGAGCCACGCCGCGGACGCCGCAGAACGGCAGGCACGTTGGCGAGTCTCTGGACCGGGGAGGAAGCATGAAACGCATCTGCCATGGCGCCATTCTGGCTTTTGTCTTGAGCACACCGTGTGCCAGCACGGCGCAGACCCCAACAGGTTCCCCGATGCATCCTGCAGCAAAACGCTCGCAGGGATTTCTCGATTACGCGCTTGGGAAGATCAATCCCAACGACAAAGACTACGGCGCGTCCGCTGCCGATGCACGCAGTGAGGTGGTTGCGTATACGCTTCAGAACCTCTATTTCTGGTCGAATGTCGTCAGCCTTACGCTTCTTGCGGCAACCTCGATAGCACTCATTCTGGTTCTGCGCACACAGGACAAGCGCGAGATTATCGCAGCAATGCTCATCTCTCAACTCTGGAATGGACGCGTCGTTGACCGCAAAGAGATCGTTCAACGCACTGCGATGTACAACGCCGTGGTGGAAGCAAAGAACGCTGCGCTCACCATCAAACCGACTGTTACCCCAAGCGAAGAAGCGACCGCTATCCCCGCAAAACCCGCCTCAGACCAGAAACCTTTCAAGAGATCTGGTGTTCAACCGAAGGCGGCCGTGTCCACCTCGCCATCCTCCGCAGGAGAGACTGGCGGCGCGGGCTCCGGTGAATCGGGACAGGAAGATCTCCTCCTGGGGAACCAGATTCAGGCCCTCCGCAATTCAGAACGCAACCTTAGAACTCGCCTGAATCAGGTTTCTCAGGATTTAGAGCGGGAGCGACAACGCAACCAGACATTGAAGGGTGCGTAGGAGACCGGTATGAAAAAGCGCACTGAGTTTCAGAATCAGGATGACTGGCTGGCATACGTTCGAGCCACTGTGCCTCCCGAGGATGTTCCATTCATTCTCTCCATGGGCCTCACTGACACCTATCGCGAGTTCTACGAAATGCGTTCGCGGCCTTTTCCTGAGCGTTTCTCTTTGGAGATCGAACGCATCTCTACGCTGGCTGAACCAGAGCGGACAAAGGAGTTGGACGCCTTGAACGACAGCATCATGGGGGACGCGATTCAATTCCTGATGACCGCAGCGGGAGTATCGACCGGAAGCGGAACCATGTCCCAATTCACCCCGCGAGGAACGATCGAGGGATTGCAAGAGCATCTGCGCACGAAGAACCCGTATTTTGCCCTGTGGACTCACTATCAGGACAACGTAGCGGGACGGGATGGCGCTCCGGATTGGCGCGCCTATGCGATCCAGAAAATGCAGACCAGTGACGATCGAGAGATCGACTTTGCGGTACTGATCTCCGAATTGGGTAAATGCCTTGAGCTATACCACCAGCGAGAGATGCAGCTACCAAAGCATTTCTACTCTGAGATCTGGTTTCTCTACCGCTCCAACGAACCGGAGCGCAATGCGATGACACGCGCGCTGGTGCAGGAATTGGTGGAGGGGTTAGAGCCGTGCGGGTCCGCATAGTCAGTCTCGGAACTAACTGGTGGTCAGCGCATCCACAGGATGTGGCCGACCCTTTTTGTTTTCGGCACAATGCTGTGTGGTTCAACTCTGCTGGCTTGAAATATGGCAACAGGCTGCGACTCTGCTGGGCGTATCCCGGTCAGGTCCGCTTCAATCAATCCAGCGGCTTCAATCCAGAGTTTCCGAATCGCATCCTTGGACGCACATTCGAGTGCAACAAACCGAGCCTGATGCATGGCCGCATGCACCTACTGGTGACACGTTCCCTTGATCGAGATGACACACCGGACTGGTACCTGGTGACGTTTACAGAACAACACTGCGGCACGATTCAATTCAGTCGTCCTGGTTGGATGAGCGATGGAGTGCAGCTCATCTCGGTCAGCCTGCGCCGCGATCGCTACGAAGTCATCGCGCTCTTCGGTACGGCCGACTGGATCGAGAGCGACGTTGGCCCATGGATGCTCTCGCAGGATCGCAAACGATTGGTGCTTACAGATTCGACTTCCGGAGGTCAACGATGAGATACCGCAAGGGGTGTATCGCCATTTCTGACGAACACGATCTTCCCATATTGCTACATATTCGGAACGCTCGTGCGGTCACACTCAACCAACTTTATCGCCTGTTGGCAGGGGAAAAGGGCGGCGTCCTCCGCCGCAGCGTGCAATGGAGAGTGACGCGACTGGAACAAGGAGAGCTCGTCTCGCGCATGACTTCGAGCCAATTCTTTCGCCAGCCGATCTACCGCATTACCGTGCTCGGCCTCTCCTATCTCGAGATGCGTGGACACACATTGATCTCGCTTCCATCCACTGGCCGCCACATTCTGAACGAAACACAGATCTTTCATGCGCTCGAACTGGTCGAGATGCGGCTCGCATTACGGGATGGCGGGCTCCTCCAATCCTGGCAGACTGAGTTGGAAGTGACGTCCAGAAATCTCGTTTTCTACGGTGGCGCCGCCAAAGACTACGACGCGTTGGCCACACTTCGCACGGCGGAGGGGACACGTCGACTAGCCCTCGAATACGAGCGAACGGTCAAAGGCTCGGCACGATACAGCGAAATTCGAGAGGTCTTGAACGCGGACAAGACCGCGGAGGCGGTTCTTTATCTCACATCGAGTCATGACGTCTCGCACGTTCTTGCAATCGAATTGCACGGTGTGAAGAAGACAATTGGTGTCGCACTCAGTGAAGATTTTCGCCGCGATCTTCTCATCACTCCCGTGATGACCATCAGCCCAGCCTCCGCAGTCATCTCGTTTGGCGAGTTCCTTCAGCACGCCACTCTCGTCGCAGATGCTGAATCCGGAGCGCTTTTGCCAGCCCTTTGACTGCCTATTGCGTGCCCATAGCCTGCCAGTTGAAAGCCCATTCGCTGCCGATAGACTGCCTTTGTCGTGCGATTGAGCAGATTTGCTGTTTGTAACCCACTTTCTTTCAATCGTTTGCAATCTGACTATCCCTATGTTTTGCGTTGATTTTCGGTTTAGTGGTTAAAAGTGCACGGATTGGCGAACTGGAGCCTAATCGGTCACTGTGCCTGACAGAAATCACCTGACAACGGAGGTAGAAGATGTGCCATTCACTCGATGAAGTGAAGCGACTCGTCACGCGCTTCCATGATTCAGTCGCGTTTGTCATCAACCATTCCGGCGGGAAGGACTCGACGCGCATGCTCGGTTTTGTGCGGGCATGCTTTCCCAACGCCCCCACATTTGCCGTTATGGCTGATACCGGATTCGAACACCAGCGCCCGATCTCAGCCTTGGATTTTGCACGCTTCCGGTGCGCAGAATTCAATGTTTCGCTCACTGTCGTCCGCAATCCCCGCCGCAGTTATCTCGAGATGGTTGAGCAGCGTGGCATGTTTCCGTCCGCGAAGTATCGGCAATGCACCTCGGATTTGAAGCGTGGTCCGATCGAGAAGTACATCCGGACGCTACCGTTTCGGCTGATCTTCAACTGCATGGGAATCCGCTCGGAAGAGTCTCCATCTCGCTCGAAATCGCGCCCGCTGTCGTTGAATGCATCCCTGACAACGCAGGCTCGTACGGTCCACAACTGGTTTCCGATCTTCGAGCAGACGCTTTCTGAAGTGCTGGCATGGCACTGGAAGAACAGCATTCCTCTCCACCCGGTGTACATTCCAGACTTCCACGAAGACGGAACAACAGGTGGATACCTGCGTCGTTTGTCATGCCGGCTTTGCATTTTTTCGACCGACTCTGATCTGCTGGCGATCCGTCAGCAGGACCCTGAAGCTTTCCATGCTGTCTCGGAACTGGAGCGGAAGATCGGCTTCAACATGCGCTCAACGGGAAGCTTGGTGCAGATCACGGATGCGGCACAGTCGGTGATCGACGTCCGTAATACGCAAGCGTGTCTTCCTTTCTAAGTAGCGATCTCTCAGATTTTTCTCCTTGATCCCTTCACTTGTCCCAGCTAAACGCTGCCATCCCGGCAGTCCCGCTCCCTTGCTTTTGGGAACAGATCCTCTCCATTCAATTCCCAGACTCTCGATTTGTCTCCGGCTTTCCGCTCTCGCCTCAACTGCCACCGGCCCCGAATGACGCCGGTTGGTCCCAACCCGTCTTTGGAGGATGTCCGATGCTGATGCTCTATCTGTTCAAGGTTGAGGTATTCGACCTCGGCCTCAACTACTCCTATTCATCCGATTGCGTCGTTATAGCGGACACTCATGAGGACCGAGGGCAGCTCATTCGCTGCCAGTTTGGGGAACACAACAGAAGCGTGGTGAAACATTCGGTTCTCGTCGGCGCGCGCGCCTTGACGCTTAACGAGGTCAAGTTGCTCGAAGCCTCAGCAGGAGCGAGCGACACGGTATGGCTTGTGACACGAGTCTCTTGCATGCGACGTACACCCTATGTGCATCCGCTTCCAACGCTCCACGCCGAGAGCTACATGCTCGAGTTGCAGGAACGTTTCCCAGAGCTCTACGACTCCACCCCGCTTATGGATAACCAGTACATGCAGAGTGTCTGGTTCTCCAAGTCCGGCTTAGCGGCAGGCCCACTCCGGGCTGCTGCCTGAACCGGATATAGCACCAGCAACAGCATTCCCCTAAATCCATCGCAAGGAGTTCCCATGTCTACTCTTCCGTCGTCCGTTCCGGAGGCCGAGTCCGGTCGCGTCTCCTCGTTCCCAACCTACTTTGCTTCGCGCATCGTCATTGCACTCTTCCTTACTGGCTTCGACATCTTCGTGTTTCTGAAGTCCGCGTTGGAAGGACTTCACAACAGTCTCGGTATGCCAGTCCTGCGCTGTCTGTTGATCGCTGCAGTCGCAGGTATCGCACTGTCACTCGCGAACGTTTGGTACAAGACGCTTCGCTATCGCAATCCCACCAAAACCAGCTCCCGCAACCCGTTCCTCTAGAAAGGAGAGAACCATGACCCGCAGCCTAGGAAAGCTCACTGCCTATCCACTCATGGATTGGCGCGATCAAGCCAAGCAAACCATTCAGGAAGATGTCGCCGCGTTTCTGGAACTCGGCGAAGCCATCGCAACTCGCTGGATCCAGACTCAGAAGGGTGTCATGCTCTTGCAAATGGTCCCCGGCGATCTGTCCTCCGGCGCCATCTACATCTTGGACCGCCTCCGTCAGGTCTGGTACATGCTGTCATTCGAGGCGTGCGAGTGCGAGTTCACCAAGGAGAAGTTTGATCGCGCCTACTGCGAGTACAAACTCTTTCACTACATCGACCAGCCGGGCCTTTTGCTCGACCGTGTCCCTGTAGCTCACGCGTAACCCACCTCTTCATTCCCCGACAGATCAGCTTCACCACCCCACTTCTTTCACGAAGGAGAAGCCGTCATGCGCCTGTCCGCCGCCCGAATCCGTTCCATCAACCGTTCCATCGCCCGCAACGGAAACGTCATCTGCTGGGGGCCGGAGACACCCCGCCGGCGTCCCATAACCTTGCCGAAGCCCTCATCTCCGACCCTGAAGATCGTTGCAGTGCCGCCGAAGAAGGCCGCCTGACCCCACTCACCACCAGCCGGAATCGGCGAGCAAGCGTGCGCTGTCACGTTGGGCTCGCCGTTTCCCTCGGAAATTTGACCGAGTTTTGATGCCGGGATAGAACCTCCCCAGCTTGGAAGAAAGGAGACACGCCGTGTACGCCAAATTCTCCGTCAGCCGGGACACCGCGAATGACTTCATCCGGCTCTTCGTCAACCGCCGCGCTTACAGCATGCAGGCGCAGAAACCTTTACCGAATGGCAAGGTGCCCTACTTCCTTGCCAGGGACTGGACGACCAAACAACCCAAGCCTCTCGATGCAGACGTCGTGCGCATGCATCTGAATGGAGACCTCACCATCAATCTCTATGCCATCAACCCCGAAACGCAGCGCTGCAAATGGGTGGCGATTGACGGTGACTTCGATGGTGCTGTGGAAGCTCTCTTCAAACTTCAGTGGGAGCTAAAGCAGGATGGAGTGGAAGCCGCGATTGAGCAGTCGCGGCGTGGTGGTCATCTCTGGATCTTCGCTGAAACTCCTCTGCTTGCATCCGAGTGCCGCATCTATATCTACAATCTCGCGCTGCGCCTCGGTGTGCCCATCGTCGGTGGTGGTCTCACGCAAGGGATTGAAGTCTTTCCCAAGCAGGACCGGATCGAGGAGGGCGAGTTTGGCAACGCGATCCGGGCTCCACTCGGCGTCCACCGGAAGACGAACCGCCGGTACTGGTTTTATGAAGCGCCGACCGAACCCTTACCGCAGCTCGCGTACCTCAACGGCCTGAAGAAGCTCACCGAGGCCGAACTCCACACCTTTATTCAGGGCATGTCGCTGCCGGATAACTACAAGCCTCCGGTCCGTGAGCCCTACATTCCC
>JAGWNX010000055.1 GCA_028872955.1 Acidobacteriota bacterium
GGTTGTATCTGATCCCGGTACTCTCGAAGGCGTTAGACATTCTGGAGCTGTTGCAGGCTGAGAATCAGCCGATGTCGCTGGAGGCGATTCATCGGCAGACCAAGATCTCCAAGACGACCGTATACCGGGTGCTGAAGACGTTTGTGCACCGGGGCTACCTGGCGCAGTCGCCCGACGGGCTGTACCGGCAGGTGACGCGACCGAAGAAGATTCGCTTTGGCTTCGGCGGCCAGAGTTCCGATATGCCGTTCTCGGTGGAGGTGACGGAGAGCCTGGTGGAGGCGGCCTCGGCCGTGGGCGTCGACCTGATGATTCTGGACAACCACTACGATGCGGCCACGGCGCTGAAGAACGCCGACGAGTTTGTGCGCAGCAAGGTGGACCTGGTGATTGAGTTCCAGGTGGAGCAGGAGGTCGCTCCGATGATTGGCGACCGCATCGCTGCCGCGAAGATTCCGCTGATTGCCATTGATATTCCGCACCCGAATGCAACCTACTTTGGCGTCGATAACTATCGCGTCGGCTTTGAGGCGGGCGAGGAGCTGGCGCGCTTTGCCCAGCGGCAGTGGGGCGGTGCCGTGGAGTGGATCCTGGGGCTGGACCTGGTGGAGGCGGGCCCCATGGTGCAGGGCAGAACTACCGGTGCCTTCGAGGGCGTGAAGAGCATCATCCCGGACCTGCCTGTGGAGCTGTTCGTCCGCATGGATGGGCGAGGCCTGCGCGACCGCAGCCGCAAGCTGGTGGCGGACTTTCTGCAGCGCCACCCCAAAGACAAGCACATCCTGATTGCCGCGGCGACCGACTCCAGCGCGCTGGGTGCTGTGGATGCGGTGCGCGAACTGAAGCGGGAGCGCCACGTCGCCATCGTCGGCCAGGACTGCATTGCCGAGGCGGTTGTGGAGATGAAGCGCGACCGCTCGCCGTTGATCGCCTCCGTCTCGCATGAGACCAAGACCTATGGCCCCAGCCTGATTCATCTGGGGTTGGCGCTGCTGCGCGGCCAGACCGTTCCGCCCTACAACTACGTGGAGCACAAGATGGTGCTGCGGGAGTCGCTGTTGCAGCAGGCCGAGACGGCCTAGGACAGGAAGAGCCGCAGGGTGTAGAACGGAAGAGACAAGCGGGGCAGACTCAGAACGAGTCGGCTCCGCTTTTGTACGGGAATTATTCAGATTAGAAATAGTTGCTGTATTGGTGTTGGCTGTGGAATGATAGTGGGGCGCAAAAATCAGGTTGCGACAAGGAGCGGAACATAATGACGGCTGGTGCGACACATACGGGCTTGAAGTTTCTTGAGGATCGTTGGGATGAGGCAGTAGCGGCGAACCTGGATGGGCCGGAGCTGTTGCGGTACCGTTCCAACCTGCTTGGCTCCGACCTGCGCATCACCAACTTCGGTGGTGGCAACACCAGCTCCAAGCTCGATCAGGTTGACCCGGTGGACGGCCAGACCCGGCAGGTGTTGTGGGTCAAGGGCTCGGGCGGTGACCTGGGTAGCATCAAGCGGGCGGGCTTTGCCACGCTCTATCTCGACAAGCTGCTCGCGCTGGAGAAGCAGTATCGCGGTGTCGAGCACGAAGACGAGATGGTGGACTTCTATCCCCTGTGCACCTTTGGCAACAACCCGGTGGCGGCCTCCATTGATACGTCGTTGCACGGTTATCTGCCGTTCCCGCATGTGGACCATCTGCACCCGGACTGGGGCATCGCGCTGGCGGCCTCGGCCAACGGTAAGCAGAAGATGGAGGAGTTCAACGCGGAGTTTGGCCACAAGCTGGCCTGGCTGCCGTGGCAGCGCCCGGGCTTTGAGCTGGGCATGATGCTGCGCAAGATCGTCGCCGAGACGCCGGGTTGCGACGGCGTGGTGCTGGGCGGGCATGGCCTGTTTACCTGGGGCAACACCCAGCGCGAAAGCTACCTGAACACCATCACCATCATTGACCAGCTGGGGCAGTTTATTGAGCGCCACGCCGCACAGCCCGGCTACGTTGCGTTTGGCGGAGCGAAGTCGAGCAGCCGCGAGGACCGTCGCGAGGTTGCGCTCTCGGTCTTCGCCCAGTTGCGTGGTGCTGTCTCGCGCAGGCAGCGCTGGATCGGCAGCTTTACCGACCTGCCGCAGGTGCTGGACTTTGTGAACTCGCAGCATGCGGCTCCGCTGGCGCATCTGGGCACCAGCTGCCCAGACCACTTTATTCGCACCAAGATCCGCCCGATGTTCATCGATTGGGACCCGGCTGGCGATCCGGCGGCTCTGAAGAGGCTGATCGATAGCTCACTCGAAACCTACCGCGCGGAGTATGCCGAGTACTACAAGGCGCATGCGCTGCCGGACTCCCCGGCCATGCGCGATGCGAGCCCGACGGTGGTGCTCATTCCCGGCGTGGGCATGTTCAGCTTCGGCAAAAATAAGACGGAGTCGCGCATCACGGGCGAGTTCTACATCAACGCCATCGGCGTGATGAAGGGCGCAGGAGCGCTGGGTGGCGGAGTCACCGCGCCGGGCATTCCGCAGGCAGGGCCGGCGGCCTCGGCCGATCAGTTCAAGACCTACGCCAACTATGTCGCGCTGCCCGCCAGCGAGGCGTTCCGGATTGAGTACTGGAAGCTGGAAGAGGCGAAGATCCGCCGCCAGCCCCCAGAGAAGGAGCTGAGCCGGCGCATTGCGCTGGTGGTGGGCGGTGGCAGTGGCATCGGTCGCGAGGTGGCGCTGCTGGCTGCCGAGCGCGGCGCGCATGTGGTGGTGGCAGACCGCGACGTGAAGGGCGCGGAGGCGGTTGCGGCAGAGACGGCGGCGATCGCCGGCAAAGAGGCCGTGGCCTGGACGAGTATTGACATCCGTGACCGCAAGGCGATTCGTGCGGCCCTGGACGCGACGGTGGAGAAGTTCGGCGGTATCGACATCCTCATCAACACGGCAGCCATCTTCCCCTCGTCTCCGGATGGCATCATCAACGACAGCCTGTGGGCGTTGACGCTGGAGGTGAACGTCACGGCAAACCACCTGCTGACCGATGAGGCCGCGCGCATCTTCAATGCGCAGGGCATCGACGCCAGCGTGGTGCTGACCAGCTCTGCCAATGCCGTGGTGGCCAAGCGCGGCAGCGAGGCGTATGACGTGAGCAAGGCAGCGCTGAGCCACCTGGTGCGCGAACTGGCCGTGGGCATGGCGCCGCGGGTTCGCGTCAACGGCATCAGCCCGGCGACTGTGGTGAAGGGCTCGACCATGTTCCCGCGCGATCGTGTGATCGCCTCGCTCAAGAAGTATGGCCTGCCGTTCCAGGAGTCGATGACCGACGATGAGCTGCGCAACGAGCTGGCACTCTTCTATGCAAAGCGCACGCTCACCCATCAGCCAATCGATCCGAAGGACTGCGCGCAGGCCATCATGTTCCTCGCCGGTCCGCTGACGCGCTGCACCACCGGACACATGATTCCGGTCGATGGCGGCCTGGTAGAGGCCTTCCTGCGATGAGGCGGAAGATGGCGAGTCTGCAGGCTCCAGACGATCAGCGCGCGCTGGTGGCAGTGGACCTGGGAGCGGAGAGCTGCCGGGTCTCGCTGCTGCGCTGGATCAAGGGCAAGCCTGTCATTCAACTGGTGGAGCGCTTTGCCAACGCGCCCCGCGAGGTGGAAGGCGGGCTGAAGTGGGACCTGAAGCGGATTGAGGCCGGCCTGGACGCGGGCTTGCGCAAGTGCGCGGAGATCGCCACGGAGGGCATCCGCTCGATTGCGGTGGATGGCTGGGCGGTAGACTACGTGCGTGTGGATGCGCAGGGCCGCCCGCTGGACGATCCGTTCTGCTATCGCGATGAGCGCACGCTGAAGTCAGAGCGTGCCGTGCACCGCCGCTGCAGCCCAGCCCGGCTGCGCGAGCTGACCGGCGTGCAACTGCTGCGCATCAACACGCTGTACCAGCTTTACGCTGACCAGCAGCAGGGCTTGCCCGAGGGACGGCAGTGGATGAACCTGCCGGAGTACATCCTTTCGCGGTGGGGAGGCGCGTGCGTTGCCGAGTACACCAACGCGACGCATACCCAGCTGGTGGAGCTGTACAAGCGGCAGTGGTGCCGCGAGATCTTTCAGGCCATGCAGTTTGACCTGGCCTGCGCGCCTAAGCTGGTGCCGCCCGGCACGGTGCTGGGCAAGCTGACCGGGCCCCTGGCGGCGCTGCCCGCACTGCAGGACACCTGCCTGGTGGCCCCGGCCTGCCACGACACGGCCTCGGCCATCGCCGGCATCCCGGCCGTCGGCAATGACTGGGCGTACATCAGTTCCGGCACCTGGTCTCTGGTTGGCACGCTGGTCGAGCAGCCGCGCAACAACGAGGGCGCTGCCGAGGAGAACTTCACCAATCTCGGTGCCGTGGGCGATCGCATCTGTTTCCATAAAAACGTGAACGGCATGTGGCTCATCCGCCAGTGCATGGACGCCTGGGAGGCTGCAGGCAAGACCTGGAATGTGGCCGAGCTGGTGGCCGCGGCCGAGCGCGCCGAGCGGCCGCAGGGGCTGCTGGATGTGGACGACCCGGAGCTGATGCTGGCGGGCCGCATGCTGCAGCGCATCAATACGCAGCGCGCCAGGAAGGGGCTGGAGCCGGTGGACGAGAGCCCCGAAAACGCACCGGCTGTGGCCAGCCTGATCTTCCACAGCCTGGCCGCGCGCTATGCCAAGGTGCTGCACCGTGTGGCGGAGTTTAGCGGCAAGACATTGAAGCGTCTGTTCATTGTGGGCGGAGCCAGCCAGAACGAGTTCCTGAACCGGCTGACGGCGGAGGCGACCGGACTAGAGGTGTTTCGTGGCTCGCCGGAGAGCTCGACCGTGGGTAACTTTGCCGTGCAGCTGGCGGCCCTGCAGGGTAGTCGCGATGCGGTGACTGGTGCCTATGCGGAGCAGGTCTCGCAGTGGGCAGGGCTCTTTATGGAAGCGATGGGCGCGGGGAAGTGATAGCCTTGCGGATGCATGACACAGCCGAGCTTTAACCTGGTCTCCCTGGCTGCTGCGGAGATGATCCGCGAAGGCTTCCACCCCGGTTTCCCCGCAGGAACAGACGAGCAGATCGCCGCGATTCGTGCGGCCAGCACAACGGCTCCAGGTGGCGACCATCGCGACCTGCGCGGGCTGTGGTGGTCTTCCATCGACAACGATACGTCGCGCGACCTCGACCAGATCGAGGCGGCGGAGCGTGTGGCGGGCGGCATACGCCTGCTGGTCGGCGTGGCGGAGGTCTCCCGCGCCGTAAAGAAGGGCACGCCCATCGACCAGCATGCGGCCGACCAGACCCAGACCATCTATACCGCCGTTCGCAACTTTCCGATGCTGCCGAACGAGCTCTCAACTGACCTGACGTCGCTCAATGAGAACCAGGATCGTGCCGCCGTGGTGGTGGAGATGGTGGTGGACGCCGCCGGTGATGTAAGCCAGCCGAAGATCTACAGGGCACTGGTTCGCAACAAGGCGCAACTGGCATACAGCAAGGTAGGGCCATGGTTGGAGGGCACCGCCCCCCCGGATGCCAAGGTGGCCGCGCACCCGGAGCTGCAACAGCAGTTGAAGCTGCAGGACGAAGCCGCGCAGGCGTTGCATGCCGGGCGCGTGCGGTGCGGTGCGCTGGAGTTCCACCGCACGGAGGCGGACCCGGTCGTGGTCGACGGCAAGGTGCAGGGGCTGAAGGCGGCCATCCCGAACCGCGCAACGAGCTTGATTGAAGAGCTGATGGTAGCGGCCAATGAGGTGATGGCCGAGACGCTGCGCGCGGCCAAGCGTTCGTGCCTGCGCCGCGTCGTCAAGTCGCCGGAGCGTTGGGAGCGCATTGTGGAGCTGGTGCGCTCGCATGGCACGGAGCTGCCGGAGACACCGGACTCGACTGCGCTCAATGTCTTTCTACGGCAGCAGCGCACGGCAGACCCGGACCACTACCCGGACCTCGCACTGGCGATCATCAAGCTGATGGGGCCCGGCGAGTATGTCCTGCTGCCCGGCAACGCTGCGGCCGCGCCCAGCCACTTTGGCCTGGCTGCCCATGACTATACGCACTCCACTGCGCCCAACCGGCGCTTTCCGGATCTGGTAACCCAGCGCGTGGTGAAGGCCATGCTGGCCGGTGCCCCCGCGCCGTATACCGATGGCGAACTGGAGAGCCTGGCCCAGCACTGCACCGAGCGAGAAGCTGCGGCGCGCAAGGTACAGCGCACCATGGCCAAGCGCGAGGCTGCTGTGGCGCTTGCCGGCCATGTTGGCCAGACCTTCCGTGGCGTCGTGACCGGCGCGAACGACAAAGGCACCTACGTGCGCGTCTTTGACCCGCCTGCAGAGGGACGCGTGGTGCGTGGCGAGGCCGGCCTGGACGTAGGCGACCGCGTGCAGGTGACCCTGCTGCACACGGACCCCGTTCACGCGCACATCGACTTTGCGAGGTCGTAGCGACTACCTGGGTTGATTCGCAGGTTCGCGGTCACCAAAGGCCGTGCCGGGGGCGATGGGTGCATCGGTGAACTTCACGCTTGAGCCATCCGTGGTGACGATGCTGTTGTCGTGCATCGTCCAGTGGCTGGCGTTGGCGATGGTGCCGGCTGTGGCGGCATGAATGTCCAGGTGGTCCAGCTCAAAGTCGTCCAGGGTCGCGTTCGGATAGGCGCTGACGTTGAAGGCCTGCTTCGCGCCGGTCGCATGGATGTTCCAGATGTGGACGTGCGCAAAGTGCGGCAGGCCCTGCGCCTCCGGCACGTGCGTGGTCAGGGTGATGTAGTACGGCGGCGGATCCTTCACCTCGGGCGGCAGGGTGGCGTAGCTGTAGGCGGGGTTCCAGTTCATTGTCATGTGGATGGGAATGGCGACGCCCTGCAGGTTCAGGTCGTGGATGCGGATGTCCGTGGCTGTGCCTCCGCGCGTGTGGGCAGACTTGAACAGGACGCCTGAGGGGACGCCTGCCAGCGCGGTCAGGTTGTAGGCCTCAATGTTGCGGAAGCCGCCCGAGGTCTCGCTGCCAATGGTGATGGCCGCCGCGCCGTGGCGGATGATGGAGTCGTGCAGCTTCACCTCCGTGGTGGGCCGGTTGACGCGCAGGCCGTCGGAGTCGCGGCCTGACTTCAGGCAGAGCGCATCGTCGTTCACGTCGATATCGGCATGCTCCACCTCAACCTGGCTGGAGGAGTCGATGTCGATGCCATCGGTCGAGGGGCCCTTGCCGCCCTCGTTGTTTCGGATCGTGACGCCATCGATCAGGATGTGGTCCGAGTACAGCACCTGTACCGTCCAGAAGCCGGAGCGTTTGAGCAGGATGCCACCGCCCAGCCGCACGTGGGTCGAGCGCTGCAACAGGATCAGACGGGGGCGTCGCGCGTCGTAGTCTGACGCCCAGCGCAGACCGCGGGGCTCGTAGGTGGCGCGCAGATCCCAGTAGGACTTCCACCAGATGGGGCCATCGCCATCGATGGTGCCGGTCCCGGTCACCGTCACATCGTGCTGGTCGCGAACGTTGAGGAGCGCTGCCGGCCAGGTCATCTCAATGCCGGCGACGCGCGTCGGCAGCATGGGGTAGTCCTCCAGTCTCTGCGAGCCGATCAGAGTGACGCCCTCGGGTACCTCCAGCGTCATGCCGGACTTCAAAAACAGCGAGCCGGTCAGGTAGGTGCCCGGGGCAAACGACACTGCGCCGTGCGTGCGGGCGGCAGAGTCAATGGCGCGCTGGATGGATGCGGTGTTCAACGTGACGCCGTCGCCTTTGGCGCCAAACTGATTGGCGAGCACGGGTGGCGCGGCGGCATAGGCCGTAGAAGCAAGCAGCAGTGCTGCCGCCAGTCGACTGCAGGAGCGAAGTTGCGGAAAGAAGTTCATCAGTACCTGTCGATCGGTCATCGGTTAGGGTTGGGTTGGCTCCGTTACCAGTTGCACGGTGCCCAGCAGACCCGAGGGGATTGGCTTCACCTGGTCCAGGTCCTGCATCTGGAAGCGGTCGCCGTACTTGGCAATCAGCGGCTTGTAGTCGCGCGGCGGATTGGCAGACCACGCGTTGAGCGCCGTATTGAAGACGTGAATCTCAATGCGGTTCTGTCCAGCGTGCAGGTAGCGTGTGACGTCGAGCCGATAGGGCGGGTGCCACAGTGCACCTGCGGGCTCTCCGTTGATCACTACCAGGGCAGCCTCGCGCACCGGTGGATCGTACCAGGCGCGCATGCCGGGGCCGGTTCGGGTCACCAGCGGGTTGGGTAGCGGCGCACCGGCCGGACGCGTGGTGTTGGGGTCGTCGGCTAACAGGTGCCCGGGGCGCGCAACGGCCTTGCCGCCCAACACCTGCAGGTACACCGCAGCGGCCGGACGCGCCGCCAACTGCACCTCGTGACTGTAGACCGCCTCGCCGGAGTAGTGACGCGTAGCTTCGTCGTCGATCCAATCCGTGAGTTTGTCCGCCGGAACCGTACGCCGCAGGCCGGGGAACGTAACCTGCCAGCCGGTGCTCAGGTCGCCCAGCGAGTTCGCGGCCGTCAGGGTGGGAGCTTGGTGTCCGCCCGCCGGAGCATGGTTCTGGTCAAAGAGATAGATGCGCGACTCGTAGGGAGCCAGGATCAGCGTCTGACTGGCCGCTGTGGTCGGCTGCGCGGCCAGCGTGTCCGGATCGATACTGCTGCCGTAGTGGTGAGCCGTGACAAAGCGTACCGTGGCCTGCACCGCCTGGTTGGAGGTGTTCGCCACAAAGTAGATATCGGCCCCCGGCAGCCGGCGACGGATGAAGCCGACGGCCTGCAGGGTTGCGGCAGGCGTGTTCGTCAGTTCCATGTCTGGCTGTGCTGCCAGGTGCAGCGCGGCGGTCAGCGCGGCATCATCCGGAACCAGGGTTGAGTCCGCACCCCGGAAGAGTCTGTCGGCCAGGTTGCTCAGTTCGCTGGAGGGCTGCGAGTTCGGCTGCAGTGAGGGCGCATGACCCACGGCGATCACCTTGCCTCCCTGTGATTTGTAGTCGGCAATCTCGCGTAGCGTCTGCAGGGGAATGCGGTCGGTCGGTGGCAACACGAGGATCTGGTGGTGCAGGCCCTGCCGATGAATGGTCTCGGCGTCGATAAAGTCGAGGTTGTACCCCGCAGCCAGGATGGTGGAGACAAGCTGCGGTGTGATGAGCCGCGCCATCTCTCCCGTAACCGTAACCTTGCCGGGAGAGAACGCGGACCAGGCGTCATCGGTGGGCAGCAGCACGGCCACCTGGTTGGCGGGTCGGCCCTGCCGCAGCAGGAAGCTGACACGCTGAATGTAACGGGTGACCTGCGGCATGACCGGGTGCCAGGGATTGTGATCGTTGAAGACGGCGGCGGCGTACAGGCTCCAGCCAGGGTCGCCCGCGGGCAACGCGGTCGCCGGGGGAGAGTAAGGCCAGCCATGGAAGATCAGCTGGTTCTCCCCGGTCAAAAAGTCCACATCGGCCTCGGCCTTCATATCCAGCGGCGTGGCGCGAAAGACTGGCGAGTGGAGCCAGGTGAAGGTCTCACCCGAGGTGACGTTGTTGCCAAACAGGTGGTTGGCCGAGGTGGCCCAGCGAAGTGTGGAAAACTGCCGCCACTGTGGACCCTCGCCCTCCGGCAGCGAGACGAGTCGCTGACTTGATAGATTAACTGCCGGTTCTCCATAGGTTTGTGAGCGAAACTTCGTGTGATGCGCAAGGGCCCATTGATTGATTTGAGTCAGGTAGTTCTCGTTCACCAGTTCGGTCAGGGTTTGGCCCCAGTCGTGCCTCACGGCCTGTGCCGCAGCGGTATCTCCGGCGACCAGCTCAGGCAGGTGTGGCAGTAGATCGTAGCCGCGGCGCCGCTGAAACTCTGCGGGCAGACCGGGTGTCCAGTCCGCACCGTAGGCCTCGAGTGAGTCCGAAAACACGGCGTAAGGCGGGGTGCTGCCAAAGGCCGAGAGCAGCGGCTGGCCAACCGCCTGCAGGTGCGTCGCCACCGCGTCGTGGCTGAAGGGGTCCAGCACAAAGCCCTCGGCTCCCACAGCGGCCCGCTTGACAGCCTGGCGTGTGTGGCTGGCCACGAACACCAGCACGGTCCGAGCGTGATCCTGGGGGAGCGTCGTGCTGGCACTGGCTGGCAGCGTGACAGCGCCGGACGCCTGCCAGTGCTTTGGCTCGCCAGGGACGAGCGAGATGGAGATGACCGACTCGCCCTCGTCTAGCTTGTAGGGGGGCAGCGCCGTGGCACCTGCGGGCAGGGCCAGTTGCAGCACCTTCAGGCGTCCGGCAGCCTGGCTGAGCGGCGTTGCCGGGCCGCCGTAGGGCCAGCCGCTGCCCAGCGTCACATCGGCACGCAGACCCAGTCGCCGGCCTTCGGTCTGGGCGTAACGCACGCACTCAAGGAACTCCGGCGAGACAAAGGGCAGGTTCCTGATGCCCTTCTCGGGATGATCCAGCGTGAGCGGGTAGACGAAGGCGAGCTCAAAGCCGCCGATGCCGTCAGCCTTCATCTGGTGCAGCTCGCGCAGGATCTCCGGCTTTTCCACAGCAGCGCCAAACCACCACCACCGCACCATGGGCCGGGCCGCTGTGGGTGGAGATTGCAATTGCTGCATGAGATTAAGTGCTTTAACTTGTGCATAAATCGTATGTTTAGACCAAAGCAGGCAGACAGCTGCTGTGGCGGCCCAGAGGCGCGAGCGCTGTGGAAAACGCTGAGGAAAACCAGTGGGGATACGAGACATTGCGGGCTACTCCTGCTTGCCGTGAACGCGGCTGGGGGTGGGTGCATCGAGGATCGGGTGGTCCAGACCGCTCACCTCGGGAGGCGTGCTGTGCGGGAACAGGTCGAAGACCAGAATCTCATTCTGGCCACGGTGCAGCCACGGTCCGGGACCGTAGAGCGTCTCCTGCGGGCCATCCTTCCAGAATCGTCCCAGGGCGTGCCCGTTGATCCAGACCGCACCTTTGCCCAGATTGTGGACGTCGAGGAAGGTATCCGCCGAGTGCTCCAGCTGGAAGCTGCCGCGGTAGAGTCGCGGACCGTCGCCGCCCCTCGGAGAGTGCTGCAGCCTTGCTCCGGGCAGCGGCTCGGCCGTCGGGGAATCGATGGACTGCGGCATGGGCAGCGGGTAGACCTGCCAGCCCGCGAGTGCGGAGCCCGCCAGGGTTACGCCGCCGGTGATGCCCTTGGCGTCCAGGCGCATGTTGCGGGTGGAGTTGATCCGGCCGTCGTCGGCGACCAGGATGTCGAGCCGGGCCGGGCCGCTGGTGGCCAGGGGCAGCGTCAGCGGGCGGGAGTTGAGCCCGTCGCGGCGATCCAGCGAGCCCACCAGTCTGCCGTCAAGGTAGACCTGGGCGAAGTCGTGGAGGCCGGTGATGGTCAGGTCTCCGGCGACGGCTGTGCTGAGTTGCGTGCGGTAGAGAATGTAGCCGTAGCTCTCGCCGTAGTGCTCCATGGAGAGCGGCAGCGGGCTGGCAATCGCAGGCGGCAGCGCGCTCCAAAGGCTGGCCGAGTCGCGGAGTGGGATGGCCGGCAGGCGGATGGCGGGTGCGACCTGGGGCACCGGGGGCAGGCAGCTCTCGTCGCCGCACGGGCTGAACTTGGCCAGCTCTTTCCGGTAGGCAAAGAACTTTGGCGTGGCGCGGCCAGACTCGTCTAGCGGGGCGTCGTAGTCGTAGCTGGATACGTCAGGCTGGAACTCGCCGCCGATGAGGCTAGAGCCAGCCATGAAGCCGAAGCTGGTGCCACCGTGGAACATGTAGATGTTGATGCCGGCGCCGCGATGCAGGATGTAGTCCAGGTCGTCGAGCTGGGGGGCAATGGGCCGGGTCTCGTGGGGGTGGCCCCAGTGATCGAACCAGCCGGGCCAGTACTCTGAGACGAACAGCGGTCCTTCTGGCCGCAGCCTGGCCAGCGCGTCCATGCCGCCCTGATGGTTGCCGATGCCAAAGTTCGTGGCGGCGGGCAGCTCCGGGATGGAGCCGTTGGCGATGTTCCGCCAGTTATCTGCGGTATACAACAGCGAGCCGTTGAAGCCTGCGCTGCGGTAGAGGGCGAGCAGGTGCTCCATATAGGCGTGGTCTGCGCCGAAGTTGCCGTACTCGTTCTCGATCTGCGTCATCAGTACCGGGCCGCCGTTGGCGACTTGCAGCGGCGTTACCTCCTGCGCCAGGCGGCGTATCCAGCGCTCGGCGGGCACCATGAAGGCAGGGTCGTTGGAGCGCAGGGCAGCGGCGGAGGCCGGGTTGGCCAGCAGCCACGCAGGCAGGCCGCCCAGGTCCCACTCCGCGCAGGAGTACGGCCCGGAGCGCAGGATGACGTAGAGCCCCTCCTGCTGAGCCGCCTTCAGGAAGGCCACCAGGTCGTTGTTGCCGGAGAAGTCGTACTGGCCGGGTGCCGGCTCGTGCACATTCCAGAAGACGTAGGTCGCAATGGTGTTGAGCCCCATCGCCCTGGCCATGCGCAGGCGTGCGTGCCAGTAGGCGCGGGGGATGCGCGCATAGTGCAGCTCGCCGGAGAGGACCTGGAAGTGCTTGCCATCGAGCGTGAAGTGATTGCCTTGAACGGCAAAGGAATGAGCCGGGGGCGCGGCAGCCCGGGCTGGAACGGCAGGCAGCAGGCAGAGCAGGGCACTGGCCAGGGGAAGCAGGGGGCGAAGGTACATGGGAGGTGTCATGGGTTGCAAAAGTGGACCGACCAAAGTTAGTTCATTTGAGAGAGAGTTTCAAGGGAAGAACGCTGGGCTGCACAAGACGCAATATTTACCCGAGCGGGGGATGGGCATGGTTAGCGAACTCAGGTTAGGATGACCGCACGATGAATCCGGACTATGTTGCAGACCTCCGGCGCGGGATTGCAAGCGGGGAAGTGCGTCCATACTTCCAGCCGCTCGTGGAACTGCGCACTGGGCAGCTCTCCGGGTTCGAGGTGCTGGCGCGCTGGAAGCATCCCCTGCGGGGCATGGTGCCGCCGGATGAGTTCATCCAGGTGGCGGAGGACTCCGCCTGCCTTGGGCAACTGACGACCAGCGTGTTGCTGCAGGCCTTTGCGGCGATGCAGCCGTTGTCAGAGCATCTGCGGCTCTCCATCAACGTCTCTGCCGTGCAGTTGCGCGACCATGCGCTGCAGCGGCTGATTGCGCTGGCAGCCGAGCAGACGAGGTTTGGGCTGGAGCGGCTGACGGTGGAGATCACCGAGAGTGCACTGGTCGGCAATGTGGAGCATGCGCGCAGCGTGACCGAGGAGTTGAAGGCGCGCGGCGTGCGCCTGGCCCTGGACGACTTTGGGACGGGCTACTCCAGCCTGCGGCATCTGCATGCGCTGCCCTTCGACGAGATCAAGGTCGATCAGAGCTTTGTGCAGACCATGCAGATGCGTCGGGAGAGCCGCAAGATCGTTGCCGCCATCGTGGGCCTGGGGCAGAGTCTTGGCCTGCAGACGGCGGCCGAGGGTGTGGAGAGCCAGGCGCAGGCCGACATGCTGCAGTGGCTGGGCTGCGACCTGGGCCAGGGCTGGCTGTACGGGCGACCGATGCCGGTGGGCAAGCTAGCCGAGTATGTTCAGGACGCCAAGCCCAGCATCACCGGGGATGGCCGACAACTGCCCGCACCGGAGGAGGCTGCGTTCCCGTTGGAGGCGTTGCCCAGCCAGCGACTCTCGCAGCTGCAGGCGATCTACGATGGCGCGCCGGTGGGGCTCTGCTTTGTGGATCGCAACATGCGCTACGTCAGCGTCAATAAGCGACTGGCCGAGATGAATCATGCGCCGATCGTGGCGCACCTGGGCCGCACGGTCGAGGAGATGATTCCTAACTTTTACCCGCAGTTGGAGCCGTTTCTGCGTCGCGCGCTGCAGGGCGAGGCCTTCAGCGGTCTGGAGGTGCAGGCCGATACTCGAGACGGCAAGATGCATATCCGGTCGACCTCCTACCAGCCGACGCGCGATGAGGGCGGCGAGATTGTCGGTGTGTCAGTCGCCGTGCTGGATGTGACCGAGCGGGAGACGACGCAGGAGGCGCTGAAGGAGAGTGAGGACCACCATCGCTTTGCCGTTGCCCTGAATCCACACGTCTACTGGACGGCGGACGAGCACGGCGCTGTGTTGGAGGCTGGCCCCAGGTGGACCGAGCTGACGGGCATGAGCGCGGACGAGGCTCGCGGATGGGGCTGGGCCGCAGCACTGCATCCCGACGATCTGCAGCGTATTACGCCAGAGTGGGAGAGCTCGCTGAGCTCCGGCTCGCCGCTTGACGTCGAGTACCGCATTCGGCTGGTGGATGGCAGCTGGCGGTGGATGCGGGCACGGGCGACGGCGCGCAGAAACCAGCAGGGACGGGTCTTTCGCTGGTACGGTGTGCTGGACGATATCCAGGAGCACAAGGAGGCGATGGAGCGCGTGCATCGCAGCCAGACGCTGCTCGAGGGCGTCATCCAATCGGTCCCCGTAGGCATGGTCGTGGTGGAGGCTCCCAGTGGGCGTCTGGTGATGCGTAACGCTCAGGCCGCCTCCATCCTGGACTGTTACCACATCCCCGATGGCTTGAGGCTGGGACAGGCGGAGTGGTTGTGCTTCTACGACGCGCAGGGCAAGCAGTTGCAGCGTGACCAGTACCCGCTGCAACGCACGATCAACAGCGGTGAGCCCTGCGAAGACCAGAGCCTGCAGTACCTGCGACCCGACGGGCGCGTGATCTGGCTGACGGTCTCTGCCCGGCCCCTGCGCGATGCCGCCGGCCAGATGATTGGTGCCGTCGCCACCCTGCGCGACGTGGACCAGGAGATGTGTGCGGCGCGCCGACTGCAAGGGCAGGCCGAACACACCGTTCCCATGACGAAGAGCGCTGCTGTCTAGCCCGTCGCCTGCCAGCCCGTCTCTTGTTCGTCTGGTACTTGTTCGTCCGTCTCTTGTTAGTCCGGCACCTGCCAGCCGGCCATGGTTCCCGCCAGCATAGCCTTGTCGCTTGCCGTGCCGCTGGTGGCCTCAGCCATCCTGGGGAAGGCGGCTTTGATCTCTGCGCTCTCTGCCCAGATGGGAACGTCCTTCATGGAGTAGTGGTAGACGACGTGGGTGGTGGGGAAGCCGTTCTCCGCAGCGGGCGGGGTGAAGCTGTCGATGCTGGTCACCGCGCGGTGTCCGTAGCAGAAACGCGGCGCATAGCGATTGCCGGTCGTCGTCACGGTATAGCGCGAGACGTGGATGGCCTTCTCCTCGGTCTTCTCGAGCATCTGTGAGTGCACCAGCGTGTCGTAGAGCTTGATCTCCGCAGGGTCGCTGGTCTCATACGGAAAGCGCGGCGCAACCTTGAACAGGCAATCCGAGTGCTCCACAAAGTAGGCGTTGAGCGTGTCGGTAAAGTTGTCCGGTGTGGGGCTCGTCTTGGAGTGACAGCCGGTGGCAAACAAGGTGGCGGCAAGCAGCAGGCCGGTGAGTCGCGCTGGATCGTGCACGGCGGAAATCCCTCGATTGCGGGAGTGTACCCTCTGCAGGCTGCTTTGGCGAGTCGTCGCCTGGGCTAGGTCTGGGGCAGCTTCATGGTCTCGGTCTGGGCCGGAATGGGTGTGACGGGCAGGGAGAAGGTGGCCAGCGGGTCAGGATGCGCCGGGTCAAAGTCCGGTACGGCGGGGTCCAGGTGCGAGGCCAGCGGCAGCCCTGCGGCTCGTATGCCGTGAACGACGCAGCGCGCCAGTTCGTAGGCGCCATAGCCGTTGAAGTGGGTATCGTCGGCAATGGCACTCGGCTGGTTGGGGAAGCTGTTGGCCGGGTAGTGCATGAAGGCGTGCAGCGTGGCCTCCGGACCGAGCGTCTCAAACAGCGTCTTGGACATGGCGTTCAGGTCAATGAGTGCGACGTGCTCGTCCGCTGCTATGGAACGCAGGGTGTCAGGGTACTCGCCGAGCGTGTTGGTGATGTGTCCCTGCGCGTCAAAAACGCGGCGATTCATGGAGGTGACCAGCACCGGCGTGGCTCCGGCGGCACGTACGCTGGCCACCACCTGCAGCACCATGCGGCGGTACTCCTGCAGCGTCACGGCGGGCACGCCGGTCGTAGGGTTCACCTTCTGGTCGTTATGGTTGAACTGCAGCAGGAGATAGTCGCCGGTCTGCAGCAGGGGCAGCAACTTGGCAAAGCGCTGCTCAGCGAAGAAGCTCTTGATGGTCTCACCGGACTCAGCATGATTGGCGACGACAACGCCGGGCAGGAAGAAGCGCGGCAGCATCTGCCCCCATGCAGTCCAGGGCTCAATATCCTGATCGACGACGGTGGAGTCGCCCGCCAGGTAGACGGTAGGGGTGTGCGGCGGAACAGGTTCCACGCTCACCGAGCGCAGGGTCGGCTGGTCGCCGTTGAACTCCAGCGTCAGCTTGTCGTCCCAGTCCAGGTTGCCGATCTCGCGCGGCTTCAGGTGGACGCGGTTGGCTGTGCCGGCGATCTCTGGTCTGCGCTCGTTGACGTCCAGAACGAAGGACCGCGACTCACCGCGGCGAGTGGCGATCTTCTCCAGCATCAGCCGACGTGCTTCGGCACGCACGGTCGTTGTAGCGGCGTGGGGCCCGCCCAGCGTCACAGTTACGCGGTAGCTGCCCTCGGGCACAGGAAAGGAGACGAAGAACGGCCGGTCGCTGCTGCAGCTGTGCCTGGCGACGGTAGCCGTAGTGCCCAGGTCAAAGCCCGCAGTGGCCGGGCTGTAGAGGGTGGTCGCGGTCAGATTGGCGCCGCAGGTGAGCGTTACCGTTTGAGCCGCGACTGCAGCCGCGGGCAACAGCAGCAGCAGCGCAGGCAGAAGAGAGCGTCGTGTCATGGGTTGTCGTTTGTCCTGGGCAGGCACCGGGTGCGCGCCGTGGTGGTGCGCCTGCCTACCGTTGAGGCGCGTCAAAGTCCATGCCAAAGGTGAAGCGCTCGACCACCATGCAGAAGATATGCTCGAGCGCCAGGTGAGACTCCTGGATGTTCATGGTTACGGCCGAGGGGATGGCCACCAGGTGGTCGCAGAGCTCGCGCATCTGGCCGCCTCCCGCGCCGGTGAAGCCGATGGTGGTAATGGCCTGCGACCGCGCCTGCTGCAACGCTCGCAGGATGTTGGGCGAGTTGCCCGAGGTCGAGATGCCGAGAAAGACGTCTCCGGGCTGGCCGAGCGCCTCAATCTGCCGGGAGAAGATCTGGTCGAAGCCGAAGTCGTTGCCCGCCGCAGTCAGAATCGAGGTGTCGGTGGTCAGGGCGATGGCGCGGAGCGCGGGGCGGGTCAGGGTAAGGCGCACGGCAAACTCGGCGACCAGATGCTGAGCATCCGCTGCCGAACCACCGTTGCCGGCGACCAGCAGCTTGTTGCCGGTGGCCATGGCTTTGGCCGTCAGTTCGCCGATGGTGACGATCGTGTCAGAGAGGGCGGAGTCTGCCAGAACAGCCTGCAGGGTGGCGATGGACTGGGCTAGCTGCCGCTGGACGAGTTGCTTCACATGGTCTCCTGAGCGGCTGGTGCCGTCACGCAGGTGATTCTACCGTGCAAACGATTGCGGTGACGATGACGGGAAAGGGGCAGGAAGGGTAGGATGTTGGCGATGTGGTCGGACAACTTGCAGACAACAGCAGGAGGATTCAGCGTGCATACATGGCGGATGGGGGTGCTGGCCGCAGGGCTGGCGGGAGGAATGGTAATGGCACAGGTGGCACCGGCAGGACAAGCCGACACGGCGGCGGGCAAGACGATTCCGCTGTGGCAGAATGGCGCGCCCGCGGCCCAGGGCACGGACGAGATCGACACGCCGACCCTGACCATCTACCTGCCCGCAGGAGAGAATGCCACCCGGACCGGCGTCCTCGTGGCCCCGGGCGGCGGATATCAGCATCTCTCCATGCAGAAGGAGGGCAGCGACATCGCCGCCTGGCTGAATGCGCGCGGCGTGGCCGCTTTTGTGCTGAAGTACCGACTGGGGCCCAAGTATCACCATCCCGTTGAGATCGGCGATGCCCAGCGGGCCATCCGGCTGGTGCGTGCGCATGCGGCGGAGTACGGCATCGACCCCAGCCACCTGGGCATGTGGGGCTTCTCGGCAGGCGGGCACCTGACGGCCACCGCAGGCACGCGCTTTGATGCCGGAGACCCGGCTTCGGCCGACCCGATCTCGCGCCAGAGCAGCCGCCCGGACTTTCTGGTGCTGGCGTACCCGGTCATCACGCTGAAGGAGCCGCTGGCGCACGCGGGCTCGCGCAAGTATCTGCTGGGCGATACGCCAGACCCCGCGCTGGTGGCTTCACTCTCGGCCGAGACGCAGGTCACCAAGGACACGCCGCCGACCTTTCTGTTTGCAACGGCCGATGACAAGACCGTGCCCGTGCAGAACAGCGTGATGTTCTACACCGCACTGGTGGAGGCCGGCGTACCGGTGGAGATGCACCTGTTTCAGCATGGGGCGCACGGAGCCGGGCTGGCGGCGGCCAATCCGCAGCTGCGCGTGTGGCCTGAGTTGCTGGCAAAGTGGATGCGCGAGAACGGCTGGATGGCTCCAGCAGCACAGTAGGGCCAGATGAGCACGGCAGAGGAGTTTCGGCAACGACCGGCAGAGGGCCTGCGTGGCCCTCTGCTGGCCTTGTGGTGGGACGCGCAGGGCGACTGGGAGCGTGCCCATCTGGTCGCCCAGGAGGAAGTCGCGCACAAGGAAGAGAGCCGGGACCGCGCCTGGGTTCACGCCTATCTCCATCGCAAGGAGGGCGACCTGGCCAACGCAGCCTACTGGTACCGGCAGGCGGGGCGTGCAGTTGCCCGTGGCCCGCTGCAGGACGAGTGGGCGGCGATCGTCACGGAGCTGCTTCAGCGCAGATAAGCGTCCTGGCCTGTGATCCAGTCCTGCCGCGGCGGCGCGAAGATGTCAAAGGCGATGGTGTCCTCCAGCGTCTCGACGCGATGGGGCAGGTTGGCTGGGATCACCAGAATCTCGCCCGCCCGCACGATGTGCTCTACCTCCAGCTCCTCTCCCAACAGGAAGCGCAGGCATCCGGAGACGACGTGCGAGATCTGCTCGTTGGGGTGGCTGTGGCGGGGGACGACTGCGTTCTGGCGCAGGTCAAACCGGCAGAGCATGGCCTGATCGCCATACAGGTACTGGCGCGAGGCGAGCGGGTTGAGCTGCTCCGGCGCAATGCCTTCCCAGCGGTGCAGGACGGCGGTTGTGTTCGGCATGGACGGGGCTCCTTGCGGCTTCTGCCAGCTTGCAGCGCTGTGCCGGTAGCACCAGCATACTGCCTGGACTCAGGCACTTTGCGAAGCAGCTGGGACGGCGGGCTGCAGGGAATAGAGAAAGATTATCCTGCGCATCGTTTTGAATTATCACGCCGTTTTCTGTATCGTTGCGTGGGCACGTCCTCGCGGACGAGGTTGTTGATTCTCAAAGGAATCAGCAGCCGAGCAGCGACGGGCAGGAGCCACGAGCCTGGCGGTTGACCAGTGCCGTACAGCAACAGACGAGTGCAAACCAACTTTCTGGAGAGTGACGTAACCGATGCGAGTGCGCAGCGTGACGTGGTTTCTGGCGGTGTGTCTTACTGCAATCAGCAGTTTGGCGTTGGGCGGTGGAGTGGCGCAGGCGCAGCCTGTGGCCGCGGCTGCCATGGTGGTGGCACCGGACTCGACCCCGGTTGCGGATGCGCAGCGCATCGCTGCCCTGGAGAAGCAGGTGGCGGCGAACGCCAGTGCTGCTGCGGCGGCGCAGATGGCAGGCGACAATGCCTGGATGCTGGTCTCTGCCGCGCTGGTGCTGATGATGAGCGGCCCGGGTCTGGCTCTGTTCTATGCGGGCATGGTTCGCAAGAAGAATGTGCTGGGCACGCTGATGCAGACCTTCGCCATGATGGCCGTGGTCACCGTGCTTTGGGCTCTGGTGACGTACTCGCTGGCCTTTGGCAGCGGCAACGCCTTCCTGGGCGGATTGCAGAACGTCTTTCTGCGCGGAGTCGGCCTGACGCCGGACCCCAACTACGCCGCGACGATTCCGCTGCAGACCTTCATGGTCTACCAGTTGATGTTTGCGATTATCACGCCCGCGCTGATCACAGGAGCCTTTGCCGAGCGCATGAAGTTCTCGGCCATGCTGGTCTTCATGGTGCTGTGGGCAGTCGTGGTGTACAGCCCCATGGCGCATATGGTGTGGGGGGTCGGCGGCCTGCTGAACGTCGCCGGAGCGGCAGCCGGTGGCTGGGGCGGCCGCATCCCCTGTCTGGACTTCGCCGGGGGTACGGTGGTGCACGTCACGTCAGGAGTCTCAGCGCTGGTGACGGCGCTGTACCTGGGCAAGCGCCTGGGGTATCCGCGCGAACCGATGCCGCCTCACTCGCTGGTGCTGACGTTTATTGGCGCCTGCCTCCTGTGGGTGGGCTGGTTCGGCTTCAATGCGGGCTCGGCGCTGGGCGCAGGTTCGCTGGCCACTTCGGCGTTCGTCTGCACCCACTTTGGTGCGGCGGCGGCGGCGATTGGCTGGTGCGCGGCAGAGTGGCTGCGGAATGGCAAGCCGTCGGCCCTGGGCGGTGTCTCGGGTGCGGTCGCCGGGCTGGTTGCGATTACGCCCGGCGCAGGCTTTGTCACGCCCATCTCCGCGCTGTGGATCGGCCTGATTACGGGAGTCTTCTGCTTCTTCATGGTGGTGAAGGTCAAGCACTTCTTCGGGTATGACGACACGCTGGACGCCTTTGGCGTGCACGGCGCGGGCGGCACACTGGGTGCGCTGCTGACGGGCATCTTTGCCCGCAGCGTCGTGAACCCCGTGTTTGGCGCGGGTAAGCCCACCGGCCTGCTGGAGGGCAATCCGCGGCAGCTGCTGAATCAGTTGATCGGTGTGGCGATTGCCTGGAGTCTTTCCATTGTGGGAACCCTTGTCATTCTTTTCCTGGTCGATAAGACGATTGGCCTTAGGGTTGGGGAAGAGGCCGAGCGCGAGGGTCTGGATCTCTCGCAGCACGGCGAAGAGGCGTACGACATGGCGCACTAGGTTGCGCCCCGGCTGCGGGCCCCGGGCATTGCCGCCGCGGGGCCCGCAGAAACCAGAGTTTGAGAAGGAAAAGAGAGACACGCTATGCACAAGATTGAAGCAGTAATTCAACCCTCGAAGCTGGATGCCGTGAAGGATGCGCTGGTCGAGGTCGGGGTCGAGGGTATGACGATTCTGGAGGCGCGAGGCCACGGTCGTCAGAAGGGCCACACCGAGTTCTACCGGGGCCGCGAGTACTCGGTCGACCTGTTGCCGAAGGTGAAGCTGGAGCTGGTGGTGAAGGACGAGCTGGTGGATGATGCCATTCAGGCGATCATCAGCTCTGCCCGCACGGGCAAGATCGGCGACGGCAAGATCTTTGTCTCAAAGATCGACGAGGTGATTCGCATCCGCAACGAAGACCGGGGCGAGACGGCGCTTTAGCCGATTGCCGCAGCGGCCCGTGCTGCTATGCTGGAGGCCTAAGGCATACAGCATGAAGGCGAACGACACGGAACAACACGAGGGCGAGGCTGCGGCCCATAGTCTGCGCGCGCGCTACCTGCGGATGATGCTGGAGATTCGCGGCGCGTACGATGGCGGAGCGACGGGGCTGGAGACCGTGCGGGCGCGTGCGGCGGGCCTGGACGCGATTATCAGCGGTCTGTGGCAGGCCGAGGTGGCCCAGGATCCGAGGCTGCAGCATGGCATTGTGCTGCTGGCGGTAGGCGGCTACGGGCGCCGCGAGCTGTTTCCCCACTCGGACGTTGACCTGCTCTTTGTGCTGGATGGCAAGCTCACCGAGGCTGAGGCCAAGGATGCCATTCGGCGGGTTGGGCAGGCGATGTGGGATTGCGGCATCCGGGTGTCGCCGGCGACGCGCCGCCTGGCTGAGTGCGAGAAGTTTGCCGCGGAAAACACCGAGTTCACCATCTCGCTGCTGGACCACCACTATGTGACCGGTGACCACGCCGTCTACGAGAAGCTCACGCAGCACAGTGTGCCCAAGCTCCTGCAGAAGGAGCGGGATCACGTGCTGGCCAGTCTGGTGGAGCTGACCCGGACACGCCACGCCAAGTACGGCGGCACGCTCTTTCATCTGGAGCCCAGCATCAAGGACACGCCAGGCGGTCTGCGCGACGTGCACGTCTGCCGCTGGATTGCGCAGCTGGAGTGTGTGGGCACCGCGAACACTCCCGTGGTGGAGTCGCCGGAGTTTGTGGAGGCGGTCGAGTTCCTGTGCCAGGTCCGTTGCTTCCTGCACTATCGCCACGACCGAGACGACAATGTGCTGGACTGGCAGACGCAGGACGCGGCCGCGGCGCGCTCGGTTGGCCTGGATCAGCCGAGTCGCCGGCCGGCAGATGCGGCCTACTGGATGCGGGTGTACTTCCGCCATGCACGCAGTATCGAGCGGCAGGTTAAGCTGCGGCTGGAGGAGAGCACACCGCCGGAGAAGCCCCGGGCGCGCTTCTTTGGCCTGGCTGGGCGTCGCAGGCAGAGCCCTGCGCAGGAGAGCGGCTTTCGCATCGATCGCGGCGTTGTGGTGATTGATCCGCCTGGGTTGCAGGATGGCCGAACCTACGATCCGGCCTGCGATCCGGAGGTGATGCTGCGCGTGTGCGCGGCCATGGCCCGGACGGGTTGCCGACTGGGCCGTGAGGCGGAGGCACGTCTGACCGGCGCGCTGCCCATCATCTCCGCCCACATTGAGGAAGGGCCGGCGCTATGGCTGCAGTTGCAGGCCGTGCTGCTGGAGCCGCACGCTGGCGAGGCGTTGCGGTCGATGCATGCGCTGGGAGTTCTGGAACTGCTGATTCCGGAGTTTCATGGCATTGACGCGCTGGTGATTCGCGATGCCTATCACCGGTACACGGTAGACGAGCATACGTTTGTCCTGATCGACACGCTGCATGGCCTGTTGCGGCCACAGCCCGGAGCCATGGGCGAGTGGGCAGGGCGCTTTGGCAGCGTGCTGCGCGAACTGCCACACCCCGGATTGCTGTATCTGGTGGCGCTGCTGCATGACACCGGCAAAGGGCGCAACACGGGCGACCACGCCGAGGAGAGCGCCCGCATGGCGCGCAACGTGCTGCGGCGGCTGGAACTGGACGCCTATGAGTGCGAGCTGGTGCTTGGGACGATTCAGAATCACCTGGAGATGTCGGCCGCGCTGCGCCGCGACGTCTTTGACGGCGAAACCGTAGAGCACTTTGCGGGCAAGGTGATGACCCCCGAGGCCCTGCGCATGTTGACGCTGTTTACCTACGCCGACATCAACGCAGTGCACCCGGATGCACTGACGCCGTGGAAGGCCGAGAATCTGTGGCAGCTGTATGTGGCGACCTCAAACTTCCTGGATCGCAACGTGGATGATGAGCGCCTGGGTGCCTGGGAAGAGAGTGAGACGGTACACCGGGTGAAGGCGTTGCTGCCCGGCCAGGAGGATGAGGTTGCCGCGTTTCTGGAGGGCTTCCCGCAACGGTATGTGTTGACGCGTACGCCCGAGCAGGTGCGCGAGGACTTTCTGCGCTCGCAGCGCTTCGCCGAGGATACGGTGCAGCTGGAGTTCCGCTACTCGCCCAGCGTCTGCGAGATCACGCTGGTCACGCGCGATCGGGCACTGCTGTTTGCCAATATGGCCGGTGCTCTGGCCGCCTGGGGCATGAACATCGTGACGGCGGATGCGTACTCGAACCGGCAGTGGGTCGTGGTGGACACCTTCCGGTTTACTGATAGCTTTCGCACGCTGGAGCTGAACGCATCCGAGCGGGAACGGTTTGTGAAGAGCGTGCACGATGTGTTGATTGGGGCCATGCCGGTGGACAAGCTGCTGAGCGGACGCAAGCGCGCGCGGCGCAAGGCACCCAAGGTCGTGGTGGACTCCAAGCTGGAGTTTGATAACGAGTCCTCGTCGTACAGCACGCTGCTGGAGGTGATTGCGCAGGATACGCCGGGCCTGCTGCGAGCCTTGAGCCTGACGCTGGGCAATATGGGCTACAACATCGAAGTTGCGCTGGTGGATACCGAGGGCGAGACCGCAATCGACGTGTTCTATGTGACGCGCAACGGTGCCAAGCTGAATGCTGGTGAGCAACTGGTGCTACGACGCGAGCTGCTGCGGGCGATGGAGGAGAATGCTGGGGCCTAGGGCGGTATTGGCTGGGTGGGCTGGTTGGCTGGTGGTGGGTGTCGGGTGCAGCGCCCAGAGCGTGCCGCAGCCTGCGCGCGTGGAGCGGGCCAGGGTGTGCCGACTGGCCGTGCTGGAGGGCGAGGTAAACGCGGGCGCACGCTTTGTGCAGCCGCTGGCGGGCGGGCTGCAGGTGGAGCTGGACCCCCTGGGCTGGGGCTCCGGCTGGCTGCTGCGCGTGGAGCCGGTGGGCCACACGTCGCTGCAGCACGATAACGCCAACCTGGCCACGCCGCCCTATGACTCGGTGAATCCGCTGCTGCTCAGTACCGACTTCAGCTTTCGCGCGCAGGATGTGGTGGCATGGAATCCCCGCTCGTTCCGCTACGCACCGGATGCGGCCAGCTACCGGCAACTGGCAACGCTCTACGCGCGCTACCAGCAGAGCCAGGGCAACGACGCGCAGGCTGCCGGGCAACTGGCCGAGGTGGTAAGCCGCCTGCCAGCCGGACGGCTGGAGATTCTGGATGCCAAGCTGACGCCGGGCATGGCCAACCAGGCGCAGATGGCCGCAGCCGTGGCCTCCCACTTCAGCACCACCGCGCACACCGTGGTGCTGCCGCAGACAGGCCAGGCGACTCCGCTGGGGCGGGTGAACTGGCTGCGCTTTCGCGTGGTGGTTGCGCTGCCCGGGGCAATGCAGCCCGGCCCAAACGTGAAGCTGCAGCGTGGCCCCTGCGAGTAGCCCACGGCTCGATAGAATCAAACGTGACCCACAGTTTCCGTACAGAATGGGTCGAAGAGTCTTATACTAGGGATACTTATGAGCACTTCAGCACAGAACGGACCGCGGGCAGAGGCTCCGGTTGGGCAGACAAACGATCGCTACCTGTTTGGCGCGCTGGAGAGCTCGGCGCAGAACCGCCAGAAGCTGCATGAGGTGAGCTGGGGCTACGACCAGCCGGAAGGCGTGGTGCTGGCCTCGCTGGACGCTGCGGTGAACTGGGTGCGCAAGAACTCTGTCTGGCCCATGACCTTTGGCCTGGCCTGCTGCGCCATTGAGATGATGTCGATGGGTGGCTCGCGGTATGACATTGCGCGGTTCGGCGCGGAGGTCTTTCGCCCGTCGCCACGGCAGAGCGACCTGATGATTATCGCCGGACGCGTCTCGCAGAAGATGGCGCCGGTGATTCGGCGGCTCTACGAGCAGATGCCGGAGCCGAAGTGGGTCATCTCGATGGGCGCGTGCGCTACCTCGGGCGGGGTCTTCAACAACTACGCGTTGCTGCAGGGCGTCAATCAGGTGATTCCGGTGGATATCTACGTGCCGGGCTGCCCGCCACGACCCGAGCAGTTGCTCTACGCCATCACGCTGTTGCAGGAGAAGATTCAGAAAGAGCGCGGAACCATACGCAAAACGCTGAATCTGGAGTAGGGCCGGTTCCGTTACGTGGAACCCGTAGTGAGCGATGAGGTTCAGCCGGTGAGGGAAAAGTAGCCGCAGGGCAGGTCTCCGGTTGATAATACTCTTTGTTTCATACGCGGAGGAGCGCTTTTACTGCCGCCGGAAATGTGTGGCTGGCAGCAACCGAAACCCGATTTTTTGCGTCGAACTTCTGGGAACATCTTGTGTCTGGAATTGTTCGAACTTGCTGTAAATATGCGGAGGAACTCTATGGTGAATCATCCCTTTAAAAATCTCAGCCGGCTTGCGCTGGCCGCCTGTGTCGTAGGCCTTGGTGCCGCGAGCGTGGTGGCCCAGAGCGCGCCGAGCACGGCCGCTCCGGCGATCAATCCATCTCGTGTGGACATCTTCGGCGGATACTCCTACTTTGGTGCGCATGGCACCTTGCAGCCGCTGGGTGCGAACTACTCATCGATCGACAAGGGTCTCATCCTGAGCGGTGCCTACTACTTCAACAAGTACGCAGGTCTCGAGAGCATCTACGTTGGCCACTTCAACGGCAATAACGATGCCTTGTCTACGATCTCGGGTGGTGTGATCTTCCGTGCGCCGATGGATCACTACACGCTATTTGCCCACGGCCTGGTGGGTGGCGGACGTCTGGATGGTCCGAACAGCGCCAGCCCGCAGTACCAGAACCCCTACAAGTGGGGCCCCGCGCTGACGGCTGGTGGCGGCATGGACTATGACCTGCCTTTCCTCCAGCACCGTCTGTCGCTGCGTCTGTTCGAGGCGGACTATCGGTTTGTACATGCCGACTTTGGCCCCTACACCGCACCGCCGACGACCGGCACGATGGGTGGCCGCGCCAACCTCAACGGTGTGGATTTGAGCACCGGTCTGGTGGCCCATATCGGCACCATTCTGCCGCCTCCGCCCGTCACCTATGCCTGCTCGGTTGCGCCCGCGACGGTGTATCCGGGTGACCCGATCACGGTTACAGGTACGGCTGCCAATCTGAATCCGAAGAA
>JAGWNX010000117.1 GCA_028872955.1 Acidobacteriota bacterium
ATGACGGCTGGTTTGGCCAGCGCAAGGACGACCACGCCGGCCTGGGCGACTGGTACGTGAACAAGGAGAAGTTCCCCAACGGGCTGAAGCCGCTGATCGACAAGGTGCACGGCCTGGGCATGGACTTTGGCCTGTGGGTGGAGCCCGAGATGGTGAACCCGAACAGCGACCTGTACCGCAAGCATCCCGACTGGGTGCTGAACTTTGCCGGTCGCCCGCGTACCGAACAGCGCAATCAGCTGGTGCTGAACCTGGCGCGGCAGGACGTGCGTGACTACGTCTTCAGCTTTCTGGACGACCTGCTGAACCACAACCAGATCGCATTTCTCAAGTGGGACTACAACCGCAACTGGAGCGAACCAGGCTGGCCAGCCGTTGCACCGGACGAGCAAAAGCAGGTGTACGTGGCGTACATCCGCAACCTGTACAGCATTCTGGACGAGCTGCGCGCCAAGCACCCGGACGTGGAGATCGAGTCGTGCTCTGGCGGCGGCGGACGCGTCGATCTGGGCATCCTGCAGCGGACGGACGAGGTATGGCCCTCCGACAACACGGATCCCTTCGATCGTCTGCGCATCCAGGATGGCTTTACCTACGCCTACACGCCGGGCGTGATGATGGCCTGGGTGACGGATTCGCCGGGCTGGACGAACAACCGCACCACCAGCGTGGCGTACCGCTTCCTGTCCTCCATGCAGGGGTCTCTGGGAGTGGGTGCGAATCTGAACCACTGGAACGCTGAGGACTTTGCCACGGCGAAGCAGCTGATCGACGCCTACAAGGGGATCCGCGAGACGGTGCAGCACGGCTCGCTCTACCGGCTCATCTCGCCACGCGACGGCAGCGAGCAGTCTGTAACCGAATCGGTATCGCTTGACCGCAAGCAGGGCGTGGTCTTCGCGTTTCTGCACTCCAGCGCGATGAACTATCCGTTCCCTCGCGTCTACCTGCGTGGCCTGGACCCGCATGCGACCTACAAGGTCACCTCAATCTGGGGCAACCTGGCCAAGGACACACCTGCTGAGGCCAGCGGTGCCTACTGGATGGCGCATGGAGTCGATGTGATGTTGCACGGAGACTTCCAGGCTGCGGCCCTCCGCCTGGACAGCACGGAGGCCCCGGCCGGGCACTAAGCACACAGGACAACACCGCAACCAACAGCCAGGCCGCAGAGAGTGATCTCTCTGCGGCCTGCTTGCTGCTGGCAGCACAATGGCTGCGCTGCTTCCGTTGCTAGATCGCCTCGGGTGCGGTGGCCACCAGGGTGAACTCGACACTCTGTGTGCCCAGGCGCGGGTGCTTGGCGGTAAGCTTTGCCTTGCCACCGGTCTCGGTTGAGCGCACCCACACGGCGCCTGTTCCGCCGATCAGCGCAAAGGGGTTATCGCCGATCAACTGCACCGGACCCTCTACCGTAAAGGCGATGGGATCGTTCGCGTAGGTACGCAGCGCGCCAAACTCATCCGTAACGCGCAGCACGACACGGGTGGTGTCTGCCCCATCTGCGTGCAGCATCGTGTCATCAGGCAGAAGCGCAAATTTGCGATCGACGCCGGAGCCCGACAGCGTGCGCGAGATGACCTGCTTGCCACCGATGTAGCCATCGATCCGCAGGTCGCCCCAGGCAATGTCAAACTGCTTGCGGTCGATCTTGCTCAGCTCCAGCACAAACGGCGCATACTTCAGATACTGGAACTCCTCGCGGTCTGGGTCCAGTTCCGCAACCAGCTTCCAGGGGTTGTCTGGATTGCTGGCCTCGCGCACGTAGAACTTCAACTGCTCGCAGTTGGAGCAAACCACGGCCTTGGTGAAGCGGGTGGACTCATCGCTGTTGGCCCAGTGGAAGGCAGGCTCCAGCACAATCTCTTCGCTGGGGTCACACTGCGACTTGTAGAAGCCCGCTGCCGGCTTGTTCTCGCGGAAGATGTCCGTAACGCCGTGGTAGCAGATGCGATCGCCAGCGCCAAAGTTGGCGTGCGTGTTGTAGTCAAACGCGCACCAGCCAATGCCGCCTGCGTACTGCGGATCCGACGCCAACTGGTTGTGGATACGCGCGTGGCGCAGCGTATGTTCGCGCTGCCGCTCATTGTCGTCCGTGGTCTTGGTGGGGAAGGTATGGCCCACGAACTCGGTGTTCAGATAGCGCGGATGGTTGGGCTTCTTGAGCGGGAAGCCGAAGTCATTCATGGTGAAGACGTCTTCGAGGAACTCCGACTCCTGGAAGTAGCGGATGCCGCCGGTCTGGCGCGTGGTGTCCAGCGCGTGTGCAAAGGAGTTGGTGCGCGTGTAGAAGCTGTGGTCGTCCAGCGACTCGTTAATGCGCACACCCCACAGGATGATGGACGGGTGGTTCCAGTCGCGACGGATCATGCGGCCCACGTTGTCGATCGCGACTTGCTTCCACGGCTCCGGGCCAATGTGCTGCCAGCCTGGAATCTCTTCGAGCACCAGCAGACCGATCTCGTCGCAGCGATCCAGAAAGTGGCGCGACTGCGGATAGTGCGAGGTGCGCACGATGTTGCAGTGCAGGCCATGACGCAGAATCTCGGCATCCTTGCGCTGCACGCGGGCAGGCATGGCCTGGCCAACAAAGGGGAAGGTCTGATGTCGATCGAGTCCGCGCAGCTTGATGATGTTGCCGTTAAGCGAGAAGCCGTGATCCGTAAACGTGGCCTCGCGGAAGCCAATGCGACGCTGATCGTGATCGACCGTCTGCCCGTGCTGCACCAGGCGCACCTGCACCGTGTACAGCTGCGGATGCTGCAGGTCCCACAACTTGATGCCGTTCAGGCCAGTGAGCTTGACCACGGCGCGGGATGGGTCTGACGTCGTCTCGGTGCTGGCATAGGCTGGCGCATCGTTCACAGGATCCATGCCGCTGTTCGGGTCGTGCCCAGCGGCCAGCGATGCCGGAGCACTGCCATGGGCAATCACATTCTTTCCATCCAGCAGATCCACCTCCAGCGTCAGTCCCTCTGCGGGCTTGCCCGCCAGAAAGACCTGCACCTCCACCGAGGGCGAGCCGCTCAGCACATCGTGCGTGATGGCGTGGATATTGTCGATATAGGTTGCCGCCACAATACGCAGCGAGACCTCACGATAGATTCCACCGAAGGTCATGTAGTCGATCTCATGGCCAAACGGCGGGATATCGGCGCGCTCCGTGGAGTCCAGCTCCACCACCAGCACGTTCTCGCCCTCTGCCTTCAGATGGTCAGTAAGCTCAAACGAGAACGGAGTAAACCCACCGCGGTACTCGCCCAGGCGCGCCCCGTTGATCCACACGGTGGAGGCCGTCATGGCACCTTCGAAGTCTACGAAGACGCGCTTGCCTTTGGCGGCTGCCGGTGTGCGGAAGCGGCGACGGTAGGTGGAGACGAACTCGTAGCTCTTGTCGTCAAAGCTGTGCCAGGGCAGGCTGATATTGGTGTGCGGAATAACGATCTTCTCAAACGAGGCATCGTTGAACTCCGGCAGATGCGAACCCTCCACTCGCGCTGGGTGGTAGCGCCAGTTCCGGTTGATCGGCAATACGGTGCGGGCCTGTGGCTCCTGTGCCACGGCCAGCGCACGCGTGGCCGGCAAGGTAGTGGCAGCAAGAACGGTTCCTGTGGTCTTGATAAAGTCGCGACGTAGCATGGTCTGTCTCTCTCCAAATGGGGCTGAACAGCGTTAGTTCTCTTCGAGGATGACCAGGTCCCAGGGAGCCAGGTCGATAGACTGTGAAGGCGCAATGGACCTGCCAGTAAGCAGGTCAGTAGCGGCGCGTTGCGAATAGGTAAAGGTGTGCGCCGTGCTGGAGTAGTTGAGGATGTAGTGCAGCGTCTTGCCCTGCGCGTTGACGCCGCTCTTTTCAATGACATGCTCCGGTAGCGACGGCGTGGCAATCTGCGCATCGCGGAGAGCGTCGCGCACAACACTCTGCTGCAGAGCGTCTGAAAGGAAAGTTCCCTCATACGTCAGCGAGCCGCTTCCGTATTGATTGCGGGTGATCGCCGGCCAGCGCCCGAAGAAGGGATGATCGTAGGTAGCGAGGGCCTTGGCGTGGTCTAGCTTAAGGAACTCTGCCCAGTACATGACCTTGTTGTTGTCGCCGGCGTGGAACGGATCACCCTTCAGCGTGAGCGGCTTCTCGAGGTTCGAGAACTCCTGATAACTGATGCCGGTTGCCTCCCGCAGCGGTCCTGGAGCCAGCTCGGCACGCACGGCGGAGTTCTCATTCGCGAATCCACTCTTGAAAGCCATCAAGACATGGCCGCCACCGTGGACATAGGCTGCAATCTTGTTCAGCAAGGCGTCGTCTGCGATATACAGCGGCGGAATCACGATCAATTTGTAACGTGAAAAGTCTGGATCCTCTGGAAACACGAAGTCCGTACCGACATTGTTGTTGTACAAGGCACGATGCAGCTGATCGACAACGGTCTTGTAGTCCGCCTCAACCGATCCCATCTGCCACTGCCTTGCACCGGCGAGCGCAAATGGCATGAAGTCCAGTGCGTTGGCAGAGTCCAGGCTGTAGAGAATGGCCACGTCATTCTTGATCTGCAGATTGACGAGTTGCGGACCAATCTTCTGCAGCTCATGGGCGGTGCGAGAGACCTCAGCATACGCGCGATTTGGCTG
>JAGWNX010000056.1 GCA_028872955.1 Acidobacteriota bacterium
CGCAGCCAGGTGTGCCGCCTCCGCAACGTCTGCGCCTGAGGAAAAGTTCACCTTGGCCTGTGGCGCCTTGGCCCGAATTGCGGCCAAAGGAGACGTTGGGAACCAGACATGCGCACCCCAGCGCGCCACGGGCTTACCTGGGGGATCGACCTGCGCCGAACCGCCGCCGGAGAGCATACCGGAGTCTGCATTCTCGCCAATCACGGCAATCGTGTGCAGCGCGCTGCGGTGCAGCGGCAGCACCGCATCACGATTCTTCAGCAACACAATGCTCTGCTCTTCCAGGGTACGCGCCAGCGCAAAGCCGCCTTCCACGTCCACTACGCTGCGTTGCACCGGGTTGTCCACAATGCCGGTGGCAAACTCCGTGCGCAGAATTCGCCGGACATGCTCATCCAGCTCGGCCTGTGAGATCTGGCCGCCTTCAACCGCCGCCTTATACGCATCACCGTAGAAGTGATCCTGCGGCTGCTCATTATCAAGCCCGGCCGCCGACGCCTTCACTGTGCTGTGCGTTCCACCCCAGTCTGACAGGACAAAGCCCGGGAACTTCCAATCGCGCTTCAACACATCCTGCAGCAGATAGCTGTTCTCGCAGGCGTAGTCACCGTTCACCGCGTTGTAGGAGCACATGACCGCACCCGGCTGTCCGATCTCGATGCCAATCTGGAAGGCGAGCAGGTCGCTCTCGCGCATGGCGCGCCTGCTGATGATCGAGTCCACCTCGTTGCGACCGCTCTCCTGGTCATTGACCGCATAGTGCTTGATGTCGCCGATCACATGCTCGGCCTGCTCACAGCGAATGCGATTTCCCACCAGCGTCCCGGCCAGAATCGGGTCCTCGCCCATGTACTCAAACGTGCGACCGTTGCGAGGCTCACGGGTCAGGTTCACCCCGCCGCCCAGCGTCATGTTGTAGCCCTGGGCGCGCAGTTCGCGGCCAATGAGGCCACCATAGGAACAGGCAGCAGCGGTGTCCCAGCTGGCAGCGGAGGCCAGGTTGGAGGGCAACGCTGTGGAGTAGCGGCCATTCTGCGCGCTGCCGCGAACACCGTACGCCGCGTCACTCATCTGGATGATCGGGATGCCCAGCCGAGGCACGCCGAGCACAAAGCCTGCGCCTCCGTTGCCCAGTGCCGCATTCGGGCCGGGCTTGCCCCATCCGGGCATTCCCTGTCCGTGAAGCAGCCCGATCTTCTCCTCCAGCGTCATCTGCTTCAGCACCATCTCCGCCCGCTCATCCGCAGAGAGTGTCTTGTCTTTCATCCAGGGCAGGTTCTGGATCGCCTGTTCTTCCGGACTGATACGCGGACGCTGGGCCGTGCCCTGCAGCGCAATTGCTGACAGCGCAAAAGCCGCCGTCAGGGCGAGAGTGATTCGTTTCATGGTGGGGACCCTCTCCAAGAGCAAGTGTGCCAGCACCGGCAGCTACCCGCAGCAGGAAGCCTGCAAAACCGCTTTATCTGGCGACACTACGCTACCACAGGCCCACCGCGGAGGGCTATCGGGGCAGCAGCCGCAAGGCATTGGTGCGATATACCTTCTCGAGCACATCGTCGGGCAAATAGAGCCCGTAGATACACCATCGGCCCTGTCCGGAGGCGTGCGTCGGATACGGAAAATACTCGTCGCGCGTCTCCAGAAAGCGGTAGTAGAGCCGGTACATCTCGGGGGTGGGCAGCAGGTCTGCGCCAAACAGGATCCGGTCTGCATACTTCAGGAAGAACTCCCGCGCGGTATAGGGCTGACGGCCCAACTCGTTGGCCCGCGCACTCAGGTCCACATCCACGTTGGCATAGCGATCCAGCATGGCCGCAACAAATCCCATATCCTCGGCGTACTCGCCCACATGCGCGGCCACAAACCGTGTGTGCGGATGGCGCGCGAACACGTTGTTGCGCTGCTCCATAAGCTGCAGCTTCGTGTACTCCGCGCCGTGGAATCCCCACTCCGGATGCGCCGCCAGCTCCTCGTAGCGCTCGTTCTGCACGTCGATCGGCGCGTAGAAGGCCAGCGGGTCAGAGGTATGAAACATGACCGGAATGCCAAGCTCGCGAGCCTTGTCAAAGACCGGGTCCAGGCGCTCGTCGTCTACACGCACAAGCTTGCCAGAGCGATCGCGCAGCGTCAGACCAAGGTCCTTCCATATCTTCCAGCCGACTGCTCCGCGCTCCACCATCCGCTCCATCGTGTCCAGCGTTCGCGGCACAAACTCAGGCGTATCAAAGCCACTCCAGTCCATCCAGCCGATCGTGGCGAAGCGTTCTGCAGCAGCGTGCTGCCAGCGTTCCAGGCTGGCCAGCGCGGCATCCCCGGTCTGCATGGTGATGTTCACCACGCGCTCCACGCCGCAAGCATCCATGGTGCGCAGCACGTCGGCAGGCTCCAGCGCATCCAGGTGGTTGTGGTAGTCAATAACCGGGAAGCGCGGCTGCAGCACCTTGGTGGAGTGGTTCTGCAGCGCGCTGCGTGGCTCGTAGTCGCACAGCAGCAGGCTGCTGCGTGCCTTTGCCGTCATCATAGCTACAAACTTGTCTTCCTGATCCAGTGTTTCCGGGCCCTGCATGGTTTCGCCTCCTGCCTTGGCAGCACGCTACACTACCTGAGTCGTTGGCACAAACCATGCCCTACTCTGCTGCTCGCCTGGTCCTGCGCTCTCTGCTGCTGCTCGTCGCCATTCGCACGGTGGCCGCGCAGGAGTTTGTCCCGGTGGGGCCCGGCGGCGGGGGTGCCATGTTTCACCCGGTCATCCATCCGCGTCATCCAGACGAGGTGCTGGTCGCCTGCGACATGACCGGCTCGTACCAGACCCACGACGGTGGTGCCACGTGGCGCATGTTCTCACTCCGCGGCGTAGCACACTTCTTCGCCTTTGACCCTGTTCGCCCCAGAGTGGTGTATGCCGGCACCAATGCCCTGTGGCGCAGCACCGACGATGGACGACACTGGAGCGTGGTATGGCCCGCCACCGCAATCCAGAGCGTCCGGATGAGCTCCGACCACGCGGACGAGGAGTTGGTGACGGATGGCCAGCCTGCGGCTGTGCCCACCGCGATGGCGATCGATCCTGCCGAGGCGCAGACGTTGTACCTGGCAACAAGTCGCGGCTCAGAGAGCCTGATCCTGGTTTCGCGCGACGATGGCCGCCACTGGCAGACGCTACGCGCGCTGCCGGAGCGAGCCCTGCATCTGTGGGCCGATCCGCGCGGCACCACCGTCAACCGCAGACTCATCGTAGCTACGGACCACGGCCTGCTGCGGCGCGAGCACGGAGCGTGGCAGAGCGATCCCTTGCCCAGCGGGGCGAGTGCCAGCGAGATCAGCCTGGGCTTTACCGGGCCAGGCAACGACGGTATCGCCTATGCGACCACCGCTGCAGGGGTGCTGGTCAAGCATCTGCACGCGCAGGGGTGGACAGCATCTGCCCTGCCCGGCACCGGTGCCCAGGTACGCGCCGTGGCCACCAGCCTGCATCATCCTCAGGTCGCATACGTAGCCTTCCGCAACCTGCGCCTGCCCGGCAAACTGCCATGGGAGCACAGCTCCACGGCAAGCGGCGTGGCCCGCACGCAGGATGCCGGACGCAGTTGGCAACTGGTATGGCAAGACACCGGCACCGCCGCTGCCAACGTGCACGACGCCTGGATCAACGCCGAACTCGGGACGGACTGGGCAGAAGAGCCCATCACCATGACCGTTGGCGACGAGGACACCGGCCTGGTGTATGCCACTGACCTGGGCCGCACCCTGAAGACCACCGACAGCGGAGCCACCTGGCATGCCCTGTATGCACGCCGCGCCGGCACGGAAGGCTGGACAACCACCGGCCTGAACGTGACCACCGCGTACGACTACATCTTTGACCCGCTGGACCACCAGCGCCGCTGGCTGCCGATGACAGACATCGGCCTGTTTCGCAGTGAGGATGGTGGTGCGTCCTGGATCCGCTCCATGCACGGTGTGCCGCAGCGATGGAGCAACACCGCCTACGCCGTGGTGCTTGACCCCAGCGTGCGCGGCAAGCTGTGGGGCGCGTTCAGCGGCACGCATGACCTGCCACGGCCCAAGATGTGGCGGCACACGCGCACAGCGCTCTTTCGCGGCGGCATCTGCGTGAGCCAGGATGGAGGCCGCTCGTGGAAGCCCGTCACAACTGGCATCGGCGAGATTGCGCCCACCTCCATCCTCGTCGATCCCACCACACCGCCCGGGCACCGCACCCTCTGGATCACCACCATGGGACGCGGCATCTTTCGCAGCACCGACGACGGAGTGAGCTGGAAGCCTGCCAACAACGGAATTGCTGGTGCAGCGCCGCTGACCTGGAGGCTGGTCCGCGCGGTGAACGGCACGCTGTTTGCCCTGGTAGCCCGACGCAGTGAAGATGGCTCCATTGGCAACGAGGGCGATGGCGCGCTGTACCGCTCGACTGACGGCGGCGAGCACTGGGTCGCGCTGCCGCTGCCGCCCGGGGTAAACGGCCCTAGCGGGCTGGCGCTGGATACCACGAACCCGCAGCGGATGTATCTGGCAGCGTGGTGCCGCGACACCACGGAACATGGCGCGGGCGGAGGCGTGTACCTGACCGTAGATGGCGGCAACACGTGGCGCTCTGTGCTCTCGGCAGATCAGCATGTCTACGATGTGACCGTCGATCCACGTAAGCCAGAGACGCTGTACGCAGTGGGGTTCGAGTCCTCCGCATGGCGATCGCAGGACCACGGCGAGCACTGGAGCCGAATCCCGGGCTTCGACTTCAAGTGGATGCACCGCGTGGTGCCCGACCAGGATGACCCCGCGAAGATCTATATCGCCACCTTCGGCGGTGGCGTCTGGCACGGCCCCGCGGCTGGTGTGCCCGGAGCCCCAGCCATCATCACGCCGGCACTGCGTCTGGAGCGCTGACGCGTCTACGCCTGCAGAGAATCGCTCAGTGGCAGGTCATACTCGCTGGAGTCCAACCGGTTCAGGCGCGAGCGCGCAGGCTGGAAGATATGGTTGAAGAGTGTGACCAGAAACAGGAGCCCCGCAAAGATGGTTGCAAGAAAGAAGCCATACTTGGCGCTGCCCATCTTGTCACTCACGGCCCCCATGGCCAGTGGCCCCAGGGCTCCAGCCGCACAGGTGAAGAAGAGAATGACGCCCGAGACCGCGCCATGCTCCGCCTTGCGAAAGCAGCTAATGCCCTTGGAGTTGCAGGTGGGATACACCGCAGACATAAACAGCCCGGAGGCGGGCAGCAGAAACACGGCCACCCGGATGCCACCGATCATGCTGCCCAGAAAGCAAAGGAAGATGAGGAAGCACAGGATGCTCATCGCGAGAGTCCAGCTGGCGTGGGCCAGCAGCCAGGCCCCCAGGAAGCGGCCTATGGCGCGCAGGATGAAAAAGATGGAGATGGCATAGGTGGCCATAAACACCGCACTGCCGTGATAATCCGCCAGCAGCGTGGGCATCCACACATAGATGGCACACTCGACAGCAACGTAGAGAAAGATGGCCGCAGAGAAGCCTAACGCATAGGGATCGCGCAGCATGGCAGCGGTGTGGCCCAGATCCATGGCGCCAGCCTCGCTGCCGCGCGTCTGCGGATACTTGACCAGCGACGCCGTCGCAATCAGCAGCAGGCAGATCGTCCCGGCAATCACATAGAGCCACTTCCACGGTGCGCCCACCGCCAGCAGATGCGCCACAATCGCGGGCCCGATGATTGCGCCAACGCCAAAGAAGCCCTCCACCGCATTCATGTTCGACGTGTGCTCCGTCGTCGAAGCCGAGATATCGCCGATCAGTGCCAGCGCGCCGGTCTTGAAGATGCCAATGGCAGCACCCGAGATACCGATCAACAGGACGAAGAAGCCGAACGAGTTGCCTAGGGCAAACAGGTACGAGTTGAGCGCGAAGATGATGAGCCCAAGAATGATGGTGCGCTTGCGGCCGAGCTTGTCTGCAAGGAAGCCAAGCGAGATCGCGGCCAGCGCGATGGCTCCCATCGACACGTAGTGGAACGCGCCTGCGGCCTTCATACTGAGATGAAACTGGCGGATGATCTGGGGGATGATGACACCGACCGAGTCTGTGGTCATGGCAAACATCAAGAACATCAGGAACGTCAGGCCCTTGATCAGAGTCAGGTTCCGGTGTTGTTCATCCTGGGAAGCCATCGTGGTACGTCTCCTCGCTTACTGGATTGCGTTTGCGGTCTTGCGCCTGCTCTGTCGGAGTCCTTGGGATCAAGCCACGCGCATGGTGCGAATACCGCTGGGGTCACTGCTCTGCACGGTCGCTTTTCGGTTGGCAAAGTCCGCGTGCAGCTCCGTCCATTGCTCGCCCTCGCTCCAGCGCATGCGGATGGAGTGTTCGTCCGGAGTCTCTACGCTGAAGCTGCCGTTGAAGGCGGCATGAGTGTTGCGATGCTGAATCAATGCAAGCAGCTGCTGCACCACAGGCCGGGCCAGCGCCTGCTCAACTTCTCCTGCGCGGTAGTAGTGGCGGTTGATGTCGCGGCCAACTCGACTGCTCGCCAGCAGGTCCATGTCGTTCTCCCCAGCCAGCAGGCCAACGTAGTACACCTGCGGAATGCCGGGCGCAAAGAACTGAACCGCACGCGCGATCAAATACTCGTCGTCGCGGCGGCCTAGCGCGTCGTAGTAGGTGCAGTTCACTTGATACAGGTCCAGGTTGTTGGCTGAAGCTCCGGTCGCCTGTCGGCTTTGCCCCGCACTCCGCTCGTGGATCGTCTCCACCAGGCTGTTGATCGCCGCAGGCGGCAACAGGCCGGCGTTGCCCTGCGCATCTGCCCCCACATCGATCACACCGATACCATCATGGGTATCCAGCACCGTAATGGCATTGCGCGGGCTGATGCGCAGCCAGGTGGCCAGCGCCTGCGAGCTGCCGCTGAACAGCGAGTGCAACACCAGCGGCGGAAGCGCAAAGTCATACACGCGATCCACCTGCTCCGCGATTTTGACCTGCTGCAGATAGTGGCTGTGAATCTCCACCAGCACCTCCATGCCCATGGCATGCGCCTCAGCCGTCAACTCCGCGATAAAGGCGAAGGTCTCCGGAATCATGAAACAGCTGGTGCCGGCCTTCTTGATCGCATACCCCACCGCATCCAGGCGAATCAGCTTGACCCCGGCGTCGCGGAAGCGGGTCAGGATGGCACGCAGGTACGCCTTGCCCTCCTCCTGTTGCACATCAATATCAACCTGCTGGGGCGTAAACGTGGTCCATAACAGATGGCGCTCGCCGTTCTGCAGCGTCGCATAGGTAAACGGCAGGCCCGGCCGGGGCCGATAGACCCGCAGCAGGTCGGCCTCCGTCGGGCCTTGCGGAAACACCCGATCGTAGGTGAGAAACAGCTTGGCATAAGGCGACTCCGAGCCACGCGCGGAGAAGTCCTTGAACTGGGGAGACTCCGACGAGACGTGGTTCACAATCAGGTCGGCCACCAGCTCCAGCTTCTCGCCTAACCGACTGACATCGCTCCAGTCGCCCAGCCGTGGATCCACCTGCGTGTGGTCAATGGGATCGAACCCCGCGTCGGACCCGTCGATCGGCGAAAAGAACGGCAGCAGATGCACGCCGCCAAAGGTGCCCGCCAATGGCCCCTCCAACAACTGCTGGAGAACGTTTACACCCCCGCCGGAAAGCCGGTCGACATAGGCGATAAGTTGAACCTGATTGCGCATCCTGCTGGCCTCTCTCGCAAAACGGCAGACCTGTGGATGCATCCGGTCTCACTCCGGACGTAGACCACCTGTCGCCAAATGACTCATCATTGTTATTACATTTGCATGTATTTTGGCAATGCAAATCATCCTGCGGTCGAGACAACGCTGCGCAACTCCGCGGCGAGGCCAGCACGACAAACACTCCTGCGAGCATCGCGCTGATTCGTAGGGCTTTAAGAGAAGTTTGCGGGCGGGATCTCCCCGTCGCTACGGGTCGTGCTGCTAGGGCTTACGGGCCTGGGCGGACTGCAACTCAGCCAGGTCTTCCTCAGTCCGCTCGCGAGCACTGCGGCACACTAAGTCGCACAGCGTCAGCAACATGGGATCACCCATGCTATACACGCGGCTGGTGCCCTCTTTACGGCGCGACACCAGACCTGCCTCCAACAGCATCTGCAGGTGCTTGGAGACGTTAGGCTGATTGGCGTCCAGATCTTCCACCAGCTGGCCGACCGTCTTTTCTCCTCGGGAGAGCGACTGCAGGATGCGTAGCCGGAACGGTTCGCCAAGATAGCGAAACCGGCGGGCTACCAACTCCAGAGTGCGATCACTGAGGGCTAGGTGCGTCACACCCCAATATTATTATGTACGCATATATAAATCAAATGCGGTCTCAGGCCAACCGCTTCCTCTGCCCATGCCTACTGCGCGGCTTCGTCCACTACGTGATTGCGCAGGAGCCCTACGCCGTCGATCTCGACCTCAATCGTGTCGCCGGGCTTCATCCACAGCGGCGGAGTTCGCTTGGCACCCACACCCCCCGGAGTACCAGTCACGATGACGTCGCCGGGCTGCAAGGGACTGAACGCAGAGCAATACTCCACAATCGTGGCTACATCAAAGATCATCTGACCAAGCATGGCGTCCTGCACCACCGTGCCGTTCAGCCGCGTCTGAATGCGGCGCTCAGCAAACTCCGGCAGCTCATCCGGCGTCACCATCCAGGGGCCAAACGCACCCGTGGCAGGAAAGTTCTTGCCGGGCGTGAACTGGTGCGTGTGGTACTGCCAGTCGCGGATGCTGCCATCGTTGTAGCAGGCATATCCCGCGACGTGCTGCAGGGCCTGCTCACGCGGACTGTACCGGCCAGGCTTGCCGAGAATCACCGCCAGCTCCCCTTCAAAGTCGAACTGCTCGGAGACCTTCGGCCGCACCATCGCAGTACCATGGCCTGTCTGCGAGCATGCGAAGCGCGTGAAGATCGTTGGGTGCGAGACAACGGCGCGACCGGTCTCCTGCCGATGCGTCTCATAGTTCAACCCCACGCAGAGGATCTTCTCCGGATTGGGCACCACGGGCAGCCACTCCAGGCCCTGCAGGGCCATGGTTGGCGATGCGTGCCGGGCCGCATTCACCTCCGCGTAGGCACCCGCCTGCAGCAGAGCCTTCAGATCCGGAATATGCGCACCCAGGGTTGCGCCCAGATCGACGGCATGGTCTGCCTCAATCACTCCCCAGGTCGGCTTGCCGTGTACACGAAAGCTTGCAAGCTTCATCTCATCTCCTCTTGAACCGGCGCAGCACTCTGCCACGACCTATGCGGCTGCGAAACCCATGGTAGCAGTCAGACTCTGACGCGGCTACGTTCCGTCTGCTGGTCTGCAACCCTGTCTTCTATTTGTGTCATCTTCGGTTGCTTATGGATGGCGCACGGCTAAAAGGGATAGTGCCGGGCTCCGGTCTGGAGCGTGATCCAGCGTTGCACGGTGAACTCATCCACTGCGGCTGTGCCGCCAAACCTGCCGTACCCAGACGCCTTCACCCCGCCAAACGGCATCTGCGGCTCGTCGTGCACCGTAGGGGCGTTGATGTGGCAGATGCCGCTCTCAAGGCACTGCGCCACCTTCCAGGCGCGGGCCAGGTCCTGGCTAAAGACCGCCGCCGACAGCCCATACTCGGTGTCATTCGCAACGCGAATCGCCTCCTCGTCGTCTGCTACACGAATCACGCTCAGCACCGGGCCAAAGGACTCCTCGCCATACAGCCGCATCGCCGGGGTCACGTGATCCACGACGGTAGCCGGCATCAGCGCGCCATCGCCAGGGCCACCTGCTGCAATCACTGCACCTTTGCTAACCGCATCGTGCAGCAGCGCCGCAACGCGCTCGGCTGAGGACGGATCGACCAGGGCACCCAACACGGCCGGGCCTGCAGCGGGGTCCTGCACGGTGAGCCGTGCAGCGCGGGCCGCAAGCCGCGTAACCAACGCATCGGCCACGCGTGCATCCACGAGAATGCGCTCCGTGGACATGCAGATCTGCCCCTGATTCATGTAACCGCCAAAGATCGCAGCATCCACCGCTGCGTCCAGATCCGCGTCCTGCAGGACAAGCAGCGGAGCCTTGCCACCAAGCTCAAGCAGCACCGGCTTCAGGTGGCGGGCGGCGCGCTCCGCGACGATGCGCCCTACGCGCGTAGAACCGGTGAAGTTAATGTGGCGCACCTGCGGATGGTCAATGAGCGCGGCCACCACTTCGCCCGCATCCTGCGTTGCATTGGTCAGTACATTCAGCACGCCTGCCGGCAGCCCTGCCTCTGCCAGTGCCGTTGCAATCAGCCTGTGTACCGCCGGGCACGCCTCGGATGCTTTGAAGACAACCGTGTTCCCACAAGCCAGAGGCATCGCCAACGCGCGCACCCCAAGGATAATGGGCGCATTCCAGGGTGCGATGCCGACACACACACCGCGCGGCTGGCGGATACACATCGCAAGGTTCTCCGGAACGTTACTCGGAATCACCTGCCCGGTGATCTGCGTGGTCATCGCTGCAGCCTCCTGCAGAACCGACGCCGCAAAGTGTACGTTGAACCCGGCCCAGGCTGCGGTCGCGCCAATCTCCTCCATCATCAGGCGAACGAACTCGTCCTTCTTTGCCACCAGCGCCTCAGCCCCGCGCCACAGCAGCGCGCGACGCTCGGCAGGGCCCATCTGCGACCAGGCCGGAAGCGCCGCAGCAGCAGCGTCCACGGCAGCCTCTGCATCCGCTTTGCGTGCCGCAGCCGCACGAGTCACAGCCGCCCCGCCCACGGGGGTGTGCCGCAACACGGTCGCGCCATCGGCAGCAGACCGCGACTCACCACCAATCCAAAGCAAAACTTCGTTCATCTCGCCTCTCCCTCATCGACCAAATTCGAATCGTTCAGTCCGTAATCACCAGGCCGTCCAGGGCAAGCGCACCGCGTCCGCGCGCGTACACCACGACGGGATTCAAATCTATCTCCCGAATCTGCGGTGCCGACGTCATCAGCACATCCAGAGCAACCAGCATCTCCGCTACAGCAGCTGTGTCCAGAGCAGGTGAGCCTCGAAAGCCGTGCAGCAAGGCCGATTGTTTCAGCTGATGCAACTCCTGCTCCATCGCTTGCGCGGTCAGGCCGCTCGGCAACAGGCGCAGATCATGCAGCAGCTCCGCCTGCACGCCCCCGAAGCCTGCAACCAATACAATGCCCCAATCGGCATCGCGACGCGCACCCAGGATCAGCTCAGTGCCCTGAGCCTGCATGCTCTCCACCAGTACGCCCTCCAGCACCAGGCCTGGCCGGTAGCGCTGCACATTGTCCTGCAGTGTTGCCCAGCTCTGGCGCAGTGCCTCCTCTCCGTCAATGCCAAGCATCACCCCACCGGCCTCTGTCTTGTGAGGCAGCTCTGTAGACTGTGCCTTCAGTACCACTGGCCAGCCAAGCGCATCCGCCGCTGCCAATGCCTGCTCCACCGTGTGCACGAGCGAACCTGCAGCAATACGGATGCCCGCCGCAGCCAGCAGCGCCTTGCTTGCTACCTCGGTCCAGACCCCGGAGGGCAGTGTGCGCCCGGCCAGGGCAGGGTCTGCGGCTGGAGGAACAACAGCGCGGCCCGGCTGCCACTGCGTCACTCGGGCCAGCGCCCGCAGGGCTCGCTCCGGCGAAGGGAAACAAGCAACGCCAAGCTCGCGCAACGCGGTCAGAAACCGCGCTTCCAGCGGCGCACCTTCATCCAGCGCAGCGAAGACAACTGGCTTGGCCGGGCGCAGAGTACGAAGCGCATCCAGGATAGGCGGCAGCTTCAACTCCATGGTCTGCGCATCCGTCAGAATGATGGCAAGCACCACACTGCCGAAGCATGCATCCTCCAACACCGACGGCAACGTTCTGCGGTAAAGCGTCGGATCCACCAGGCCCTGTGCCGTCAGGTCCAGCGGATTCGATGGCGGAATAAAAGCCGGCAACGCTTCCCGCAGCGCAGACTCTGCTGCCGCCGAGAGTTGTGGCAGAGGCAGGCCTACCCGCTCACAAAGATCGAGCGTCAACGCCTTGAACGCACCAGACTCTGTAAAGATGGCGGCACCAGCGCGTGGCATCTCGCGGAGGCATACCAACAGCTGGGTCACATCCACCAGCTCCTCCATTGTCTCAACCTGCAGCACTCCAGCGTGCCGCACCAGGGCCTGCATCATGGCATAGTCGCCAGACATCGCGCCGGTATGCGTCACCGCAGAGGCTCTGGCCGCCTGGCTACTGCCCGGGTGCAGCAGCACAACGTGCTTGCCTGCCTGCTGCGCCCGCACTGCTGCGGCAAGAAACTGCTGCGGCTTGCGGAACTGCTCCACGACCAGCGCCAGCACGCGCGTACTGGAGTCGGCGACGAAGTAGTCGACAAAGTCTTCGACGCCGTTCACTGCCTCGTTCCCTGTGGAGACGCTATACGTGAGCGGGATCTGGTGATGCTGCATATTCACCGCCAGCACGGCGGCCAGCGCACCGCTCTGCGACAGAATAGCGGCACCCGCGCCCTCGCGTTGGGCGCAATGCTTGTTCGAGACGAAGGTGAGCGCCACGCCATCTCGGTAGTTCACCATACCCAGGCAGTTCGGCCCTTCCACCACCATGCCGTACTCGCGGGCCACAGCCGCCAGTTCCTGCTGGGCAGCGCGGCCCGCCGTTCCAGCCTCCGCAAAGCCCGCGGAGAAGACGATCAGGCTGCCCACCCCCATGCGACCACACGTGCGAGCCGCCTCCACCACAGCCGACGCCGGAATTGCGAGAACGGCGCAGTCGACTCCGCACGGCAGCTCCTCCACACTGCCCAGGCATTGCCGCCCATGCAACACGGGCCGCTTGGGATTAACCAGATACACCGCCCCCGCATACTGTGCCGCATCCAGATTCTGCACCACGCTGGCTCCTAGAGAACCAGGCGTCGAGGACGCACCAACAACTGCAACCGAGCGCGGTCGCAGCAGACGATCCAGGCCACATCGTTTTGTAACGTGTTCAATCACATTTTCCTGCCATTCCCTAGCGCCGATAGCTCTGCAGACCGGGCTTGATGCTCTTCTCGTCCAAGAACTGCTTTAGGCCCTGCTCGCGTCCATGTTCCGGGTCACGATGCATGGCCTGATCGAGCTTCGCGTACAGGTAGTCCTCGCTCTGCTCCCAGGTCAACTCGCGGCAACGCTTGAAGCCATGCTTGGCCGCTCGCAGCACCACAGGATTCTTCGCAGCTAGTTTCAGCGCCAGCACCCGCGTCTCCTCGCGCAGTTGCTCCAGCGGAACAGCGCGATTGACCAGTCCCATCTCTGCCGCCTGCCGTCCTGTAAAGGTGTCACCCGTCATGATGTACTCAAGCGCTTTGCGCTGGCCCACCGTGTCGGCCATCGCTTTGCTCACCAGGTTGCCCGGGGGAATGCCCCAGTTGATCTCGGAGAGTCCAAAGACGGCCGTCTCCGACGCTATGGCCAGGTCGCACGCCACCAGCGGCGAGAAGCCCCCACCAAAGCACCAGCCGTTCACCATGGCAATCGTCGGCTTCTGGTACATGCGCAGCAGCTTCCACTGCCACGTGGAGGCATCGCGGCGAATCTTCTCCTGGTATGCCTCCGGGGCCTCGTCTACCTCGCGAAAGTACTCCTTCAGATCCATGCCGGCCGTCCAGCTCTCGCCCGCGCCGGTCAGCACCACGACCTTCACGGCAGCGTCCAGCTCCAGCAGTTCCAACGCATCGCGCATCTCGCGGTTCAGCAGTGGGCTCATAGCGTTACGCTTCTCTGGCCGGTTGAAGTACAGCCATGCGATGCCTTCCTCTACCTCAGTCTTCACGGTTGTCCAGCGCCCTGTGTAGTCGGTCATCTTCGTCGTCTCCTTGTTGCGGTGCAGCTCGGTTTGGTTGCGCTAGGCTTCAAGCGGTAGACCAACGTAGTTCTCAGCCAGTGCGGTTGCCGCTGCTCGCGAATTCATCACGTAGTCCAGCTCGGCCATCTGGCGTTTGCGGTCAAATGGACTGTCACTTGCAAAGCGATGCAACAGCGAGGTCATCCACCAGGAGAAGCGCTGCGCCCGCCAGATGCGCCTCAGACACGTGGCCGAGTACTGCTGCAAGCGCTCACTGCTGTCCCGGCGGTAGTACTCCTGCATGGCTTCGGCCAGATAGTACACATCGGCAAATGCCAGGTTCATGCCTTTTGCACCTGTGGGAGGCACAATATGGGCTGCGTCTCCAGCAAGAAATAGCCTGCCGTACTGCAACGGCTCCACGACAAAGCTGCGCATGCCGGTCACGCTCTTCTGCAGGATGTGACCTTCGTTTGGCTTCCATCCATCGTGGCTGTCCAGCCTGGCGTGCAGTTCGCTCCAGATGCGATCGTCGCTCCACTCGGTCAGATCCTCGTCCGGTGCACACTGGAGATACAGACGCGTAACGCTTGGGGAGCGCATGCTGTACAGCGCGAATCCGCGATCATGCTGCATATACACCAGCTCCTGGCGCGAGGGTGCGGCCTCTGCCAGAATACCCAACCACGCAAAGGGATAGGTGCGCTCGTAGCACTGCAGCACGCCCTGCGGAATGCTGCTGCGGGCAACGCCGTGAAAGCCATCGCAACCTGCCACATAGTCGCAATGGATCTCGTACTCGCCGCCAGCGGCAGCCACACGCACCAGGGGATGGGCAGAGTCAAGCTGGTGCAATGAGACTTCGCCACATTCAAAGCGGAGATCGCCCCCATCAGCCAGGCGGCGCGCAATCAGATCTTTCACGACCTCCTGCTGACCGTAGACGGTGACGCCTTTGCCCGTCAGCTCCTGCAGGGCAATGCGGTGCAGCCTGCCGTTCAGCCCAAGATCCAACCCCTCGTGACGCATCCCCTCGCGGTGTAGTCGCGCTGCCAGCCCAGACTGCTCCAGCATCGCTACACTCGTCTGCTCCAGCACGCCCGCACGCACACGTTCTTCGCAGTACTGGCGCGAGCGCGCCTCCAGCACAATGGAGTGGATACCATGCAACGCCAGCAGGTGCGAGAGCATCAGCCCGGCCGGCCCTGCTCCCACGACGCACACCTGCGTCTCAACGCGCATGCTGCGAGTCCTCTCCAGATGTCGAAGCCTCGTCCTGCCGCAGAACGTCCTTCGCCACGTGAAAAGCAGCATTGGCCGCAGGCACGCCACAGTACACGGCACAGTGCAACAGCACCTCGCGAATCTCGTCCAGCGTGACCCCGTTGTTGCGTGCCGCGCGCAGGTGCAGACGCAACTCCTGTTCGCGATTCAGCGCGACCATCAGTCCAATCGTCAGCAGGCTGCGTGCATGTCTTGAAAGCCCAGGCCGCGTCCACATCTCTCCCCACGCGTAGCGGGTTATCATCTGCTGAAACTCCGCATCCAGTGCCGTCTGGCTCGCCGTTGCACGGTCGACGTGAGCGTCCCCCAGCACCTCGCGGCGGACCTTCATCCCTGCCTCAAACCGCTCCTGTTCATCCATTGCGTCGATCTCCCAAAAGAAACGCCAACACGGCATCCGCAAATTGCTCTGAGCACTCCCACGCGGAGAGGTGCGACGCCTCCAACTCCAGGTAGCGGGCCTGTGGCAGTGCCTTCCACAGCGCACGCAGCTGCTCAGGAGGCGTAGCCGGGTCTACGCTGCCGGCCACCACTAGACTGGCATGCTCGATCTTTGACAGCTGCGCTGTCAGGTCGCTGCCACGCAGCACCGCACAGCAGCCCAGGTATCCCTGAGGCGCGGTACTCGCCACCATACTGCGAATCTGCTCCATCTCGTCGGCATGCGCCTGGCGATACGCCGGTGTGAACCAGCGCTCCGGCGTGACCCGTGCAATCTCCTCCATGCCCTGCTGCTGCACCTGCTGCATACGCGCCTGCCACACCTCGTCAGAGCCGATGCGCGACGCGGTATTCGCAAGGATTAGGCGATCCACGCGCAGTGGATGGTGCAAGGCCAGCCACATCGCCATCAACCCGCCAAGCGACAGTCCGCACACATGAGCGCGCTGCACCTGCAACGCATCCAGCAGGGCGATCGCATCGGCTCCAAGTTGCTGCAGCGTGTAGGGCCCCTCTGGCACTGAGCTGCCTCCGTGGCCACGCGAATCCAGGCACAGAACGCGATAGTGCTCGGCCAACGCAGGCACTACCTTGCGCCACATCTCCAGGCTGGAGCCCAGCGAGTGCAGCAGCAGCAGGGGCGTTGCTCCCTCAGGCCCGCTGCATGTGTAGTGCAGCTGGTGTGTTCCGCAATCAAGCATCGGCATCGTTCTCTCCTAAGACGCGCGCAAGAAACCGCGCCGTGCTGCCAAGATAATTCTCCGGGTCTAGCAGGCGATGGATCTGCTCCGCGTCCAGATGCGCCGTCACCTCCGGCATCTGCTGCAGCACCTCGCCGAGGGGTGTGCCACGCAGTTGCGACATCGCAGTGGCGCGACGAACCAGTTCGTGTGCCGTGACCCGGTCAAGCCGCGCAGCCAGGGCCGCACTCACAGCCTCGGCCATGTTCCGTCCAAGCGATGCGTCCAGATTCTCCCGCATCCTGGCCGCATTCACCTGCAAACCTTCCACCACCTCCAGGCTGCGCTGCAACGCCATCCCTGCCAACGAACACAGCTCCGGCAGCGTCTCCCACTCTGCCTGCCAGTTCCCTAACCCACGCTCGTGCTCCTGCGGCATGGCGGCCAGCATGGTGGCCACCAGCCCGGGCGCACGCGTCGCGGCTGCCAGCACAGCAGCGCAGCCCACGGGGTTCTGCTTATGGGGCATGGTGGACGACCCGCCCTTGCCGGCCTGCTTCGCCTCCGCCACCTCGGCTACTTCGGTCTGCATCAGCAGCGCCAGGTCACGTGCCAGCTTGCCCAGCGAGCCCAGCAGCACACCCAGCGTTGCGGCCAACTCCACCAGGCCGTCCCGCTGCGTGTGCCAGGGCAGCTCCGCAACGGGCAGTTGCAGGTGTTGCGCCAGATCAGCCTCCACGCCAGCGGCATGCTCGCCCAGAACAGACAGCGTGCCGACCGCACCGCCAAACTGCAGCACCAGCGCCCCCTGCGCCGCAGCCTGCAGGCGCGCACGGTGCCGACGCAGCGCGACCAGTGTGCCTGCCAGCTTCAGTCCCAGAGTCGTCGGCGGTGCCCCTTGCAGCCATGTCCTGCCACTCAGCAGCGTTCTGGCGTGGGTCGCGACCTTTCGAGTCAACGCCATCTCCAGCTTTCGGGCCGTGTCCTGCAGCACGGCTACAGCCTCGCGCAATTGCAGCACCAGCGCCGTGTCCAGAACATCCTGACTGGTGGCCCCCAGATGCAGCGCGCGCGCCGCAGGCGTAGAACTGAGCTGCTGCTGCAGCTGTCGTAGCAAGGGAATGACCACGTTGCCCGCGGCTACAGCCTCCTGCCGCAACACCTCGCGGTCAACAAACCCGCCGTCTACAAGCGCAGCCACCGCTGCAGCGGAGCCCTCCTCTGCCAGGCCATGGCTCTCCAGCGCAGCCATCAGCGCCCACTCAAACTGCAACATGCAGCGCAGCTGTCGCTCCACACAGAAGATCTCCCGCATCTGCGGGCTGGCAAACAGCAGCGCGTTCAGGCCATCATCCATCCGTCTCAGTCTCCCTACCACGCAAAGAATACGGTCTCGTCCGCGCCCTGCAGCACAAGATTCCACTCCATCAGCGTGCTGCCGGGCACCACGGGCTGTGCCAGCAACGTGCCACGACGCTCGTCCGGCGTGCCTTGCAACACCGGGTCCGAGGCGTTGCTTTCATCTCCGGCAAAATACACACGCGTCAGCAGATGCCGCAGCAGCCCGCGCATGAAGACCAGCACCAGAAAGTGCGGAGCCTGACTGCGTCCATCACCCGCCGCAGAGACTCCGGGCCGCTGCACGGTCACCTCAAACGCACCAAGCCCGTCCGTCGGCACGCGATAAAAGCCTGCAGGAAAGTCCGTGCCGCTCGCGACGCTGCCGTACTTCCCTTCCGCGTTCGCGCCCCAGAACTCCAGCAGGGCATCCGGTACGGCTGCGCCATCGCGATCCAGCACGCGGCCGCGGATCGTCACCGTCCCCTCGGCACCGGGGACCAGAGTGGGCGCGCGCTCCACCAGATACTGCAGCCCAATGCGGAAGTAAGGCCCCACGGTCTGCGACCCATCGGCGATCCACACCTCGGTGCCCTTCATCGCCGCGCCTCCTCAAACAAAGTCTCGCTGCGACCGCGCAGCACAATATCCCATGCATAAGCCAGCGCGTAGTTGGGCTCCGCACGTTCCATATCCAGGCGCGCGACCAGTCCCTGCCGCGCCGCCTCGTCCGGAATACTGTTGAAGATCGGGTCCAACGGTTGCAACGGGTCACCCGGGAAGTACATCTGCGTTACGAGCCGCGACAGAATGCCTGCGCCAAACAACGAGAAGTGGATGTGCGCTGGCCGCCAAGCATTGTGGTGGTTGCCCCAGGGGTACGCTCCCGGCTTGATCGTCTTGAAGCAGTAGTAGCCATCGTCATTGGTCAGCGCGCGGCCCGCGCCTTGGAAGTGCGGGTCCAGCGGCGCATCATGTGTATCCACCTTGTGCCGGTAGCGTCCCGCAGCGTTGGCCTGCCATATCTCTACCAGCGCACCACGCACCGGTTGGCCATCTTCGTCCAGCACACGGCCGTGGACATAGATGCGCTCTCCCTGCGGATCGCCGCCTTGCTGCGCGGTCAGGTCGTTGTCGTCTGGCAAGAGCAGCCCCTGACCGAACACAGGCCCGCAGCGCTCGGTCAACGTCTCTGGCAGCAGCACCAGCGGCAGTCGCGGCGAGCGTGCCACCGACGAGACATACGGCGGAAAGTTGTACGCAGGCTGCGTTCCTTCCAACGCTGGTGTTACATGGTTCAGCGTACTCACATCCCTCTCCTACACGCGCTCCAGCGCGAGTGCGATTCCCTGGCCCACTCCAATGCACATCGTCGCCAGCGCCAGGCGACCACCGTCCCGCTCCAGCTGGTGCGCTGCAGTCATCACCAGTCTGGCTCCGCTCATGCCCAGCGGATGTCCCAGCGCAATGGCACCACCTCTCGCGTTCACATGCGCGGCGTCCTCCGGCACTCCAAGCTGCCGCAGGCAAGCCACAGCCTGGCTGGCAAAGGCCTCGTTCAACTGGATCCAGTCCATCTGCTCGAGACTCAGCTTCAACCTCGCCAGCAGCTTAAGCGTCGCCGGCACCGGCCCCATGCCCATCACGCGCGGTGCCACGCCCGCCGTAGCCATGCCCAGAATGCGGGCTCGCGGCCGCAATCCATGGCGAGCCACCGCCGCCTCTGACGCCAGAATCATAGCGGCAGCCCCATCATTCACACCGGAAGCATTCCCTGCCGTCACGCTTCCCCCGGGGAAGAGCGGCTTGAGCTGGGCCAGCTTCTCCAGCGTCGTCTCCGGGCGCGGGTGTTCATCCGCAGCGACCGCCACACGCTCTTTACGACCAGCAATCGTTACCGGCACAATCTCTTCTGCGTGGAAGCCTGCAGCCTGCGCGGCGCGCATCTGGCTCCGCCAGGCAAACGCATCCTGCGCTGCCCGCTCCACGCCATACTCGCGCGCAACATTCTCGCCAGTCTCCGGCATGGAATCCGTGCCAACCCGCGCGCGCAGTTGCGGGTTCACAAAGCGCCAGCCAATCGTTGTATCGAAGATCTCTGCCGAGCGCTGATACGCCGACTCTGCCTTGCCCATCACCAGCGGTGCGCGCGTCATGGACTCGACACCACCAGCCAGAACCAGCTCAGCCTCTCCGCATGCAATTGCGCGCGCGGCTGTGCCTACCGCGTCCATCCCTGACCCGCACAGGCGATTCAACGTGCTCCCCGGCACCGACTCCGGCAGGCCCGCCAGCAGCAGAGCCATGCGGGCCACGTTTCGGTTGTCCTCGCCTGCCTGGTTGGCGCAGCCCAGCATCACCTCATCCACCTGCTCGCAGTCGAGTTGCGGGTTTGCCTCCACCAGCGCCCGCAACGGCACCGCAGCCAGGTCATCGGCACGCACGGTCGCCAGCGCACCACCATAGCGACCGATCGGCGTGCGCAGCGCATCACATAGAAAGACTGCCCTCATGCCCCGTCTCCTGTCTCGCCATGGGCTGCCGCAGTGCGGGCCTTCAGGTCGCGCAGCACGGCAAGCTCAGTCTCGCGCGGCGCCTCCGTCTCTTCGCACTCTGCGGAGAACTGCACCGGCCAGCCCGTGCTGGCCACAATCCTATCGCGCGTCACTCCAGGATGAAGAGTCGCCACCATCAACTCGCGCGTCACCGGGTCTGGCCGCAGAATGCAAAGATCCGTGATCACCGCGACCGGCCCTTTGCCCGGCAGGCCCGCCCGCTCGCGCGAGTCGCCACCCGTCAGATAGCCAACCGAAGTTACAAAATCCACCTTGTCCACAAACGTGCGCTTCGACTGCTTGACTACGATCAGCACCTCTTTGGCCGAGGACGAGATCTCCGGCGCACCACCCGCACCCGGCAGCCGCACCTTGGGTCGCTCATACGACCCCACCACCGTGGTGTTGATGTTGGCATAGCGATCCAACTGCGCCGCTCCCAGAAATCCAACGTCGATGCGCCCGCCCTGCAGCCAGTAGCGAAAGATCTCCGGCGTGGAGACCACCGTGTCGGCTGTCTCGGCAAGGTTGCCATCGCCGATGGAGAGCGGCAGCACACTCGGCTTGGCTCCGATCGGTCCGGACTCGTAGATCAGCACCGCATCAGGCGCATGGGTCAGCCGCGCCAGGTTCGCCGCCGTCGACGGCAGCCCGATGCCCACAAAGCACACCGCCCCGTTGCGCAACATACGAGCCGCAGCCACCGTCATCATCTCGTCTGCGCTGTAACTCTGGCTCATCGATACACCGCCTGCACTGCGGCATCCTGCTGCAGTGCGAGATACTCCGCAAAATCGCTGGTCGAGAGCACGTGTTGCTCCATCCAGCGGACAAAGGTCTCGCGCTCACGCGCAATGCGATCCCACGCGCGATAAAAGACGTTGTCTCGCTCATAGTAGCCGTGCGCGTAGGAGGGCGTGGCTCCGCGCGGCACTTCGCAGACGGCGTTCACCACCCAGGCCGGCAGGATGCAGGCATTCTGTGGCGCATGCAATTGCGGCACGCGCTCCTCCACCGTGATCACCACACGCCGGGCCGCCAGCACGGCCTCCTTCTGCACGCCCAGAATCCCCCACAGCAGCACGTTGCCCTTCCAGTCCGCCTTCTGCGCGTGAATCACGGTCACGTCAGGTCGCACCGAGGGCGTAGCCGCCAGCACCTCTCCCGTAAACGGACAAGCAATCGTACGAATGCGATCGTTCACCCTGGGCAGGTCAGAGCCCGTGTACCCACGCAGCACAGCAAACGGAAGATTGGCCGCCCCGGCCACATACGCGTTCGCCAGATCGCTGTGGCTGCGCTCCTCGATCGCAAGCGGAGCGGGCCAGTTGTTCTCCACCGCATCCCGAAAGCGATGCAGCGAGCCAACTCCGGGATTGCCGCCCCAGGAGAACATCAGCCGGGCCGCACAGCCAGCCCCAATCATCTGGTCGTAGATCAGGTCCGGCGTCATCCGCACCAGAGTCAGGTTGCGACGTCGCTGCCGGATCACCTCGTGGCCCGCGGCAAATGGAATGAGGTGCGTAAAGCCCTCCATCGCCACACAGTCGCCATCGTGCACATGCTCGCGGATCGCATCCGCCAGCGACATCCACTCTGCCATGCCCTCTCCTGTACGTTGTACCGACCGGAGCATTATGCGCGTGATGTGCTAGGTTGTACAAGATGTGCGGTAAACGTACATATGGGAGCAGACCATGCCTAAGGCCTCCGCCAACCAACAACCCGTCGATCCGCTCGACGCCCAGGCCGGCAACCCTGACTTCGTGCTCTCCCTGGCCCGGGGACTGCGCGTCATTGAGAGCTTTGAGGGCTACACCGACGGCCGCACCATCGTCGAGATCGCACACAGCACCGGCCTCTCGCGCGCAGCGATTCGCCGCCTGCTGCTGACGCTGGAGCTGCTCGGCTACGTGGAGCGCTCCCGCCAGGTCTTCCGGCTGAAGGCCCCGGTGCTGCGCCTGGGCTTCTCCTACCTCTCGTCGTCCACCATGGTGGAGGCAGCCATGCCGATTCTGGAAGGCATCTCCGCAAGGCTCCACGAGTCCTCCTCCATGAGCGTGCTGGACGGCGACCAGATCGTCTACATCGCGCGCGCAGCTGCCAGCCGCGTGCTGGCCGCCGGGCTATCCATCGGCAGTCGCCTGCCCGCGTACTGCACCTCCATGGGACGCGTCCTGTTGGCCGCACTGCCTGATACGGAGCTGGAAGCTTACCTGTCGCGCCTGCAACCTCGCGCCTACACGCCCAAAACCATCACCCGCATCGCGGCGCTGCGTGCGGCGATTCTGAAGGTCCGCAGGCAGGGCTACGCCATCGTGGACGAGGAGCTTGAGGCTGGGCTGCGCTCGCTGGCTGTCCCCGTGCTGGCGCGCAACCACCGCGTCGTAGCCGCCATCAACATCGGCACCCACGTGGCCCGCATCCAGGAGAAGAGCTTGCTGCGCACCTGTCTGCCCGTGCTACAGACCGGTGCCGAGTCACTGCAACGCATCTTGTTGTAAGCTGTGGCGTGCCGACGACAGGCCTTGCATGCCGTCGGCGAAGGAGCCACGCCATGCCCCCGTTCTATCGTGCCGATCACGTCGGCAGTCTGCTGCGCCCAGCCGAGTTGCTGGCAGCGCGCGCCGCCCACGCATCCCGCGAGACGCTGGAGCCGATTGAGAATGCACACATTCTGCGTGTGCTCGAGCGCCAGCAGGAGCTCGGCCTGGATGTGTTGACCGATGGCGAGCTGCGCCGCCTCAACTTCATGAGCGACTTCACCGATGCCGTCGAGGGATTCGACTTCGACGACGCCGTCTCGCGCACGTGGAAAGACGCCGCACAGCCAGCCGCACCCGCCGCCAGCAAGGTGAGCGGAATTGTCACCTCGACCCTGCGCCAGCGAGAGCCGCTTACCGGCCACGAGCTGCCGTTTCTGCGCAGCCACGCGCCCGGTCCCATCAAGATGACGCTGCCGAGCGCCACCCAGTTTCCGGCCATCTCCTTCAAGTACGGCATCACCGATCGCGTCTACAGCGATCCCTACGCCCTTCTGGATGCCGTCACAGGCATCATGACCACAGACATTGCGCGCCTCGCTACCGAGGGCGTCGCCTACCTGCAGATCGATGCACCGCGCTATAGTTACTACCTGGACCCCAAGTGGACCGCCCGGATGGAGCAGGAGTTGCGGGTGAACGCCCCCGAGATGCTGACCGCATCGCTCCAGGCGGACAACGCATGCTTTGCAGCTGCCCGCCAACCCGGCGTCACCCTTGCCATTCACCTGTGCCGCGGCAACAACCGCAGCCACTGGTACGCCGAGGGCGGCTACGATGCCATCGCCGAGCGCCTCTTCCACGAGCTTGCCGTCGATCGCTTTCTGCTGGAGTACGACGATGAGCGCTCCGGAAGCTTTGCCCCGCTGCGCTTCGTACCCAAGAACAAGATCGTCGTGCTCGGACTCATCAGCTCCAAACGCGCCGAACTCGAGAACAAGCAGGATGTGCTGCGGCGCATTGACGAGGCCGCCAAGGTGTTGCCGCTGGAGCAGCTTGCACTCAGCCCGCAGTGTGGCTTTGCCTCCACCATGGAAGGCAACCTGCTCACCGAGGACGATCAATGGGCCAAGCTCAAACTGGTGGCCGAGGTTGCCCGCGAGGTGTGGGGCTAACGCCAGCCACCCGGGCAAACTAGAGGACGCGCCACACACGCACCATGACGCAATCCACATAGCGCTCGGCATCGGCCACAAAGACGGACTGCATCAGCCACTGATACTGCGTCGCTGCCGTATGGAAGCGTGGTGTCGTTCGAAAGTAGTACGCGCTCGGATCAACCACCTCGCCTGCCTGCATGCGAGCCAGTGCGCCCTGTGGATCAAAACGCACGCCCTGGTTGTGAATCTCAACCCGCGCTCCCTCTGCGGTCTCCAGTGCATACTGCGCATTCAGCAGCGTCGTTCCATCGGGCCGCACCAGTTGCCAGTCCGCCCCGCCAGGCAGAACCGTCCCCAGCAGCCGAGGGCCGGTGCAGCTTCCGCCGGTAATGGGAATCACGCGCGTGCGACCAGCGGGCGTCAGACCCGTCTCCGTCGCTTCGCCAATCGTCACCCGCAATTGGCACACAAACTCCAGCTCTGGTGCCCTGGGCGTCATCGCGACTCCGACTTGCAGGCAAAGCTGGCAGCGTCCTCAGGGTTGCCCTTGCCGTCGTACTGCGCATACTGCGGATACGGGCACAGCGGGCGGCTCCTGCCCGGGAACGCGCGCCCCGTTGCAACGATGCGCGCCGGAGCTTTGTCCTGCTCCACCCACTGCTGCAGCGTGCCCAGCGCGTCAAAGTTATCCAGCGCCGGGCCACCGCTGCAGTGGTTCATTCCCGGCACCAGGAACAGGCGCGCAAACTCCTGCGTCCGCTGCCTGCCGCCGTTGGCCGCCTCTAACTCGCGGTAGTAGCGCACCAGGTCATCGGCAGAGAAGATCGGATCGCTGACGCCGTGGTACAGCAGCAGCTTGGCACCATGCCGGGCAAAGGCGGACCAGTCCGTGGCCGTGGCGTTGATGTCCGCGGATGCAGCCAGTATCCGCGCACTGTCGCGATCGAAGTCAAAGCTCGCGGCCTCTACCTTGGGGCCCTGGCCCTGCAGCGCCAGCCCGTTATAAAACCCGTGCGTCACCACAGTATTGATCGCCGGCGTCGGCCCCAATCCCGTGATCCACACCCGCCAGCCGGCCTCTGCCAGTCCACTGTCAAAGGGCCAGGAGGAGTAGAGCGCTCGCCCTTGCGAATCCTTGGGTCCGGAGAACAGCGCGGCAATCACCTTCACCTTGGCGGCGCTCAGGCAGCCATCGGCCTTGCCCTCCTGGCAGGTCAACACGCTGGGGTCAAAGTGGCAGGCCGCCGTGTTAAAGATCATTCCATCCTTCAGCCCATCCAGCGCGTCACACTTCTCGAGAACCGCATGCACCACCAGCTTCAGGTCATCCTCGGTCAAGCCTCGCTGCAGATCCGGCTTGCCGTCAGCGCCCTTCGGCGAGATCGACGCCACCTGCTGCGTGTTCCAGGCCTCTGCAATCGCAGCATGGGTCAGGTCAAACGCAGGCGCTCCTGCCAATACGCCGTCAAACGCGTCAGGATACCGCTCCGCCATCTGCATGCCTTCGCGGCCACCGTTCGAGCAGCCCATAAAGTAAGCCCGCTGCACAGGCCGCGCGTAGTAGTGCGCCAGCAACTGCTTTGCGACATCAGAGACCAGCTTGGTCGAGCGATAGTTGTAGTCTTTGCGCGACTCAGGGTCCAGGCCAAAGGCCGCCTCCGAGGCCAGATTGCTGGCGTCCTGGTGCCCGCCATCACTGGTCACCAC